>NZ_JACSWB010000174.1 GCF_016888135.1 Leptolyngbya sp. CCY15150
AAACTGAGAGCGCTTATTGGCTGAAAGCCTTATGAACGGAGAGAGAGGGATTCGAACCCTCGGTACGACCTAAACCGTACAACAGATTAGCAATCTGCCGCTTTCGACCACTCAGCCATCTCTCCAATATGCTGGTCTTTTATAGTAGCAGATCTTTTCCCACACTCAAACACTTTTCTCAAGCCGCTTGAGCCGGTTGATCCACCTCAGCTATTATGCCTCAGATCGGGTTTCAAGCGGTAGAAAAATCGTCAAAATTTCGCCATGGTGTGGACGATGGCGCACAATCAGTTTTCCACCCAGAGCCTGGAACAAGTTCTTGGTGACGTCGAGATTCAGACTAAGATTACCCGTCTCAGGTTGAAACATCAGCAAATCGCCAATGGACTGCAACGTGGGCGCAAAAAAGCCATAGGACACCGGATCGGGAGTTGGGCGATCGCCTTTATGGTCTAGGTGCGATCGCAACTGCAGTTTGAGTTGGCTACCAGCCAGGGACACCTGCATTTGGATATGGCTACCAGAAGGCAACGTCTGGGTGATCCGATCAATGAGACCGCTGAGCATTTGGTTGAGCATCACCGGATCGCTCACCACCATCGGTAACGTCTGGGGTAGACGCACATCCAAGGTGAGGTTGCGCTGGCTGGCCCGCTCTTGCCACTGGGGTACGCCATCGTGGAAAACTTGCTTCAGCGAAATGGACGCAAGGGATTGGGCACAGGGTTTACTGGCTTCTGTCTCTAGCTCCACAGCGCGGAAAATCAGGTTGAAGCGATCGATTTGTTGGGTACATTCCCGATCGATCATCGCCAAACGTTTGGCAATATCGGGCGTCACCTCTTTGCGTCGCAGCAGCAGCCGCGTCAGGGTGCGAATGGTGGTCAGGGGCGTACGCACCTCGTGGGCGATCGCCCTCAGCAATTCCACATCGGCCCGTCCGTGGGTATCTAAGTGAGTTGGATGTAACGCTGGCTCCTGTGCATGCATCGGCTGAAAACCATCCACAGGGCAAGAGGGAGCTACATCAATATTGTGGACGACCCCATGGTTGGGCTCGGGCAGATGCATCAGCATCAACCGATGAAATTGGGTGACGACTCGGTAGTCGGGGGTGGGCGGCGTAAACTGTTGCACCAGATGGTCGAGCTGGGAAAGAACATGGGGCGCACTGAGCACGAGGCGCGATCGCAGCGATCGCCAAGCCTGCATCACCACATCGGGCACAAAGGACACGAGAAAAACTGGATCGCCAGTTGTGTCGCGTCCTAGGGTCATCACCACCCCAAACTGAGGCGTAAGCGCTAGGCAGAATTGCTCTTGGACTAGGGGATCGTGGCCCAGCAGCGGCAAGGTGGAGGGCGTCGAAAAGGGATGGGGCGCACTCGTCTCCGATGAAGGCAAGAGGTGATAGGGAAGCCAATCTGCCAAGCTCAGCTCGGCGGTCATCGTCCAACTAGCTACGTGGTCAGCCAAGCCGGATTGCAAAATGGGTGCGGGCCCAGAGAGCACCACACCAATGGCAGAATGCCCCAAATCTGAGGAGGAGGGCACCATGGCGGCAAAACAGGCATTCAAAGCAGCGATCGCCCCTGACCATTGCCGTTCCATGCTTGCCTGACGCTGCTCTGGAGTTTTGTCTAGGGGTGGCGGAGCCGCATTCGGCATCAGCGAACCGAGGATGTCCTGCTCTCCTAGGGCAATAATTTCACTTAATGTTGGTGCATACCATGTGTTCACCGGCATTCCCCTCACCCGTTCCCGCGCGATCATGTCATTTCGCCACTGCCTTTCCCTTGACAATACTGGGTGATGACGTTTGCGACTAGCTGTGCAACCGAACGCATTGGTCGCAATCACCGCCCTAGCAGATCAGGAACTTGATTCACTCCTAGGTTTACCGAGGGATGCCTAGGGAATAACGTTCAGCCGACCCTGACATAGGAGCTGACCAGGTTCAATCCGCAGATCGTCGATATGGACATCCTGCCCAAGGTCAATATCGAAGTTCATCCAAGCTGGAATGGGATCCACGGGCGATCGCCACTGAGAATCCGTCAACCGCAGAATATGTCCGTTCACCATGGATAACCCCGTGGTGATCATCACGGGCGTCGCTTGACCGGCAAGGGTGACCGTCAACACCAAGCGATCGCGCTCTAGGGACACCTGCAGATGCTCAATGGCTAGCGGCGTGACGGCATCTGCCGACTGCAGCAGCGGACTAAGAACATCGGCCACGCCATTGGCCAAAAGCGGCGTTTGTAGGGAAGCGTTTAGATCAGCTTCTGATAGACAGACAGCTACCTCTACCGGAATCACCTCCAGCAATCGCAGCGGCTTCCCCCGCACCACTTGCCCGAGGTTGACGCGAATATTTTGCGCTTGAAGCTGCAGTTGACTGAGGTAGAGTCCCTGATAGACGGCCCCCTCCGCGCCAACGGCTACCTGGGGAAGGTACCCCGATAGGATTTGGCGATCGCCCCCCCGAATATCGATCTCCAGGGTTTGAATCGACTCCACCTGCGATCGCAACCAGACATGGACGGCTGGCGTCAGCAGGCGGGTAATGATGTGGCTTTGTCTAGCAGCGGCGGCAAATGCAGCGGGGGAGGGCTCTGGGGGCTCTAGGGGATCAAAAGAAGTTGGCATAGCGACGTGGGTGGATGACTGTCTCAAAGAACGGCAAGACAGCGGTCTAAAAGCTCAGCATACACATCTTCAAGCAAGGTTGAACATCTACCTATATCACCTAGATAGAGCTGAACTCCGTACCCAATCGCACAGGCTGAGAGGGGTGCGATCGCCTATGTCATGAAAAGCAAACATAAGGCGATCCCAAGGCGATCCCGACTCGATCCCGAAGGCGATCGCAATTGTCAGGGTTCCATAACAATGCGATCCCCAAACCTCAACAAATCTCGTCAAGACCAGCAGAATCAAGGCAGCTAGCCTCTTGACCAAATCCTTAACTTTCTGCACTATAAGAGCAAGTTGATCCCCGCACCATGATCCCAGTCGCGTATCACGACGGTGGTAAATGTTTCAGTCCCTTGGAACATGAGCGATACATGATAGCGAACGTCCTCATACTTGGTTTTATTAAAATGACTAACTCGAACCCTTGCAGTGTTAGGGGAGCACAAGGCTTAGACCATCTGCATTCGAGACGTCTGTCAGTTGCTGTCAGAACTACTGGAGAAAACACATGACACAGGACTTTCCCCCTCTTGAAGAGATGACCTTGCGACAGCTTCGTAAGCTTGCTAGCAGATATGGCGTCTCCCGATACAGTCGCATGAGGAAGGACGAATTGCTCAGTTCCATTCGCGACAAGATGAAACAGGCTGGTGTTGCTGGGCCCACAGTTGTTACGTCAAATTCATCCCACTCATTGGAGGCGCAGGAAGAAGTGGAAGCCGCTAAATTCGATGTTGGTCAGACGGATCGCTCTGTTGCAACGTTGGCCGTAGTTGATGAGGGACTAGAGGATTTGCCATCCGGCTATGGCGAAAGCAGTATCGTGCTCATGCCCCGAGATCCCCAGTGGGCCTACGCTTATTGGGATGTGCCTAACGACCAAAAAGAAGAGATGCGGCGGCAGGGAGGCATCCGTCTAGCCCTACGCTTCTATGATGTCACTGCCCTGGATATGGCTGTTCAGCGTCCCCATAGCCTGCAGCAGTATGAATGTGATGAACTAGCTCGGGAATGGTATCTACCGATCCCCGTGAGCGATCGCGACTATGTGGCAGAAATTGGCTACATCTGCGCCGATGGTCGGTGGCTGGTGCTGGCTCGCTCAACGCCTGCCCACATCCCGCCCGTCTATCCCTCCGACTGGATCGAAGACCAGTTCCTCAGCATCACCTGGGATGAAGACCTACGCGGCAAAACCTACGCGAACTTAGTGCCCCCGAGCCGTCGCATGGCCACCGCCCAAAGCCCCATCTACGACCAAATCTTCGATATGGCTGAGTCGGTGGAAGCTCAGCGGGTAGCCGGCTCCCTCTTTGGCTCCATGCAGCAGGTGCCAGAAGAAGCTCTCAGCTCCTACGTGTTCCCATCCGGTGTGGGTATGTGGGCAGCGCCAACGATGTCTGGAGCAGGCATGTCCGGCGCGGGCATGGCTGGCGCAGCGGGTATGTCCGGTGTGGGCATGTCGGGCATGGGCATGGCTGGTGCTGCAGGCATGTCGGGCATGGGTATGGTCGGTGGCATGTCCGGCGTAGGCATGGTCGGCGGTATGTCCGGCGCGGGCATGATCGGCGGTATGTCCGGCGCAGGCATGATCGGCGGTATGTCGGGCGCAGGCATGATTGGTGGCATGTCGGGTATCGGCATGATGGGCGGTATGTCGGGCATCGGCATGTCGGGCGCAGGCTTCTCTGCTTCTGCGCCGCCGATTCGCCCCCGACAGTTCTGGCTGATTGCCGATGCCGAACTCATTGTGTATGGCGCAACCGAGCCTGATGCCACCGTAACCATTGGTGGTCGCCCCATTAAGCTCAATCCCGATGGCACCTTCCGTTTCCAAATGTCATTCCAAGATGGCTTGATCGACTACCCAATCAAGGCGGTGGCGGCAGACGGTGAGCAAACCCGCTCCATCCAAATGAAATTCACCCGCGAAACCCCTGAGCGCAACACCAACACCAAGGAAGATGCCGTGGTGGAATGGTTGAACTAAGGTTCGCTGACGTTAAGCATATCCCTGCCTAACGAATGATTCGACAGATTCCCTGCTACCTTGGTGGCGGGGATTTTTTTGCCTTGCGGTACGAAACGGTGCTTCGCCTAACAGCAACTTAGATCCAGCGATCGCCCCCTGGGTGACCGTTCTCCTCACAGGAGCAAACACCATCTAGTTGGCTGGTGGGCAGAGCTGAGTATATTCTGATGTATTGATAGAGAAGGTGGCCGCTAACAGTTTGGGTCAGCGGCTCATTCTAGTGAACCCGCCAGGACGTGAGAGACATAAGGAACGGTTGTGATTGACCTAAAGCAGATACGCGATAACTTTGATGACGTGCAGGCCCGCTTGAGCCGCCGAGGGCCCTATGATCTCCAACCCTTAGTGGCGTTGGATCAACAACAGCGAGATCTCGAAACGAAGCGATCGCAACTGCAGGCCCGTGGCAATGAAATTGGTAAGCAGGTTGGGCAAGCCATGAAGTCTGGCGTGGCGGCGGATGCGCCTGAAATCCTTGCCCTACGAGAGGAAGGGAATCAACTCAAGACCCAGATTTCTGAACTAGAGCCCACGGAAAAAGGGCTAAAGGCAGAGCTGGAGTCGATTTTGCTGGCGTTACCGAACCTGCCCAGCGCCTCAACGCCGTCGGGGACGAGCGAAGATGACAATGTGGAAGTACGCCGTTGGGGAGACGAGTATCTGCCGACCACCAACGACCAGCTCCCCCACTGGGAGATTGGCGAAAAGCTAGGCATTCTCAACTTCGAGCGCTCCACCCGCATAGCCCAAAGTCGATTCGTCACCCTCATCGGTGCTGGAGCGGCCCTAGAGCGATCGCTGATTCAGTTCATGCTCGATCGCCATACTGCGGCTGGCTTTACGGAAATTATTCCGCCCTTCTTGGTGAATACCCAGTCCCTCACCGCGTCAGGTCAGTTGCCCAAGTTTGCAGACGAAAGCTTCAAGTGCGATCGCGATGATCTTTGGCTCACCCCCACCGCCGAAGTGCCCCTCACCAGCTTCCACCGCGATGAAATTCTGTCCCTCGATGACCTGCCTCTTTATTACTGTGCCTATACCCCCTGCTTCCGCCGCGAAGCCGGCAGCTACGGGCGCGATACCCGAGGGCTGATCCGCCTGCACCAGTTCCACAAGGTCGAAATGTTCAAATTTGTCCATCCTGACCAGTCGTTTGAAGAGCTGGAACGGCTGACCGCCAGTGCTGAAGGCATTCTGCAAGCCCTGCAGCTCCCCTACCGCGTGCTGGAACTCTGTACCGGAGATCTGGGCTTCTCTGCCACCAAAACCTACGACCTAGAAGTGTGGATGCCGTCATCGGGCAAATATCGCGAAATTTCAAGCTGCTCCAACTGCCTAGATTTCCAAGCAAGGCGCGCCAACATTCGCTTTAAGGAACCGGGTAAAAAGGGCACCCAGTACGTCCACACCCTCAATGGCTCCGGGCTGGCCATTGGACGCACCATGGCGGCCATTCTAGAAAACTACCAGCAGCCCGATGGTACGGTGCGGGTGCCGGATGCCTTACAGCCTTACCTGAAGCGAGAGGTGCTGTAGCAACATTGGGTCTTATCAAGGGCGATCGCTCTAGTCTAAACCGTCAAAGTCACGCCGATGCTCCCCACGATCTAGGGCAACATCAGGGGCGATCGCCCACCACCTCCTAGTTTTCACGTACGCTAGATGGCGGAACCCAGAGCAAGCCCCCCTGAACCGTCCTGATTTCTTCAGGATGCATCTGAAGATTAGAATGAAGTCGATAGGGTTGTGATTTGCTTGTTGGTTTCACGCTGAATGATGTCAGCCCCTAGAGCCGTCAATGTCATGCAGCTACATTCACTGGGGACTCATAACCGACTTCCGTTAGATCACTCAACAGCGTTCGTATGATCTATCACAGGGCGATCGATATACGTGCAAGATGTATCGTGCTTTTTATGCTCAGTATGGCGACAGGCAGCCAACTGGATAGTGTAGAATGTCTGTACCCAATGCCCCAAAATCAAGCGCTCTGAGCAATTGATATCGCTGCTCTACAGCCCAGTCCAATGCCGAACTAGACGTGGAGTCTGGCCATATTATAGTGAGCGGCTATCACCTCATCCAAGCTATCCAGGGTTAGTTGAAACGTTATGACTACAGTGTTAATTGTGGATGATAGTCAAACCTTGAGGCAGATGCTCTCGGATTTACTTCAAGAGCAGGGGATTAAGGTCATTGAAGCCACCAATGGGGTGGAAGCTAAGGAAAAGATTCAGTCTAGCTCTAGCTATCCCGATTTAGTGATTACAGATTTGATTATGCCGCAGATGAACGGCTATGAACTGTGTCGCTGGATTAAGAATGAACCCAAGGCTCAGAATATTCCTGTCCTAGTTTGTACCACCAAAAGCGAAGATTTCGATCGCTACTGGGGGATGCGTCAAGGTGCCGATGCTTATATTACCAAGCCGTTTCATCCACCAGAACTGCTGCAAACCGTAAAGCAGCTATTACGTAGCCAAGCCAGCTAGCGAGGAGCAGGTTGGTGGTGCCATGTTGTGATGATGGCGGAACCAGTAGAAGATCAACGTCAAGAAAGTCCTACGTCAATGGCCCTCAACAAACCTTGTGGTAGGGTGCTGTTAGGCGAAGCCGTAACGCACCGTCTTGCAAGGCTGTGGCAGTCCCCAGAGGTCTGTAGCACCCTTGACAAGAGGTTGGAAAAGCGGGGGATCGAAGGCAGGATGTTTCAGCCATGCACATTCGATAGACTTGACAGAACGTTTCCTCGCTTCGTTATCTAACCGCCTAGTTCCTGGCCTCGCTCTATCCTGTCCCATCTTCAACGATCGCCCCCCGTGACCTATCGGAACCCTACCCCAACCGTAGACATCATTGTTGAACTTACCCACCGTCCCCATCGGCCCATCGTATTAATCGAGCGGCTGAATCCGCCCTATGGGTGGGCGATTCCCGGTGGTTTTGTGGACTATGGCGAATCGGTGGAAACGGCGGCACGGCGGGAAGCGAAGGAAGAAATTGGTCTCGATGTCGAGCTGATCGATCAGTTCCATGTCTATTCCGACCCCGATCGCGATCCTCGGCAACATACCCTCAGTATTGTCTTCTTAGCGATCGCTTCCGCAGATCCAGTCTCCGGCGATGACGCCAAAACGGTGCAGGTTTTTGAGCCGTGGCAGGTGCCCGATCGTCTATGCTTTGATCACGATCGCATCCTGGAAGATTATTGGCGCTATCGATTTCATGGGCAACGCCCGCGTCTGTAATCGTTTCAGGGAAAGCGATCGGGTTATTTATACGATTTGACGCCCATGACCCGCACTGTTATTCAAACCAATCAAGCTCCCGCGCCGGTGGGGCCCTATAGTCAAGCGATCGCTGCCAGCGGCACTCTGCTGTTTGTGGCCGGACAAATTCCCCTCGATCCCCAAAGCGGGTCTCTGGTGGGAGGTGACGACGTTGCCCAGCAAACTCAGCAGGTGATGGCCAATCTCACCGCCATTTTGACTGCCGCCGGAGCCTCCTGTGCTGACGTGGTAAAAACCACAGTTTTTTTAAGTGATATGAATGACTTCGCCGCCATGAATGCGGTCTATAGCCAATTTTTTGACGCGGACACAGCCCCAGCCCGCGCCTGCGTCGAAGTATCTCGCCTGCCCAAGGACGTCAAGGTTGAAATTGAATGCATTGCAGTGGTGCCTAGCCCGTAACACTACTGGGGTGAGAGGGGGCAATTCCCTACCTTCCGTTCGGTTCCACTCACTACCCATCCATGGCTTCAGGTTGGTAGATTGTGAGCATGGTACGAACAATAACAAGGTTAGTGAGGTTTTCGACGTGAATAACCCATCTGACAGAAAGGCAAGTGTGTTTGCAGGTATTGATCGGGGAAACTCCCTGTGGCAGTACATGCAGTCCATGAGTCCTGAAACAGTCGCTCAGCTCTCCAAGCCCAATTCTGCGGAAGTGTTCCAAATGATGGAGCATCACATCATCGGGATGCTAGGTGGACTGCCTTCCGATCAGTTTGATGTATCCATCACCACCAGCCGTGAAAATTTAGGCCGGCTCCTCGCCTCTGCGATGATGAATGGCTATTTCCTGCGCGGTGCAGAACAGCGGATGACCTTTGAGCAATCGCTGCAGGCCGACGCTACCCCATCCACCGATCTCTAGAGCCAGGCAACGCTGAGGGCGATCGCTGCCTGCGACCGTTGATCCATCTGTGAAATAATGATCCGGTACGTTGATAGATTGCCCCCGTGTTGCCCCGATTTCGTTGTGCTGATTCTGCTTCTCTAGGCGATGTTCCAAACATACCGCTCCTAGAAGACGATGCCTGCGCCACCCCAAGCTTGGATGTTGTGGTTCTGCGGCGATCGCTTTTAGATTGGTATGCCCACCAAGGGCGATCGCTCCCCTGGCGTGAGACCCGAGATCCCTATGCCATCTGGATCTCCGAGGTCATGCTGCAACAAACCCAAGTCAAAACCGTTATTCCCTACTATCACCGCTGGCTAGAGCAGTTTCCCACCGTTACTGCTCTGGCCCAAGCCGACCAGCAGCAGGTGTTGAAAGTCTGGCAGGGGCTAGGCTACTACGCGCGGGCCCGGCGGCTGCACCAAGCGGCCCAACAGATTTTAGAGCGCCACCAAGGGCAGTTTCCCTCCAGCTTTGATGCCGTGCTGGCCTTGACCGGCATTGGTCAAACCACAGCGGGCGGTATTCTCAGCGCCGCGTTCAATTTGCCCTACCCGATTCTTGACGGCAACGTCAAGCGGGTCTTGGCGCGGCTCTGTGCTATCCAAGAGCCGCCAAACCGTAGGCTGAAACAGCTTTGGCAGGTATCATCAGAAGTATTGGATCCCCAACATCCTCGCGACTTTAACCAAGCGCTGATGGATCTAGGTGCCACAGTCTGCACGCCGAAACAGCCCCAGTGCGATCGCTGTCCGTGGCAGCCCGTTTGCCAAGCCCATGCCCGCAATCTACAAACCCAACTACCCATGTCTGAACCGCGTAATCCCATACCCCATAAGCAGATTGGCGTCGCCGTTATTTGGAATGAGCAGGGTCAGATTTTAATCGATCGCCGCCGTCCAGAGGGATTGCTGGGCGGCATGTGGGAATTTCCAGGGGGCAAAATTGAGCCGGGAGAAACGGTGGAAGCCTGCATTCAGCGAGAGATTCAGGAAGAGCTAGCCATTGACGTAGCCGTGGGCGATCGCCTGATTGTGATTGACCACGCCTATAGCCATTTTCGCGTTACCCTCAATGTCCACCATTGTTCCCATCTCAGCGGTGACCCCCAACCCTTAGAATGTGATGAGATCCGCTGGGTTCGCCCTGATGAACTAGAGCAATACCCGTTCCCCAAGGCCAATGTGCAGATCATTGAGGCCATCTTGGCAACGGCGATCCCTGCCCATTCTTAACCGATCGATACCCCTGCCAACTCCCACGTTGAAGGTGGCATTCTGACCATTTAACCGATTCAGGAACCCATGTCTGAAAACCAGGACTTAGAGCAAGATTTCCAAGCCGGTGACCAGGTGCGTTTGATGAACACGCTGCCCTATGTCAAAACCGCTGACCCGATGCCCATGCTGCGCCCGCCCAATGTGGTGAGTATTGGGGAAGAAGGCACCATTATCGATCGCCGACCGGGGGGCTATTGGGGCGTGCGATTTTCCAAGGGCATCTTTTTGATGGAAAGCCGCAATTTAGAGCTAGCGGTTGACGAGCTTGCCGAGGAGACGGATGCGGCCGACGAGGAGACGGATCCTGCGTCGGAGAACGAAACAGATGAGGCTAAATCTGAAGACTAAGGGCTAGATTAGTCAACCATGGGTGGGGCACTTGCTGTAGAGCAGTACGTGGGAGACATCACGATTAGCCAGCATGGAGAGACGGCGAATGCTCCAATTCCCCTGCACAGATCTAACTCCTATGCGCAGAGGGTTGAGCAACGTCGAAACCCGGCAAGCTGCATGGAGTGTACCTAGATCTCGGGGTGGGCGATCGCTTTCGTCCTATTGTTCTCTTGGGAACCCTCCCTAGGCAGTCTAGCCGCCCAGAAGGTCTAACCGCCCCCCGTAATCGCTTGCCAAACTACCTGCCAAAGCTGTTGCGTATAGTTGAGCAGTTCACCGGGGCCGATGCCAAACAAAAGCTGTACCAGCAGCACCACAATGGCAATTAGGATCGCTGTATTCAGCGTAGCTTTGAACACGCGCAGCAGCCAGGTGAAAACGGCGATCGTGACCAGAATAGCTGCAATTAAAATGACCAAATCCATGGTTAAACCTAGGGATAAAGAGCATTCAACATCCTACCTAGATTAGGATAGCCATCAACGTGCGCCTTATCATTCAGCCGCTGGGCAGGATATATGATGTTGAATAAAATGGGGCTGAGCCTTAGAATCCATTGAACCTCGGATGTTCTAAATGCTCAACCCCAGCTCGGTTTTCCAGTTTCCGTTGAACAGCTACAACAGCAGCAGCCTCATTTCGGATAGATGCAACAAATCAAACGATCGCATCTAGGTCTATTCCACCCCCTCAATCGGTGCAAAGCCTTGCCGCTGAACGTTTTCCGTAATGACCCGTGGTTCTAAAAATTGCATCAGGTAATCGGGGCCGCCGGCCTTCGAGCCCACCCCTGAGAGTTTGAAACCTCCGAAGGGTTGCCGGGAAACGATCGCCCCCGTAATGCTGCGGTTGATGTATACATTACCGACCTCAAAACCGGCCTCTGCCTGGGCAATGTGAGAGGGGGTGCGGGAATAAAGACCGCCGGTGAGCGCATAGGCCGTGCCGTTGGCCAGGGCGATCGCCTCCCCAAAGGTCTCCGCCTTCATCACCGCCAGTACCGGCCCAAAGATTTCTTCCTGGGCTAGACGTCCCGTCGGCGGTACATCGGTGAAAATCACTGGGCCAACAAAGTAGCCGGTATCAGGAGCATCCATCTCTAGGGCAACGGTGGCCTCGGTCTTGCCTTGGGCGATCGCCTCTCGAATCCGGCTCTGGGCAGCGGCATCAATCACGGGGCCAACCTGGGTACTCGGTTGATCTGCCGGCCCAATGTTGAGCGATCGCGTGGCTTCCACCAAGCGCGCCACAAAGGTATCGTAGATGGACGCCATGACAATCACCCGCGAACAGGCGGAGCATTTCTGACCGCTGTAGCCAAAGGCTGAGTAAACCACCCCCTGCACTGCTTGATCCAAATCGGCACTTTCGTCCACGATGATGGCATTCTTGCCGCCCATTTCCGCCACCACCCGCTTCAGGTGTTTTTGCCCAGGACGCAACACCGCTGCCTCGGCATAGATCTGGCAACCCACCTCCTGGGAACCGGTGAAGGTAATCATATGGACATCGGGATGCTGCACCAAGTGCGAGCCCACTGTAGAGCCTCGCCCCGGCACATATTGGAAGACACCCTTGGGAATGCCCGCCTCGACGAGAATTTCCGTGAGCTTAGCAGCGATCGCCCCCGTACTATTCGCCGGTTTCAGCAGCGTACAGTTACCTGCCGCTAAGGACGCCACGGTCATGCCGGTGGGAATGGCAAGGGGAAAGTTCCAAGGGGAGATGATCACCGAAATGCCGCGCGGTTGGTAGAGATAACGATTGGTTTCCCCAGGCAGATCGTAGGCATAGCCTTGATCCAAGCGCTCCATCTCATCGGCATAGTAGCGGCAGAAATCAATGGCTTCCGACACTTCCGGATCCGCTTGGTGCAGCGCTTTCCCGCCTTCCAGCACCATGAGCGCCGAGAGATCGGCCCGTCGTTCTGCCATCAAGTCCGCGGCGCGGCGCAGAATGGCGGCCCGCTCCGAAGCTGGGGTCTTGCGCCAGGCAGGGAAGGCGGCCTTAGCGGCTTGGATAGCCTGCTCCGCCTGGTCGATACTGATTAACCCAATGGTGCCAATCACCTCCGAGGGATTGGAGGGGTTCACCGAGTCGATGGTCTCCGCCGTGTTGCGATACTGGCCATCAATCAGCGGTAGGTAGGATTGCCCCAACTGGCTGCGTAGGTTGGAGAGGGCGGTCTGGGCGCGATCGCGTTCTGCCGCATCCGCATAGTCTGTATCGGCCACATTGGGGAAGGCTGGTTTAAGCGTTTCCGGCAGATGGGACTGGGTTTCCATCGCTGGTGGAGCCAGGAGGTCATCCACGGGCCGTTCTTCCAGGTTTTGCCGCAGGAAGGAACTATTGGCCGTATTTTCCAGCAGGCGACGAATTAAGTAAGCCATGCCGGGAATCAGGTCGCCGTAGGGGCAGTAAACCCGCACGCGGTAGCCCTGGCCCACCAAAGCATCCGCCAGCTTATCCGCCATGCCATAGAGCACCTGCAGCTCAAACCGACGGGCAGGAATCTTCAGGGCCTGGGCAATGGCGATCGCGTGGGCCTGGGAACGCACGTTGTGGCTACCGATGGCGGCGTAGAGATAGTCATGATGCTCCAGCAGCAGCCGGGTCATGGCTTCAAAGTTGGCATCGGTGGAAGACTTGAGGCTATACACGGGATGAGCCCAGTCGTGCTGCACCGCTTTGATGGTTTCCTGATCCCAGTAGGCACCTTTGACCAACCGCACCGTTACGGGACAGCCCCGTTCCTTAGCCCAGGCGATCAATCCCTGGAGATCCGTCAAACTATCCCTGAGATAGGCCTGAAGGGTGACGCCAATATCGGAGCGATCGCGGAACTCATCTTCCAGCAAAATCTGTTTCAAAATCGCCAGGGTCAGATCCTTGTAGGTATACTGCTCCATGTCGAAATGCACCGCCGCCCCCAGCTCCTTAGCCCGGCGCAGCAGTGTGCGAATGCGATCGCTCACCCGAGCCTGGCTACCAACGGCATCGAGGGGATCAAACTGGGAATAGAAAGCCGTCAGCTTCACCGATACCTGCACCCGAGGCAGAGCTTCACCATCTGCCTGGTCAATCTGAGGGATCGCCGACCAGCGCTGGGATGCCGTGGTTAGGGCCTGCATTAACTCCAGATAGCGATCGAGGTATTGCTGAGCCTCGGTTTCGGTAATCACCGCTTCCCCTAGCAAATCCACGGTAAACGCCATGCGCTGCTTGCGAAGCTGCTCGATGGATTTGAGGGCTTGCTGAACGGTTTCCCCCGCAATATATTTACGAGCCAAAGTTTCCACCGCCGTTTTCACCGTTGTGGCAGCGGCTTGTCCTGGCAGGGAGCTAGCATCAGCAAAGTTGAGCAAGCCTTTCAAGGCGCTGGGCAATTCAACACTTTCTTGGCTCAAATATTCCTGCAGATGCCGGGCCACTTCGGTATTGCTGCGCAGGGCCGGCAGGCAGTCGATGAACCGAAACAACTGCACCCGTAGCCCAGGGTTGCCCATCGTCCAGGCCAGCAGCTTATCGTCCCAGCGCATTTGGTCGCGCATTTGGGCAAAGAGCGATCGCTTCTCCCGAGTTGCCGACAAAAGCTCACGGGCGATCGCTAGGGTTTGGTTCTCGTAGGGGTTAGGGCCCCCTGGGTGAAGGCTTGGATCTGAAACATGTAAAACCACAGAATACTCCTTGGTGAGGGCGAACAATTCATGAGCCGACCCAAACCTCGCCTGAACTCCGACTCAGGCAACGTCAGCGCTTGATCGTGTCCAGCCTCAACAGCTTGGGTCACAGATTCGGCTTGGCCCATCTGCCAAACCGAAAACAAAAGGCAGGAGTGAGATGCTCCTGCCCTAGTTCTATTGTCCAGTTTTTTGACCCTGACCAACCCAAGGTTTCTTGACCCCGGCAGGAAACCTTAGCGGCTGTCCGAGCGGCCAGCCTCAGCCTCTAAGCCCGCCATAGCCGGCTCAGCCCCTGACTCAACCACCTCAGACTCAACCCCAAGCAGATCTTCCGTTGAGATCTCTAGGGTAGCAGCCGCAGCAGGCTTATGGTGAAACCGAATGCCTAGGAAAATGTCGTACAAAAAGCTCCAAAAGTTTTTGCCGTTCAATAAACCTAGGGACTGCTCACAGCCTTTAGCGTCCAGCAGCGGTCGGGTAGCCCGGTAGGCAGCTTGGTACTTATACCAAGGAATCGAGGGCCAAAGATGGTGAATTAGATGATAGTTTTGCCCCATAATCAACAGGTTCAACACCGGGCTAGGATACACCCGAGCATTCTTCCAGCGATCGCGTTCTTTGAACGGACGATGGGGCAAATAGTCAAAAAACAACCCCAACGCTAAGCCCACCACCAGCGCCGGCGAAAACCAATAGTTAAACAAATACCCAAGAAAGTCATACTGAACCGCGAGATAGACCACACTAGCAACGGCTAGACGTCCTAAAAACCATTCCAGCAGCTCATACTTTCGCCACAGGCGACGCTTAAAAAAGAAAATCTCATGGTAGAAAAACCTGGCGGCAATTAACCACAACGGACCGCCCGTGGACACAAAATGATCGGGATCATTTTCCGGATCATTCACATTGGCATGGTGCTGCATGTGGACGCGGGTGAAGACGGGGAACGAAAACCCCAGCATCAGCGCGCTGCCGTGACCCAAGGCTGAATTCATAATGCGATTTTCATGGGCCACATTGTGGGATGCATCATGGATGACGGTACCAACCAAATGCAACGCTAGGGTATTGGCCAGGAAGCAGATCCAGCCGGGCAACCCCCAACGGAAATAGCCTAGGGTTGACAAGGCGGCGGTGGCAACCGCAACCAAAAACATAATCAGAGTAGGGTTCACATCGCGGGGTGGGCCCAAAAACTCTTTCGGTACTGTCAGCGGCTTAACGGCCTCCGACATCGCTTCTTTCTCCTTCAACTGGTGGTGCACAGGGCTGAGGTGAAACCCTGGGGGGCGCGATCGCTCTCTCAGATCTTTCAGCTCTTTCAGCCAGGAAAACAGGTGCCGGACGTGAGTCAAGTTGGTCAATCCGGGTTAGTGTTCCTTGCGTAGTATAAGATAAGGGCGAAGAAGAATAAAGTTTTGTGAAATTAGCTCATTTAATCCCACGAGCCAGGAAAGGCTAGATTTTAGTCATCATCGTCGGCATAGCGAGGATCAAGCGGTGAACTTTCTAGGCATGGCCGCCAGCTTGTCCGTAGTTTTCCCCGACCCCTGTGATCAATCCGTCTTGGTGACATCGAAGGAAATAGATAGGGGATTGCTAGCGATGGCCCCCAGCAGCAAATAGGTGGTCATCGCGCCTTTGCCTTTGATTTCAACACTGCCCCGAGACTGGAAGTCATAGCGATCGCTCAACCGTTGATAGACCGCCTCTGTAACCTGGATGCCACCGGCAATGCCTTGAGATTCCATCCGGCTCGCCACATTCACCGTGTCGCCCCAGAGGTCGTAGATAAACTTTTTCATGCCAATCACCCCTGCCACCACGGGGCCGACGTTGATGCCAATGCGAATCTGCAGCGGCTTGTCGCCTTGGAGCGAGAACTGGGCGATCGCCGCCTGCATATCCAGCGCCATCTCAGCGATCGCCCCCAGATGCTCTGGATCTTCCACCGGCAACCCGCCGACCACCATGTAGGAATCCCCAATCGTCTTGATCTTCTCAAGGGCATGTTTATCGGCTAAGCGATCGAACTCCGAAAAGATTTCATTGAGAATTTGCACCAAGTCTTGGGGAGGAATGCCCGTAGATAGTTCCGTAAAGCCGACGACGTCTGCAAAGAGAACAGAAGCCTCGGCAAAACTTTCCGCAATAGTGCGGTGCTCTTGCTTCAACTGGCGAGCTACGGTGGCCGGCAAAATGTTCAACAAAAGTCGCTCGGAGCGATCGCGTTCCTGGCGCAGAGACTTTAGGGCTTGAAACTCAGAGCGCTGCAGCTTTTCATACAGGTAGACCGAGATATTACAAATGCCAAAAAACCAGAAGAAGTAGAGAATTTGGCGAGAATCTTGAGCGATCGCCTCCGGCACGGTCAATCCTAGAAGCCCGTTCACGCCGTAGTAGTAGATCAGCACGCCAGCCTGGGTGAGCACATGCAGCGGCCAGCGCACCGGAATCATCGCCGCCAGCACCAAAAAGACCAGCGTCCAAGAATACATGGCTGGTAGCGCAAACCCGTTGATCGTCGCCCACAGTTGCTCGCCTAAGATAATAATCCAGGCTGTGGCCACAAACAGGAGGTCGGGATGTTGCCGACCCCAAACGGTTTTCAGCAGCAGCCAGCATACCGTTAGCCCCAGCACACTCCCGGTTGCCATCCAAAGCCAGCCATCAGCAGTTTCCACCAGCCCATTGCCAACCTTGAGCAAGGTATAGACGATGAACGTCCCATAGGCCACGATGGCAAGCTGCAGGCTAAAGGTGAGACGGCGATGCATAAAGTGTCGTCGTCGAGCACGGTAGCTGCGAGAGTCTCGGGGGAAGATAGCCGGGAGCGATCGCTTTCCCCAAAACAACAGCCGCCTAAACAAGCTCCGCCAGCTCGAAGTGATCATGTTGCGTTATGGCCTTTCGTAAACGTCGCGAACCAGCCACGTAATCTTCGTAATCAATGGATTCTCGCACCTTAGCCATAGACGTTTACCGGATCAAGGCACCTAAATACCGTAATAGTCGTCAGTTATGAATGTAGGGTATTCTCTAAAATGGTTAGAGAACGGGTTATGGGCAACCTGATATACCCTATGCTCTCAGCCTAGACCTCAACGGTCAACTCTCCGCTCTCGCCCTAGGAACGGAGGACATTTAAAATTAGCCTTCACGTGTGATTGAAACTCCTATGGCGTCTGCTTCCACCCCCCTCACCATCACTAAATCCGCTCGTCTCCGGCGTTGGTTTCGAGCCAGTAGCCTTTTGGTCACGGCTCTCACCGTCGGGGCGATCGCTCCCCTCAGCCAGCTTTCCTCCGCCACTGCTCAGACGCCCGGTCAAGCTCTTACGCTGCGCTCCGATATTCAAGAAGCCAATTCCATCACCGGTGTGATTACGGCTCGGGGCAATGTGCAAATTGACTACCCCGCCCGCCAAATCCAGGCCACGTCTGCCCAAGCGCTTTACTACAGCCGCGAACAGCGGATTGTGCTCAGTGGCGATGTCTATGTGCTGCAGGAAGGCAACAGCCTGCGGGGTGAAACCGTCACCTACCTGATTGAAGAAGGGCGGTTTGTGGCATTGCCCAATCGCGGCCAGCAGGTGCAGTCGATCTACATTGTGCCCGATGCAAATCCAGAACCCATCGGCAGCGGAGCCGTTGCACCAGAACAGTCAGATTTTGATCCAAAAACCGAAATTCTGGAGCCCGTTGAGTAACAACACCCTCCCGAGGGGCTGTCCTCTGCTAGGATGAGCGTCATGTCAAATGATCGACGCCTGCCCATCCCCCATGGGAACAGGCTGACTCGCCGATTGTGCCGGGGAGCGATCGCTCACACTGCTGTTTTGCTAGCAATCTAGGATAGGGCGCTTGAAAATCGTTCTTGAAAATATCCACAAGGCTTACGATCAACGCGCGGTCGTCAACCGCGTCAACTTGTCTGTTAATCAAGGGGAAGTTGTGGGCTTATTGGGGCCCAACGGAGCTGGCAAAACGACAACGTTCTACATAGCCACAGGCATTGAACGTCCTGATCAGGGTAAGGTCTTCCTCGATGATCGAGATATCACCAGTTTGCCGTTGCATGAACGGGCCCAGTTAGGCATTGGCTACCTGGCCCAAGAGCCCAGCATCTTTCGCAACCTGAGCGTTAGCGACAATATTCTGCTGGTGTTTCAAGAAACCAAGGTGCGTCGTCAAGACCAACCCGCCCGATTGCATGACCTGCTCAAAGAATTTCGGCTAGAACGCGTTGCCAATACACCCGGCATCCATGTATCGGGGGGCGAGCGGCGACGTACCGAACTAGCCCGCTCCCTAGCAGCGAATCCCACGTTTCTGCTGCTGGATGAACCCTTTACCGGGGTTGACCCGATCGCTGTCGCTGAAATTCAAGATATCCTAGCTGGCTTCCGCGATCGCCACATGGGCATCTTAATCACGGATCACAACGTGCGGGAAACCCTAGCCATCACCGATCGCGCCTACATTATGCGCGATGGTGAAATTTTAGCAGCGGGCAGCGCCGAAGAACTCTACGCCAATCCCCTGGTGCGTCAATACTACTTGGGCGACAACTTTCAGCCCTAGTTTTTCAGCCCTAGACTACTCAGTCCTAGCGTTCAGCTCCAGACAACGCAATTCTAAAGAAAGCTGGAACATGCTCAGGGGGATATCCTGCCTCTGAGAAGGCTTGTTAAGTCATCGAACCTTAGAAAATTGATCCTCAAGTCACCGCGATGGCCGATCCGAATGCCTCTAAAATAATTGGGATTTACTTAACCCTGACTCCGTTGGTGACGCTATGCCTCGTCGTGATGATCTCCGCAAAATTTTGATTGTTGGCTCTGGCCCCATTGTGATTGGTCAGGCCTGTGAGTTTGACTACTCCGGTACCCAGGCCTGCAAGGCACTCCGAGAAGAAGGGTATGAGGTGGTGCTGGTCAACTCCAACCCCGCGACGATCATGACGGATCCAGAGACGGCCGATCGCACCTACATCGAGCCGCTAACGCCGGAAATTCTAGAAAAGGTGATCGAAAAGGAACGCCCCGATGCCCTCATGCCCACCATGGGCGGGCAAACGGCGCTCAACCTAGCCGTCACGCTGTCTAAAAATGGCGTCCTGGACAAGTATGGGGTGGAGCTGATCGGCGCAAAGTTACCCGCCATTGAAAAGGCGGAAGATCGCAAGCTTTTCAAAGAGGCGATGGAAAAAATTGGGGTGGGTGTTTGCCCCTCCGGTCTAGCACAGACCATGGATGAGGCCAGGGCGATCGCTGCCCAGATCGGCACCTATCCCCTGATTATTCGCCCGGCCTTTACCCTGGGCGGCACCGGTGGCGGCATTGCCTACAACCAAGAAGAATTTGAAGCTATCTCCCAGTCGGGGCTCGATGCTAGTCCCATGTCTCAGATTTTGGTCGAGCAATCGCTGCTGGGCTGGAAGGAGTATGAGCTAGAGGTGATGCGCGATCTGGCAGACAACGTCGTGATCATCTGCTCCATTGAAAATATTGATCCCATGGGGGTGCATACCGGTGATTCGATTACCGTTGCGCCGGCCCAAACCTTGACCGACAAGGAATATCAGCGGCTGCGGGATGCCTCGATCAAAATTATTCGCGAAATTGGCGTGGAAACCGGCGGTTCCAACATTCAGTTCGCCATCAACCCCAACACCGGCGACATGATTGTGATTGAGATGAACCCTCGGGTGTCTCGCAGTTCGGCCCTGGCCTCCAAGGCCACCGGTTTCCCCATTGCCAAATTTGCCGCCAAACTCGCTGTCGGCTACACCCTCGACGAAATTCCCAACGACATTACCCAAAAAACCCCCGCCAGCTTTGAGCCCACCATCGACTATGTCGTCACCAAAATTCCTCGCTTCGCCTTCGAGAAATTCCCCAGTTCCACCACCACCCTCACCACGCAGATGAAATCGGTGGGTGAAGCTATGGCCATTGGCCGCACCTTCCAAGAATCCTTCCAGAAAGCGCTGCGATCGCTTGAGACAGGACGATTTGGCTGGGGATGCGATCGCGCTGAGAAGCTCCCCAGTCTCCAGCAAGTGCGCACCAACCTGCGCACCCCCAATCCCGAGCGCATCTTCACCGTACGCCACGCTCTGAAGCTGGGCATGACCGTCGAAGAAGTCTATGAACTCACCGGCATTGATCCCTGGTTCCTAGACAAATTTGCCGAATTGCTGGAGGTGGAGAAATTCATCAAACTCACTCCCCTCAAGTCGCTAACCGCTGCCCAGATGCTGATGATCAAAGCCCACGGGTTTAGCGATCGCCAAATTGCCCACGCCACCCAAACCACTGAAGGCGACGTGCGCGCCTACCGGCAAGCGCTGCAGGTGCTGCCGGTCTACAAAACCGTGGATACCTGTGCCGCTGAGTTTGAGGCCTTCACCCCCTACTACTACTCCACCTACGAATCCGCCGTATCCTGCTTTGCCGCCAGCCAGGATGACAGTACGGTCTTCCCCGTCGTGGAGTCGGAGGTGCTGCCCTCCACGCGCCGTAAGGTGATGATCCTCGGCAGCGGCCCCAACCGCATTGGTCAGGGTATTGAGTTTGACTATTGCTGTTGCCATGCCTCCTATGCTCTGCAGGATGCAGACTTTGAGACGATCATGGTCAACTCCAACCCCGAAACCGTCTCCACCGACTACGACACCAGCGATCGCCTCTATTTTGAACCCTTGACCCGTGAAGATGTGCTGAACATCATCGAAGCGGAAAATCCCGAGGGCGTCATCATCCAGTTTGGAGGACAGACCCCCCTGAAACTGGCGGTGCCCCTACAAGACTACTTGAACGCTGCCGACTGCCCCGTCCAGACCAAAATCTGGGGTACCTCCCCCGACTCTATCGACACGGCTGAAGACCGGGAGCGGTTTGAGAAAATCCTCAATACCCTCGATATTAAACAACCTCCCAACGGTCTGGCTCGCAGCTATAACGAAGCTCTGCAGATTGCCAAAACCATTAACTACCCGGTTGTTGTACGTCCTAGCTACGTCCTAGGCGGGCGAGCCATGGAAATCGTCTACTCCGATGCAGAGCTAGAGCGCTATATGACCTATGCGGTGCAGGTGGAGCCCGATCATCCCATCCTCATCGATCGCTTCTTGGAAAATGCCATTGAGGTCGATGTGGATGCGATCGCTGATCAAACAGGACAAGTGGTGATCGGCGGCATCATGGAGCATATTGAGCAAGCTGGCATCCACTCCGGCGACTCGGCCTGTTCGATTCCCACCATTTCCCTCTCCGATGAGGTGTTGACCGTGATTCGCACCTGGTCTGAAAAGTTAGCCAAGGCCCTAGACGTGATTGGGCTGATGAACATTCAGTTCGCCGTGCAGGGAGACCAGGTTTATATTCTAGAAGCCAACCCCCGCGCTTCTCGCACCGTGCCCTTTGTCTCCAAGGCGATCGGCGTGCCGCTGGCCAAGGTCGCTGTGCGGGTCATGTCTGGAGAAACCCTAGCGGGGATTGGCTTCACCAAGGAAGTGATTCCTCCCCACATTGCGGTGAAGGAAGCCGTCTTCCCCTTCGAAAAATTTGCGGGCAGTGATACGATCCTGGGCCCGGAAATGCGATCTACCGGCGAGGTCATGGGCATTGATACCGACTTTGGCAAAGCGTTCGCCAAGGCCGAGCTAGCTGCTGGACAAAAACTACCCCTGACCGGAACGGTGTTTGTCTCGATGAACGATCGCGACAAAGAAGCCTCTGTCCCCGTGATCCAAGACTTGATTGACCTAGGGTTAACCATTGTGGCCACTGCTGGCACCCAACAGGTGCTAGAGGATCACTCCGTGCCAGCAGACCTAGTGTTGAAACTGCATGAAGGGCGGCCACACGTCGGAGACTACATCAAAAATCATCAGATTCAACTGGTGATCAATACCCCCATTGGAGCCACTGCCCAGATCGACGATCGCGCTATCCGTCGTACCGCCCTGGTCTACAAAGTGCCTATCGTCACCACCATTGCCGGAGCCAAAGCCACCGCCAGCGCCATTCGAGCCCTGCAGTCTCAGCCGCTAGAAGTCAAGGCTATCCAAGACTACACCGCCGACGTACAAAACCAAGGGTAGCGATCGCCCAAACCACGTCCGACCCTAGGTGTTGAAACCCATCAAGCCGACAAGAGCCCCGATCCCCTGTCATGGCGATCGGGGTTTTCAGGTCAAAATACTCACCCATGGCAACCCCGTTCCTGCCTGCAGGTTCACAGCATCACGGGTGGACTTTGGGTCAAAGCTGTTTATTCTCGCTCTAGAATGGGCACCATAGATAAGAATCTCCGTAAAACGACTGATTTCCCATGGTGACTAATTCATCATACTAATAGGGCGAAGGTTAATAGCATTAACATCAAGCTTGATCACCACAATCTAGCTAGTATGTATCGCTTAGAGGAGACCCATGAGTCTTGCGTCTTCGGTTGTGTTTCGATAGCTCAATCAAGACAAAACTTCATGTCAGGTGTGCCAATTCATGTACCGAATGTATGGGATATTAAGCCCATACTCTACCCATACATAACCCGATGTAGGGGATCAAAATCTTGATTGGAATGGGAACTTCTCCAGTGAATAGTTCTGATGCTGAGCATCCCAAAATTTTAGTTGTTGACGATCACCCATCCAGCCGCATGACAGCCGTGGCGCTTCTATCGGTCGAAGGATATGAAGTTTTGGAGGCAGAAAGCGGGTTTGCAGCATTAGAGCTAGTAACAAAAATTGCCCCGGACTTAATTCTGTTGGACGTGATGATGCCGGGCATGGATGGGTTTGAGGTCTGTCGTCATCTGAAACAGGATGAACATACACGCCTCATTCCTGTGGTGTTTGTCACAGCCTTAAACGATCGCCGGGCTCGCCTACGAGGCATTGAGTCAGGAGGTGATGATTTTCTAACCAAACCCTTTGATCAGCTAGAGTTATCCGCTCGGGTCAAGTCGCTGATCCGGCAAAAGCGCTTAAATGAAGACTTAGACCATGCAGGACAGGTACTCTTCTCCATCGCCCGCACCATTGAACGTCGTGACCCCAATACCGGTGACCATTGCGATCGCTTAGTGAAACGCGGCCAGGCCTTTGGCGAATTTCTGCACCTGTCTCGGCAAGAAATTCGCGATCTCCTGTGGGGCGCATACCTGCACGATATTGGTAAAGTTGGCATTCCCGACTCAGTCTTGCTGAAACAAGGCAAGTTATCGGATGACGAATGGATGATCATGCGCCAGCACGTCCTCATTGGCGAACAAATCTGTCAGCCCCTGCGCACCATGAAAGGTGTCTTGCCGATCATTCGCCACCACCACGAACGCTGGGATGGCTCCGGGTATCCTGATGGCTTGACCGGCGACGATATTCCCTTCTTGGCGCAGGTTTTTCAACTGCTCGACATTTATGACGCGCTTACGAGCGAACGCCCCTACAAAATTGCCTACACACCAGAAGAGTCGTTAGACATCATGGTGCAAGAAACTCGGCAAGGCTGGCGTAATCCAGTTCTGATGCAGCAGTTCGTAGAGTTTATCCAGGCGGCAAGCAACAACCTAGCCCCTAGCTCATCCTCCCTAATCGAGTCTGCTTAGCATATTCCGCTGCTTCCATCCCCCGTTTTCCATCCCCCCATCCATGCAACATTCGCCCTAACTCTGGCCAGCGTTGCCATAAAAACTCGGCCGATGATCCAGCAAGCGCGATATACTCCGTTTGAATGAACTGAGGGGATGAGTATGGTAGCGGTAGCAATTTTGGCAGCAGGGCGCGGAACCCGCATGAAGTCTCAGTTGCCTAAGGTTTTACACTCGTTTGGGGGGCGATCGCTCATTCAACGGGTGTTGGATAGCTTATCCACCATTCAACCCTCACGAACGCTCATTATTGTGGGCTATGGCCAAGAGGCGCTGCGTCAGTCCTTGGCCGACTATCCCAACCTAGAATTTGTGGAGCAGACCCAGCAACTGGGCACAGGACACGCCGTACAGCAGCTTTTACCCCACCTGGAAGGATTTGAGGGAACGCTGCTCGTCCTCAACGGGGATGTGCCGCTGTTGCGTCCAACAACCCTGCAGCATTTGTTGACCACTCAGCAAGAGTCCGGTAGTGCAGCCGCTATTTTAACCGCCCAGATGCCCAACCCTCAAGGCTATGGTCGCGTGTTTTGTGACGGGAACAATGTCGTCACTCAAATTGTGGAAGATCGAGACTGCACAGCCGCCCAACGCCAAAATCGGCGGATTAATGCCGGGGTCTACTGTTTTCGCTGGCCGGATTTAGCAGAGGTCTTGCCCCAGCTCCAGTCTAATAACGACCAGCAGGAATACTATCTCACCGATACGATGACCATGCTGAAGCCTGTGGTGTCCATTGATGTCGATGATCCCCAGGAAATTATGGGCATCAACGATCGCCAACAGCTTGCCATGGGCTACCGGATTTTGCAGAATCGCCTCAAAGAACACTGGATGAAGGCTGGGGTCACGCTAGTGGATCCCGACAGCATTACCATCGATGAAGATGTGCAGCTAGAACCGGATGTGGTGATCGAGCCCCAAACCCATCTGCGGGGTCGCACAACGGTGAAATCAGGTAGCCACATTGGCCCAGGCACGCTGCTAGACAATAGCCAGATTGGTGAACAGGTAACGGTTCTCTACTCCGTGATCTCAGACAGCGTCGTCAAAGACGGCAGCCGCATTGGCCCCTACGCCCACCTGCGCGGTCATGCGGAAATTGGCGAACAGTGCCGCATTGGCAACTTCGTGGAAATTAAAAAAGCCACCTTGGGCGATCGCACCAATGCCGCTCATCTGTCCTACCTAGGGGATGCCACCTTGGGGCAGGGCGTAAACATTGGCGCGGGCACGGTGACGGCCAACTACGATGGGGTGAAAAAACATGCCACTGTCATTGGCGATCGCAGCAAGACTGGGTCGAACAGCGTCCTCGTGGCTCCCGTCACCCTAGGAGAAAACGTCACGGTAGCAGCAGGATCAACCGTCACCGATGACGTACCCGATGATAGTTTAGTGATTGCCCGAGCGCGCCAAGTGGTCAAACCAGGCTGGCAACTCTCGCCATCTGAACCGGCCGATGCATAGGATGACCGACGCCTAGCGCTCATATCAACTGCCCAGCACAGCAGGTTCAGCCCCAAGGTCATAGACAGGTGGTGTGAACCCATTACAATAATTGTGCCAATTTTCTTGGGATGACCAGCGATGCTCCATCGCCCTCAAGCAAGATGGCCAAGATCAAAATCCAGATTAGACTGGATCGTAGACTTCAACGGGTTGAGATGATTGTATGCCTAGCTTTGTCCCAGATGAAAACGCACCCATTGTCGTAGAGTTTGACGCTGCTGGCTCGTCATCGCCACAGTCACCGGAGATGTCTACCAACGCCATCAACCACGCCATGAACACCATGCGATCCATGGCACAACAGGTGGCTGAGACGATGAATAGCTTAGACGATCGCCCCTCCCAAGTTGAAGTGTCCTTTGGCATTCAGCTCAACGCCAACGGTCAAGCCGCCATTGTGAATATTGGCCGCAGCGCTGCCCTTTCTGTCAAACTCACCTGGCAACCCAAAGTCGAAGCTCCAGCTCCATCTGCGATTGAACTTTCTCGCCAGCGCGATCGCCTCTGGGATGATCTAGTTCTAGACGACGAGATGCCGTCCCCTCCCGGACGACGACGGGGTTGGCCCTTACCCGAGTCAGAGATGCCGACCGGCGAAGCACCTCGCTGGGGAGAGCCCGGCTATGCAGAAGAAGACTATGAAGAACTCGACTGGCAACCCCCTGCCAACCAAGAATGGGAAGGTGCCGATGATGAAGATGAATGGGGCGAAGAAGAGTATGGCTATGATACCTACGAAGACTACGAAGATCCGCCGCCCAATCGACGGGGTGGCTTCTAAGTCAGCATGAGTTCATCAGCCTGAGGTCAGGAGAGGGGCTGCAACCGCTCAGCCCAAACGGTCGTATCTCTGTCGTAGCGTGCTGTTAGGCGCAGCCGTAACGCACGTTTCATGAGCCTTTGACTATGAGTCTTTGACGAGAGAGGAGTAGGGCTATCTGCTTAGTGCCGTTGCCCCGTTACGATGTAGGCTACGCGTTTACCAATATTGGTGGCATGGTCAGCCATGCGCTCAAGGTGACGGATCACTAGCACCAACAGCACAATGGGCTCAATAGAGCCTTGGACATCGGTTTGGTGAGCCAAGCGATCGTAGAGTTGCTCGTAGTCTAGATCCACCGCGTCATCCTTGAGCTTCATCTCTAACCCAGACTCAGCATCTAAGTCAGACAACGACGCCAAACTCATTGCCAGCATGGCACGGCAGCGATCCGACATCTCCCTAACCTGCCCCATGCAGGGATGCACCGGATAGGGAAAAAGCTTGATGGCAATCTCTCCCAAGTCATTGGCATAGTCACCAATACGTTCTAGATCACGAACAAGCTGCATCAAGGCACTCAAAAGGCGTAGATCTTGGCTGACTGGAGCCTGCAACGTCATCAAATTGACACAATCAACTTCAATTTGCCGGTAGAAGTGATCAATCTGTTTATCTTGTTGATCGATTTGCCGAGCCGCATCTAAGTCTTGTTCAAATAAAGCTCGTCGTGCTAGCCAGCAGGAACTTTCCACGAGTGCTCCCATCCGCAAAACATCGCGTTGAATCCGACGGATTTTTCGCTCAAATTCAATGCGAGTGGCCTTGTTTGAGATGTAAGAGACCATAGGCTAACCTGCTTACTGTATTGCCAAATATCAAATGGGTCGTAATAAAAGCGATGGATGAAAAACACAAGAGACCTTGAGGTGACTCAGCCACCCAGCAGTCTCAAAAAGGAGTCACGCTGTCGAACTGGAATTGTTGAGGGTAACCATGCTGAGGCTGTAAGACCCATGAGCAACGCAACCGCTATCCAGTCACCATAGCGTATGAACTAGCTGAACGGCAGCCAAGCAACATGCGATCGGTTCTCAACAATATCTTAGGACAAGCCACACAGTTGCCTAGATGCATCTTCAACAGAGGAGTTTTGGACTGATGCTTTTCACTTAGTTTAAGACACAAAAGTTAAGAAATAATGACGGTTTGGATAGATCTATGTAAAGGGTGGGGTGGTGTTTTCCTTATACCGCAGAGAAAAAAATGTGGATGGTCATCCCTGTTCAATGAACAGGGGGCGATCGCGTTAGGAGTGACCTAATCGCCAAGCAGCCCTGAAGATCAGGGAGCCTATAGCCTAACATTTCCTACTTAGTCCGCTGATTTTTTTACTGCAGGTTAATTGACATTTGTGATCGTACTAGATTCATCTTCAGCAATTCTGTTTAGCGTTGACAATTTGCCAATCGACCGGCAATGGTTTCGATTGTAAAGATGCCAAATTTATCGCCCAAGAACGGCAGGTGCCCCACGGGAGCCCGCAGGCTAAAGATCAGTTCGTCATAACGCCGCCAGTGATTGGGGTTGAGCAGATGGTTCACACGCCAGCCAACGCGATCGCCAAAGGCACTCCAAGTATCGGACTTGCTCCAATAGAGGTTGTAAAAATCTTGCCAGATAGAACACTGGACGCTGAAGCCAAAACGACCGCTGCTGTAGCGTGTCCACAAGCGATCGATAATCAGCAAATCTTCACAGGGAATGCGTAGCAGTTGAGTCGGCTGCAGCGGGCCATGGTCTAAACCGCAGGCTTTGATCATCAGATCAACCGTCTCTTGGTCAGCCAAGCACCATTCTCCATTGATCAACAGCGCTCGCAATCGCATGTAGTTCACACCGGCAGCGGAAAAAAGTTCTAGCGACGTTCGCACACGACGTTCTGGACGGTCTTTGAGCAGATCATAGGCAGCTCGCTGCACCAGGTCAGACGGATCGCGCAGAGCATGGATCACCAAATTGAGCCCTTCATGGCCACAGTGAACCAGATCCGAGAGGGCCGCTATGCGAGTCGCTTCGTCCTCACTGGCTATATGGCGCTTCGAGCGAGAGAAAACATAGAGACGCAGGGCTTGCTGCACAGTAGCATCCGTCTGATCCTGCAAGAGTTGATAGGCAGCATTTTGCACCACCTCACTGCGATCGCTCAACGCTCCAATCACCAACTCCAGACCAGAGGGGTAGCGCAGGGCATCGGTGAGGGCCGCCAAACGCTGCTGCGGATCAGGGCTGATCAATCGCCGCTTGACGCCCGCCAAGCCACCCAGCACAGCTCCGGTGGAAGGTGACACAGATTGCCCTCCCAAGACAGCATCAAAAGCGCTGGGTTGACTAGCTGAATTGGGTAGATCGTGGGTCATATCCCCAGGTTATAGAGCAAGATGAAATCAGCAACGAGACATGATCACCGAGGGATGATCACCGAGGTCAACGCCTGCCATCAGCCATCCCCTAGGGAAGTCCCCAGAGGCGAACCGTGCGATCTTCACTGCCGCTGACCAGCCAAGGGCGATCGCTGCGCACTGCCACGGCGGTTACAAGACTAGTATGCCCTTTCAGTATCATGACTTCCCGCCCCACCCGCAAATCCCAGATGCGAATCATGTTCTTACTAGCGCTGATTAAATAGCGGCGATCGCTCAAGGTGACAGAGGCAATCTGTTTCAGGCTTGCCTTGGGCTGCTGGGGCTGAACGGTAGGGAGCTGAGGTGGGGGACTGTCTACGGTCTGCCAGGCGATCGCTTCATCAAGCCAACCCTGGCCGGCCAGTTGATCCATCGCATCCGGCTGCTGACCCGATGCCGTGCTTGATCCATGCGGTACATGTCCCGCCCCATCAACCCGTTGCCCATGGTGCAGATGCCAGTGGATAGGCGATCGCCCCCTGCCTAGCCCACAAAGCAACTGCTCCCCAGGCAGGATGGTGAGGGTATGGATAAAATCCTCCGTGTCGATCACCCACCGTGATTCCTCGGTCTGGAGATCCCAAAGGGTCACCGTACCATCCCGACAACCGCTAGCCATCCAGGGATGGTGGGGATGGATGGACAAGGCTGTGATACCGCTGGCATGGGTGAAGACGGCTTGCTGCTCTAACCAGGGCCAGGGACAGCAGGTTTCAATAGCAGCCTGGGCGATGGCTTCAGGGCGATCGCGGAGCAGTTGATAGGCAGCTTTTTGCAGGCTAGGGCGATCGTGCTGTAGCCACTGCACCAGTTCTGCTAGCCCTGGTTCGCCGTAGGTTAAAAGAGCAGGAAGCGCTAAGGGCTGCTGGTCTGCGGGTAGGGTTTTAATCCGCCAGATCAATCCCTCCAGACCGCCCAGAACCACCCCTGAGGCGGGAGCGATCGCTCCACCCAGCACGGCATCAAACTGTCCTGGAGTGCTGACGTTAGACAATGGGGATGGAGAGAGGGGCGAATCTGACACGGCAATGCCTCAATCAGGCAGTCGAAGGACGTCCTTTATACGCTACTGCGAACCGAGCATTGCGTCCACTCGACCAAGAACCGTTAAAATCTAGGGGAATTTATACAGTAGTCATCCCCAGGGATGTTTCTTGGCTTTGTTCCAGAATCAGCCTAGAAACTGCCCCGCCATCTTCAGACATTGCCATGCAAAATACTCGATTCAACCGCTTAGTTGAAGATGTGACCGTTCAGGCCACCCGCTGGCTCAAAAACCCCTGGCGGCGACTCTCGTTTTTAGTCATTGGGCTGCTGTTTGGCATCTTTTTAGCCCTAGTCGTCTCCACGACGGCTGGACAAACGGCTGAAATTGATGTTGTGGTTGCCAGCTTTTTGGTGCTCACCGTAGAGCTTATAAGCTGGGCGACCTATCGTCGGCAATCGGCTGCAGACATACCGCCATCTCGCCCCTACTGGCTTTTAGATATTCTCAATGCACTGAAAATTGGATTCATCTATGGCATGTTTATCCAAGCACAACTTCTCGGAAGCTAGCGATGGACAACTCTGCTCCTCTCATCGAGCTCTTAACAGGTTTGATTACAACGCAAGCGCAAGATGGATCGCTTGATGGATCTATTCTCCAAGAGCTAGAACAGGCCACGTTAGCAGATCAAGCTCGGGCTCAGGCTTTTGGCATTACAAGAGAGACGGCGGGTCAAGTGGTGCGCGATCGCCTACGGCTTTTTCGCGCTGTCTATCATCAATTTATTCCCTTTTGTCAGCATCGCCTGGGCTGGGCCGTTCACGACAGTCAAGCCCGCCTAGATACCCTCTGGTCACTTTGGCTGCCGTTAGCAATGCAGCTTGTCGCCGATCGCCAGACCTTGGGTCGTCCCCTTGTCCAGGGAATTTTGGGCGGGCAAGGCACTGGAAAAACCACCCTGGCTGCTATCTTGACCCTGATTCTCAACCAGCTTGGCTACCGAGTTTGCGAACTCTCCATTGATGATCTCTATAAAACCTATGCCGACCGCCAAGTGTTGCAGGCCCAGGATGCTCGACTGAAATGGCGCGGGCCGCCGGGCACCCATGATGTAGACCTAGGTTTATCGGTGCTGCAGCAGTTGCGGCAGGCCGATCCCCAAACCCCCATTGCCATCCCTCGGTTTGATAAATCCCTGCACAACGGAGCGGGCGATCGCGCTGAGCCGATGATGATTTCCGGTGCCGACATTGTGCTGTTTGAGGGCTGGTTTGTGGGCACTCGTCCCGTGGATCCCCAAGTATTTGACGCAGCTCCCGAGCCCATTAGTACCGAAAGCGATCGCCAATTTGCCCGCGATATTAACCAAGCCTTGCAGGCCTATCTGCCCCTCTGGGAGCAATTAGACCGGCTGATGGTGCTCTCGCCCACCGATTATCGCCTCAGTCAACAATGGCGGCGCGAGGCTGAGCAGCGCATGAAGGCCAGCGGTCGCTCGGGCATGTCCGATGCGGATATTGATGCCTTTGTCTTGTACTTTTGGCGATCGCTCCATCCTGAGTTATTTATTACACCCATGTGTCACCAGTGCGACTATGTTGACTTGGTGATTGAGATTCAGCCCAATCATGCCCCTGGGCAAGTCTATTGTCCTCAACATCTACCCTCGGATGGTGGATGAAGGGACGGAGAGCTTGCCCAAGCTGCCGGGCCTGATGGGTAACCGCAGACCAATTTTGCGTTGCGATCGCCTCCGCAGGAAAGAGCTGCCCCGACACTCCCACCGCGATCGCCCCGGCGGTGATTAAATCGGCAGCATGTTGGAGCGTGACGCCCCCTGTGGGAATCAGGGGAATATGCCCTAGGGGGCCCTGTAAACTGCGAATATAGGCAGCACCACCCATAGCCTGCACGGGGAAGACCTTGACGGTGGCAGCGCCGGCCTGCCAGGCCGCCACGATTTCATTGGGCGACAAAGCCCCCGGCACCATCGGCACCTGATGGGCGATCGCCCAGCGCAGGAGGTCTAGATCCGTGTGGGGAGAGAAAAGAAACTGGGCACCGGCAGCGATCGCTTGTCGTAGATCCGTGGGATTTAACACCGTCCCTGCGCCGACACAGCAGGTCGGCAGATCCTCTCGCAGGCGCTGGATCAGGTCACCAGGGCGATCGCTCGTCCAAGTGACCTCTATCATTCGCATCCCGCCCGCCGCCACAGCTTGGGCCATGCGATAGCCAATGTCTAGGCTAGGAGCCCGAATCACAGCGATCGCTCGACTACGCGTCAGTTCCTCTAGCCATGCTTGCGCATCCATGCCGTTGCCCTGCAATCAAAAGCCTTGTCTATCACTCATCGAGATGCCTAGGTTTCGGCCACCTTGAAGAGCAAAAAGCTGGAGACATCTTGCCGTCCCCAGCTTTCACATATCGTCTAAATTGAGCTACTTCATCCATACGAAGCAGTCCAACAGATGGCCTAGTCATCGCCGTGATGGCGTGACCAAGGATAGGTTGGAGATACTGATGGGACGACTGGCGAGTCTACCAGCTTGATTTAACCACACCAGGCAGCAGGCCTTCGTGGGCCATTTTCCGCAGGGCGTTGCGGCAGAGGCCAAAGTCGCGGTAGTAACCTCTAGAACGGCCTGTTAGCCAACAGCGGTTGCGCAGACGGCTGGGCACGCTGTTACGCGGCAACTGCTGAATCTGGCGATGAATGTCCATTTTTTCTTGCTGAGAAGAGGCAGTGCGGAATTGTTCCTTTAGCTCTGCCCGCTTCGCGGCGTATTTATCAATGAGCTTCTGGCGCTTACGCTCCCGCTCAACCATGCTCTTCTTTGCCATAGATATCCAAAACTTATTAAGACACCGTCTCTAATGGTACCTCGATCAAAAGCAAATAATCTACCCTTTTCCCAAAAACTTCCAGGATCATGGATGCCCTTAGGCCAGGATGACCATGCTTAGGTCGAGGGCAGCGATCGCAATTGGGGTGGCCCCGAAGCATCTACCTTGCTGGGATCGGCCGCAGGGCAAAGATCAGCGAGATGGCAGCGATCGCAGGCCGGATTCCGGGCCATGCAAACGGCGCGGCCGTGATAGATCAAACGAATCGACCAGTTTTCCCAATCCGGTTGAGGAAGCAGCTTGATTAAATCCCGCTCAACTCGGACGGGATCGGTATGCTGGGTCAGCCCTAGCCGCTTACTCAACCGCTTAACGTGGGTATCCACCGTGACACCAGCATTGATGCCAAACCCATGGGCTAGCACCACATTGGCAGTTTTCCGAGCCACACCTGGCAGCTTCAGCAGATCATCCATGAGTTGGGGCACCTGTCCTCCAAAGTCCGTCACAATCATGCGACAGGCCCCTTGGATATTCTTGGCCTTGTTGCGATAGAAACCGGTGGAGCGCACCAAGGTTTCCAGTTCCTCTAGATCGGCCCCTGCCATAGCCCGAGCATCGGGAAACTGCCGGAATAGCTCCGGTGTGACTTTGTTGACCCGTTCGTCGGTGCATTGGGCGGAGAGAATCGTCGCTACCAGCAACTGAACCGGCGTTTCATAATCGAGGGAGCAGGTGGCATCGGGATACAGACGCTTGAGGCGAATGAGGATTTCGATCGCCCGCTGTTGTTTGATAGACAGTTTGCGCGGCATGGCACAGCCTATTGCAGTAGATTTTGAAACACCTCAAGCTGGGTTGTGTCGCGCACGATCAGGATAACGCCCAACCCCAACAGCAGCACCAACCCCGTCTGCATCACATTTTCTTGCACCTGCGACGGCAGGGGTTTGCCGCGCAGTCCTTCAATCAGCAAGAAGGTGAGCTGACCGCCATCAAGGGCCGGGAGCGGCAGAATGTTGATAATCGCTAGGTTGATGCTGATCGCAGCGGTAAACGGAATCAGGCTCAGCAGATTATTTTCGGCAAAGCGAGCCCCTTGCTCGACAATTTTGACCGGCCCCCCCACCTGGTCGGCAATTTGGGAAAAATTGGTGATCAGCATCCAAAAACCACCAGCAATGCCCAAGAACATATCTTGAAAACTCCGGGCTGCCAGCGTGAGAACTTCACCAATACCCGTGGGACGACGATAGGTCGCGTCTCCATTGGGAATCAGCTTTACCCCGATAACCGCCACACCCTGGTCGTTCACCTCGGGGGTCACTGTTAGATTGAGCTGGCGATCGCCCCGTTGCACAAGCAAATCTACGGGCTGGTTGGGACTTGAGCGAATGGCTTCGGTAAACAGATCAATCACCGGCGCATCTGCACCCAGAGTGGTCTCGTTGACTTCCAACACCAAATCCCCAGGACGAATGCCGGCCTGGGCTGCCGGTGTTTCGAGGGACATCACTTCCGGGATCAAGATACCTGGCTTGGTGTTAAATGTGTCGGGAATGCCCACGCCAGCAAACTGTCCCACAAACAAGAGATAGGCAAATAAAAGATTGGCGATCACGCCAGCGCTAATCACGATCGCCCGATCGAGAATGGGACGATTGCTCAGCAGATCGGGATCATCATCGGGGATAGTGCTATCTGGATCATCGTCGGGAAAACCGACAAAGCCCCCCAAGGGAATGGCTCGAATGGCATATTCCGTCTGCGATCCTTGGTATTTCCACAGAATGGGGCCAAACCCGATGGAAAAGCGATTGACATGAATACCTTGGAGGCGGGCAGCCAGAAAATGCCCCAGTTCATGAACCACAATCAAAATGGCTAGGGCGGCGATCGCTGGCAGCGCAAATAATCCAGACATATAAGACTTCGCTATGCGTGAAGGGTCGAGGTCGATGGGCAAGCCGATGAGCAGCAATGAGTTAGTAACAGCCTAATCAAAGGCTGGATAGTCTTCTCTGATCATGATCCCATAAGGTTTAATCATAACAAACCACCCAGGGGATCCTCTGGGTGGCTTGCTGATCCTCCCTAGATTCCCTGCAGGAAGGCTTGAGGACAGGAGCATTCTGAACCTAGGAACGACGGTGGACTAGGGCGATCGCCCGATCCAGGCTATTGACCACATAGCTATCGGCGGGATATTGGTCAATGTGCCGAAAAATGGCGGTGGGAGCCGCAACCCGGCAGGTGAAAAATTCCACCGCAGCTCGCCCATCGGGAAAAATCCGGGCCCGAGGCGCAAATTCTTGGGGCGGTGCCGTTCGCCAGTCTGGCACGATGGTATTGGGAATGCCATCAATCAGGCGATGGTGTGTCCAGCGGCAGTGCTTTCCGGCAGAGCCAAACTCCAGCATCTCCCGCCGTAGAATAGAGGCCACCATGAACGAGACCACAGAGCGATCGCCCTCAATGGATTCCATCACATCCTTCAGCGCCTGATTGGGCTGAGGGGGATGGGCCAGATCCAGATCATCCGACAGAGCCTTTTCCAGTTCCGCCGTCACGCTGAGCACCTCCGGCACCGCCCAAACCACGCCCTTACCGTTTTTCTCGCTGCGGTAAATATAGCCCACAAGGCGCAGTCCCTCTTTCAGGGTCAGCCCTGGTAGACGAATGAGGGCGTCAGCAGGATTCACCGCACTCACCAACCACCGCCCACTGGCCGATGCACTAGAGTCTAGGATTTCGGAAGGGCCCCCAAACTTGAATAAGTCTCCTAGGGCATCTAACGATTCAGGTTCGGGTACCTCATTATCATCTTCGAAGGTTTTGGTGGATGGCGGCTGTTGTTCTGACTCTGGCAAAACAAGGGCACTTTGTATGTACTGCCGCACCTTTTGAATCGTAGTAAGCGGAAACTTTTGAATGGACATGGCAGGAGTAACGTCAATTCACCTGAAGCTCACAGTGTGCCCCGGCGCTAAACCATGATATTGGCTGGCGTGAGCATCTGGAGAAATTATGTCCGAACGTATCATCATTGGATGCGGCAAGACCCTAGTTAGAAACGACCGGCTGAGCCAGCTTCCTAGGCGACCCGTCTAGCCCTTTCACAACACGATTCAAACTGCACTACTACCCTAATGCGCCCGATCTATCCTGCCATCAGGACGCGATCGCTCCTTCCTCAACTAAGGTTCTAATCTTGAGTCGGTCATCCCTCTCAGCAACAAGAGCATCAAAGTAGGTTAGTGATGGGCGAGTTGACGCGCATCTGACTCCTGGGAATCTAGCCACACAACCCGGCGCTGATTAGGTTTGAGCAATTGTCCTTCTTCTTGGGCAAGACGCTCAGTTTGGGTCGTGTCAAAGTAGGCATTAAACTCAAGGCGCAGTTGCTCAACGTCTTGATGGAGGTAGGTTACTTCAGCCTGCAGTTCCTCAAGCTGAGCCTGCTGTCGTAGGGTATTGGGAATTAGCTTCACCAAGGCAACGCTAGAGACCACCACCAAACATACGTTGACCACCACCTTGGTGCTCACTTCCACCGTCACCCCACGGTGGGGCGAACGAACCGGACGACGCGATCGCAGCGCTGACGGACGCGGTGGATGTTCTGGTGGCGGAGTCGGCTGAGGTGCGTACATAGATGATATAAAGTGGTGCGATCGCAGTCGGTAGGATGAGGCGAGCCCCCTGATGCAGACGTAATCAAAGCCTAGGCTTAACGTTAGCTCCGTTTCTCTAAAACTGCCACCACGATAGGTAACAGTAAGAATAAAGAGCGTGAATCCTGTTCCTAGATCACCATGCCCATAGCAGAAGGTCAATTGGTTGGCTACCCCTCATGTCCTTGGTGCCCCGTACTTTTTAGCCGGGAGGACGACGTCACGCGTAAAAACTTAAAATATTTGTTACTTTTCTAGAAATTAGGGCTGATCACACCCCTAGAGGCATGGTCAGCCCATGGACGCTTACTTATACAGTTCGGTGGATAGGCGGAATGCCAAGATCCCTGGTACAAGCGCAATCACCAAAGCTACAAAGATTTGAGTATCTGATAGTCCCATCGATGAAAACTCCCTATTGATAAACAATTCCGAAACAAATGCTTCGGTCATCATCATACTTCTGCCCTACTATACCAAAGTCGTTCTGCAAAATTGAGTACCGCATTCCCAATTTGGGTCACAGATTATGACAGTGGTCTAGCGGGAGTCTTGCCAACCCTAGAGTACACTCGACATGATCGGATATATGCTAGCGGCGCGCCAACATCCGGGGTCTGGCGTCATGGCTCGCCGAACTAGATGGGGGGTTCCATGCTGACCAGTGTTAAAAATCCATTTATCAAACAACTCAAGCAGCTCCAGCGGGCCAAGGGGCGGCACGAGCAGCAGCATATGTTACTGGAAGGCACCCATTTAATCGAGGAGGCCTGCGCAGCAGGTATGTCCTTCACAGCTCTCTGCCACACGCCCGATTGGGCCTTGCACTATCCTGAGCTATGGGAACGGGCGATCGCTCAATCGGCCCGCTGTGAGTTGGTCAGTCCAGACGTTCTGAAGGCGATCGCCACCACCATGACCCCCGACGGCGTGGTCGCCACCCTGGATCGCACCCAGCTCACCCACACCATTCCCCAACCCACCCGTCTGGGGCTAGCCCTAGAAACGCTTCAGGATCCGGGTAATTTGGGAACCTTGATTCGCACGGCGGCGGCGGTGGGGGTGGATGGCCTCTGGCTCAGCAGCGACAGTGTCGATCTTGATCATCCTAAGGTGCTGCGGGCTTCAGCGGGGCAGTGGTTTCGCTTGCCCATGGGCGTGGTTGCCGACCTGCCGACCCAAGTAGCGGAATGGCGATCGCACCCCAACCATCAAGTCGTCGCCACCCTGCCAACCGCTCAGCAGATCTATTGGACAGTCGATTTCACGCGTCCCACCCTGTTGCTCTTGGGCAATGAAGGTGCTGGTCTTTCCCCCGCCCTGAGCGCCCTAGCCGATGTGAGCGTCACCATCCCCCTAGCTCCCGGTGTAGAGTCGCTCAACGTGGCGATCGCGGCGGCGGTGATTCTCTACGAAGCCCAGCGTCAGCAGGCCCAAATGGGCAACCCATCCTAGGCGAGACAGTGGATAGACCTGCACAATGTCCCATTAATCAGCAGGGCCCAGCTCTTGGAGAAATCGTTCAATATCCGCTGCTGCTGCTTCAATAGCTTTTAGACGCTCATCCATCGGTGGCGGCGGCTGGACAGGTGGAGCGGGATGATTGATCTCATCATCTTCGGGCTTGAACGTGTCTTCTAACTGATGGAGGGAGTCTAAAAAGTCTTGGGCGGCAGCACGGCGTAACTCTTGCTGACGGTGATCCATGATGCTCAAAATTCCAACTCATACAATAATTTTGAACCGGTGCCCTGAAATTAATTGTCTAGAGGGCATTTCAGGTGCTTCCCATTGCGAAAGGCCAAGCATGAGCAGCCGTCGGATGGTCATGCCAAACGGATGATCCATCAGGGTGGCTTGCTCAACACCGGGGCCTAGATTCGTGATGGGTGATGACGGTGGCTTGGGATAACGGTGGCTTGGGATGAACTCCTAGCTTTCTTCTTGGCTTGTGGGCCTAGTCCTAGATTATTCAGCGTTGCAGACGATCGCTCAACCTTGTTGTCCATCCCATGGGGTTGGAGACATGACATCGTTTTAGGAGCATTACCCAGCAGCACAATAGGTTAATGGGTAGATGGATGATCACACAAGTCAGATGATGGAATTACGCTTGTCCTGGAAGGATGGCGATCGCCGCACGGGCGACAAAAAATTGGGCACTCCACATTGTGGAGCAAGGGGATGGAGCGTTGGCGTTACGCTGATCCGTCACTCAGCTATTAGTGTACCCCGTTCATCCCATAGGACGTCTTTTGGCCCCATGCCCTGCCCCAGAGGTGTGATTTGGGATATTCAGCCCTGTTGTCTAATGACCCCACTCCAGTTGAAAATTAGACAAGCAAGATTTACGCAGGTCGTCCACAGCCCAGTCGTTCGCTACAATAAGCAGGCATTGGCTGGGCGATCGCCGGAGAGAGGTTGGTAGAACGGGACTGTTCCCCGGTTGCGTAAATCACGACAGAGTAAGACGGACAGAGGAAGTGAAGTGAGTCAATTTGATTACGACCTGGTGATTGTGGGTGCGGGCGTCGGCGGCCATGGCGCAGCGCTTCATGCCGTGAGCTGTGGGCTCAAAACGGCGATCATTGAGGCTGCCGATATGGGAGGCACCTGTGTAAACCGGGGCTGCATTCCCTCGAAGGCACTGCTGGCAGCATCGGGACGCGTGCGGGAATTGCGCAACGCCCATCACCTCCAAGCCCTAGGGGTGCATGTGGGTGATGTAACGTTTGATCGGCAAGCGATCGCCAGCCATGCAGCCAACATAGTCGATAAACTGCGCGGCGATCTCACCAATAGCCTCAAGCGTCTGGGCGTTGATATTATCCACGGCTGGGGCAAGCTGGCCGGCAGCCAAAAAGTTTCGGTGCAAACCGATGTGGGCGAGCGGATAATCACCGCCAAGGATGTGATTCTGTCCACCGGTTCCGTACCCTTTGTGCCGCCAGGTATCGAACTCGATGGCAAAACTGTTTTTACCAGCGATGACGGCATTAAACTCGACTGGCTGCCCGACTGGGTGGCGATTATCGGCAGTGGCTACATTGGCCTAGAGTTCGCCGATGTCTATACCGCGTTGGGCTGTGAAATTACCATCGTGGAAGCGCTAGACCAACTCATGCCCGGCTTTGATCCAGATATAGCCAAGCAGGCCAAGCGCGTGTTGATTGATTCCCGCGATATTGAAACCAAGGTGGGAATGCTGGCCAAGCGGGTGATCCCCGGTTCGCCCGTGGTAATCGAACTAGCGGATGCGAAAACCAAAGAGGTGGTGGAAGTTCTAGAAGTCGATGCTTGCCTGGTGGCCACAGGACGGATCCCCGCCACGAAGAACCTTGGTCTAGAAACCGTTGGAGTGGAAACCGATCGCCGAGGCTTCATTACGGTCAACGACCATATGGCCGTTTTACTGGATGGGCAGCCGGTGCCCCATCTCTGGGCCATTGGTGATGCTACGGGTAAGATGATGCTGGCCCATGCCGCTTCTGCCCAAGGCATTGCCACGGTGGAAACCATTTGCGATCGCCCCCGCGCTGTAGACTATCGCAGCATTCCCGCCGCCGCCTTCACCCATCCTGAGGTGAGCTTTGTGGGGCTCACGGAACCCACGGCTAAGGAACTGGCCGCCCAAGAAGGCTTCGAAGTCGCCACGGTGCGCTCCTACTTCAAGGGCAACTCCAAGGCGATCGCGGAGGGCGAGACCGAGGGCATTGCCAAGGTGATTTATCGCAAGGATACGGGAGAGCTGCTGGGAGCCCATATCATCGGGCTCCATGCCGCAGACCTAATTCAGGAAGCCGCCAACGCCATTGCCAACCGGCAGTCGGTTCATGACCTAGCCTTTCTAGTCCATACCCATCCCACCCTGTCTGAAGTGCTTGACGAAGCCTACAAACGTACGATCGCAGCCCATTAGTCATGCCATCCAAACGCCAGCCCAGTCGGGGGATGGGTTTTGCCCGCCCCCGACAGCCCCGCCCAGAGGATAAGAGCAGTATGGGACAGTCATCCCCCAAGGCGATCGCCTATCGCACAGCCTTTATGGCGATCGCTGCCGAACCGTTTGCAACGGTGATCGCGTTCTACCAGCGATTCCTCGACCAAGCCCCCAACCCCTTGACCCCCGATCGCTACGGGGAATTTCAGCTAGGGCCCATGCGGCTGGGAATTTTTCGCCCCCAACCCGCCCATACTTCGGAATTCTCCGCAGCCTCCAGTGGCCCCCTCAGCCTATGTCTAGAGGTGCCAAATTTGGAAGCAGCGATCGCTCAGGTGCAGGCGGCGGGCGGGGCCTGTTTACCCGATGACATCATCCTCACCTCCCACGGGCGTGAGGTCTATGCCTACGATCCCGTGGGCAATCGCCTGATCCTCCATGAGGGGTTTTTGTCTTAGCTATCCCTCCGGGGACTCCCCTTTGCTTTAGCGCGGGGAGTCGTCCAATAGCTCCCCATCCTAACCGCAAACCCGCTGCAGAGTAGGCGTGAAGTCAGGATAGGAAATGGCAGCGGCTTCGGCACGGTGGATGGTGGTGGTGCCTTGGGCCATGAGGGCAGCGATCGCTAAGCTCATGGCAATGCGATGGTCGGTAAAGCTATCCACCTCCGCACCCGTCAGGGCATGACCGCCGGTAATCTCTAAGCCATCCGGCAGTTCCGTAATCGCCGCCCCCATCTTTCCTAGTTGAGTCGCCATCACCGCCAAGCGATCGCTTTCCTTCACACGCAACTCAGCAGCGTCGCGGATGATGGTTGTACCTTCAGCAAAGGCTGCAGCTACCGCCAACACAGGAATTTCGTCGATCAGCCGAGGAATCAAATCCCCTTCGAGGGTGCAGGCCTTTAGGCGGCTGTGGCGCACCCGGATATCTGCCACCGGTTCACCGGTCGCCGTGCGAGGATGTTCTAAGGTGATGTCAGCATTCATCTGCTTTAGCGCATCCAGAATGCCGGTGCGCGTAGGATTGACTCCCACATTTTCGATGAGAATATCCGATCCTGGCACGATCGCCCCGGCTACAAGCCAAAAGGCTGCCGAGCTAATATCACCAGGCACCACCACCTGCTGACCCGTCAGGGTTGCCGGGCCCATCACACTGGCGCTACAGGTCTCCGCATCCACCTGCACCGTGGCCCCAAAGGCTCGCAGCATGCGCTCGCTATGATCCCGAGATAAGGCCGGTTCCGTCACCGTGGTCATGCCCTCTGCCATTAAGCCCGCCAGTAAAATACAGGATTTGACTTGAGCCGAGGCGATGGGGGAATGGTAATGAATCGGCGTCAGCTTGGCACCACGCACCGCCAGGGGAGCCAAACCGCCGCCCCTCGACCAAATCTGTGCGCCCATCTGCTCCAGAGGTTGAATGACCCGAGCCATGGGGCGCGATCGCAGCGAGGCATCGCCGGTCACGGTAAACAGGCGATCGGGATGGGACGCTAAAATGCCTAACATCAGCCGCATGGTGGTACCAGAATTACCGGCATCCAGCACATCGGAGGGTTCTCGCAAGTTACCCAGGCCAATGCCCTCCACCTCGACATGATCCACATTGAGGTCAGAAATCTGAGCACCCATGGCGCGAAAACAATGGGCCGTACTGCGGGGATCTTCACCCAGCAGCAATCCTTGAATCTGTGTTTTACCTTGGGCGATCGCCCCGAGCATCAGTGACCGATGGGAAATGGACTTATCCCCCGGTACGCGAATGGTTCCCTGCAGTGACCAACCCGCAGCGGGCGGCGCAATAGCAAGGGTGTGATGAGTATCGTGAGTTTGTAATGCGATCGTGGCAACAACCATGGACAATAACCACCCAATCCGGCAAACAATCCGGGCGATATGTTCGTCAGCATCCTATCTCTTTTGGAGGGGTAACGGCGACTGTTTGAATAAAACGCGAACCTAGGGCAAGCTAGAAGAGCAGCCCGGATTGCAGGATTGCACTGCCTACATGATTAGATGATCGACGACGGAACTATGCCAGCACGCCCTATATTGACCAGCTATTGACCAGCTATTGAAGCAGTTCATCCAAACCACCCAATCCCGAACGAGACATGATTCTGGTCTCAACGATCTTGGGCACCATGGTTATCCTGAGACGTGCTGGACGTATGCCACCAACCTTGCCTCACGTTAAGTCTTTGCCGATCGCCTTTTCATTCTTGAACCCACGGAATACACTCAAAGTATCATCTTGATGCAGTGTTTGCCGCGCTCGTTGACAGCGCAGCGGGGCTAGGCCCCATCGTTTCGATTGCCTGCTGTCCACCGATCGCCTATCTGACATCTATCCCTACTGCTCTATGCTCACCCATCCGCGCAAACCGGTCTGTCTTTCTCTTATGTCGTTTGACATGCCTCTATGGTCTGTTACAGAAACATCAGCGGCTGTTTACCAAAAAGACGCGGAACAATTCCATATTTTGCTGACGGAACCCTCTCTGCATCACCACATCCCATCCCGATCATCAGCCACCGTGGCGGCCACCCAGCGATCGCCCCGTCTCATTTGGCTAGAGGTCTCTCCCTACCGGGTGATTATGACCATGCAGGGCGATGGAGACAGCAGCTACCGCCATTTTTGGGAAGAAGGGGTCTATGGCTTGAGTCGCTACTGGTTGCAGAACTTTCAGCCGCACCACGGACGGCAGTTTCGCCTGCGCAACTTCACGCGGCGGCTAGAGTTCACGCAGGATACTCTACCGAAATCTCTCCGCATTGAATATGAACTCTGGGCCAACCGCTTGCATCTTGGGCGCTACGTTCTGAGTTTAGATGTTCATCTTTGATCGATTTTGATCGATCAACCTCAATCTACGACTTTCAAGATGCCTAGCTTGAGTCCATCAAATACCTTATCAACCAAAAGTTTCTCCTGAGATTTCAGGGTGACCTGGGACAGGGTAATGCTGAGAAGCGAGTTTTGATCGGTACGCGTAATCCGCCGAGTGTCGAGGATGCGGCGGGCAACATCTTCGATGGTGTCTTGAGACCCCATATTCAGCCGTCGAGCTACGCCAAGGGAACGATGCTCATCTGGTGATCTTGCCACCTCTTGGACTAAAAAAACCTTGGGCGAATCATTCTGACCCGAGGAGTGAGGCCGCTCCATCTTGGCAGCCAGAGGCGATCGCAAAGATCCTGCCTGCAACGACAGCTTAATGCCAACCCGCTGCAAATCGCCTAGGTTGAGATATCGTCTTAGCAAATCTGTGATTTGCTGGATGCTTTGAGCGAGGGGCATATCGGTGGGATGGCCCATCGCCGGGACATGCTGCTCTAGGGCAGGCTGGCACTGAAGGTCAGTCATAGGTAGGTAGCTCAAAAGACTCTGTAGATGCAGCGGCAGCAACAAGTAGGGCATTCAGCCACGTTGACCATCAGCCGAGGTGACGATGGATCCATCCACAACCCATCCTCCGGATCCGTCGTCACCCCAACGGCAGCCTGTCTTACCCTAGTTGTTATCAGACCCGACCGTTAACAGAGCAATCCTTAGGTCAGCACAATCCTCAGTGGCTGATGCCCCCTACAGCAAACCCGCCAGATGGAGCGGCCCACGCCCACTGATCAGTTCCAGCATCAAGGCAATAAAGCCCAGCATTGCCAAGCGACCATTCCAGACTTCTGCAGCCGTTGTCAAGCCCCATTCCCAACGCTCTTGGGGATACATCTTGATCTTTTCAGGAGGACGGACTACATCCGAGAACTGGATACTGGGGGAAGCGATCGCTTGCTCCACCATCGTGGCCAAATCTTCGATAAACACGGGATGGGTGTTGAGAGCTGGCACCCGCTGAAAATGCTCAATCCCTGCCTCTTCCGCAATCTCGCGGTATTCCATGTCAATCTCTTGCAAAGTCTCGATATGCTCTGAGACAAAGCTGATGGGAACGACAGCTAGATTTTCCACGCCATCATTGGCAAGTTCTTCAATGGCATCTTCGGTGTAGGGCTTAAGCCATTCCACCGGCCCCACCCGACTCTGATAGGCCAGAGTATGGGCATTGGGGCGATTCAAGGTTTTCATGATCAGCGCGGTGCAGTCTTCGATTTCGCGCTGGTAGGGATCGCCAGCCTCTTCCACATAGCTGATTGGCACCCCATGGGCACTGAAAAACACATGCACCTGATCTGGGTTGGGAAACTGATCGAGTTGCTGGGCAATGAGATCAGCCATAGCTCTCAGATACCCGGGGCTGTTGTACCAAGAGGGAATGACCGTATATTCAATTTTTTCAAGAGCTGGATCATCACCCCAGATTTTCTCTAGCAGCCGAAAACTCGACCCGCTGGTGCTGATGGAAAACTGAGGATAGAGGGGCAAGATCACCAGCTTTTCTATCTTGTCACGCTTGATGCGAGCGATCGCTTCTTCGGTGAAGGGATACCAATATCTCATGCCAATGTAGACCTGAGCATCTTGCCCCCGCTGGCGGAGGGATGCCTCTAGGGCCTGGGCCTGCTCTTCGGTAATGCGGCGCAGGGGTGAGCCACCGCCAATCTGCCGGTAGTTGTCTTGGGACTTGCGGGCCCGCGATGTGGAAATCAGCCAAGCCAACGGCTTCTGCATCCAGGTGAAGGGAATGCGGATGATTTCAGGATCAGAGAACAGATTAAACAAAAACGGACGAACGTCCTCTAGGCGCTCTGGTCCGCCCAAGTTAAGTAGCAAAACTCCAACTCGACCCATAGTTTTAACCTTCTCTGTCCTCTGATTTGTGTTACTTATTGTAACGATAGACTGATCAAATAGTGGTTCTAACCGGCAGCTTATCTTAATAATCTTAACGTTGTCGGGGGTTTTGGGGCGATCGCCTTAAAAAACGGTAACGGATCTTCAAGATCCAGTGGACTGTAGCGGTAGCGTGGTGATCCCCTGACGGTCTCACATCCGACGATCTCTCTGGCGATCGCATCATCTTCCCATGATCGATGATTGCTCTTAAACCGATGAGCAACCCCATGGTCATCGTGCCCCTCGCCGTTGGTGTTGATCCTCTAGCTGTGCCTGTGCCGACAGGATGGTTCAATGAAGACCCCGAAGACCACACTTCTAGACTATATCTTGAATTCAGGCATTCCTTAAGTTTCCATTAAAAGCTGCTTTGCTCGATGGCCGCAAGTCTTTTTTGAGCAAAATGGTCAAAACTTCAGACAGGGCGGCCCGGAAAACAGGTTGAGCGATCGCTAGCCTGGATCAGCACAGCATGGATCGAGACGTGGAACGCTAGTTTTGGGAACGGCTTTCGTGATCAGGCTACACTGGGGCGAAACGCTACCGATAGAACCTATGGACATCCAGCGATGGGTTGCACAACGAGAGAAAAGCTGGCAGGACTTAGAAAGATTGCTCGCTCAAGCAGAACGCCGTGGTCTGCGCACCCTCTCCGCCCAGGATATTCAGAACCTGGCTAGTCTATATCGATCGGTCTCCGCAGATCTGGCCCGTGCCCGCACTCACAACCTTGGGCCAGATCTCATGCGACGTCTTCAATCCCTAACCGTTCGTGGCTACGCTCAAATCTACCAAGGCGATCGCCGCCAAGAATGGCGATCGCTGCTCACCTTCATCCAGTCAGGATTTCCTGAAACCGTACAGCAATGTCGCGGCTACATTCTGCTCAGTACCCTCCTGCTTGTTGCCCCGGCTGCCGTGAGCTGGTGGCTGGCCTGGCATGACCCCACCTACATGGACATCTTGGTTCCCAATGACCTGATCACCATGGTACGCCGTGGCGAGCTGTGGATGGGCAGCATCCTAGGTGTAGAGCCCTTAGCCTCTAGCAACATTATGATCAACAATTTGCGGGTGTCCTTCAATGCCGTGGCGGGCGGCATGACCGGCGGGCTCCTGACCGTTTATATTCTGATCTTTAATGGACTATTTTTGGGCTCCATCGGGGCGCTGGTGGGACAGAATGGCCTAGCCTGGCCATTTTGGGCCTTTGTGTTTCCCCATGGAGCCCTAGAACTACCGGCTATCTTTCTGGCTGGAGGAGCAGGACTCCTCCTAGGACGGGCGCTACTGTTTCCAGGACTCTATCGTCGAGTAGATGCCCTAAAAAAATACGGGCTGCTTGCAGCCCGTCTCGTCTACGGTGTCGTTCCTATGCTGATCATGGCAGGCGTGATTGAAGGTTTCTTCTCGCCCAACCCAGCCATTCCCGATGTCATAAAATACATCACCGGCATCGTCCTGCTCACCGGGCTGCTGGCCTACTTGAGTCGTCGCAGCCACCCCAGCGGTTCTCTACATCGCACCAGACTTCTTGTTGAATAAAACGGCAATGGTTTTCAAGATGAGCTGGATATCGTACCAGAGGCTCCAGTTTTGTTGATACTTCAAGTCAAGACGAATGACGTCCTCAAAGCTGGTAACCGACGAGCGACCATTCACCTGCCATTCACCCGTCATACCAGGTTTGACATCTAACCGCTGCCACTGGGGAATTTCATACATTTCAATTTCATCAGGGGTGGGCGGACGAGTACCCACCAAACTCATGTCCCCTTTTAAGACATTGAGAAACTGAGGCAGTTCATCCAGGCTCGTTCGTCTGAGGAACCGTCCCACTCGGGTAATGCGAGGATCGTTGGCATTCTTAAACAACGGCCCACTCACCTGGTTCTCAACCTGATGCTTCAAGGCTTCTGCGTTCGCGACCATCGAACGGAACTTCCACATCTTGAAGCGCTTGCCCATCCAAGAACAGCGCACTTGCCCAAAAAAGATGGGCCCTGGATCGTCGATCTGAATGGCGATCGCGATCGGGATCAGAAGCACACCGGTAATCGTCAAACCGACAAGCGCCCCTACAATATCAATCACGCGTTTGGTGGGCGACGTAATGGATGGATGGGTCGGATGGGGCTGCTGATCGCGACTGGGGCGGGCCTTCAGATCCTGCACAAGACCAGTCGATTGCTCAATTTCAAAGATTTTATCCAGATCGGTCATGGACAGAGCCATCATCACCTGGCTGGATACATTAAAAAGTTTAAGCTGAACCCCCTGCTGCTGAGCGGTTCTCAAAGCACTAATCAGTGCGCCAATCCCACTGCTGTCAATAAACGTCGTTTGACGGAAATCAAGCTTGGCTTGGGTGAGGGAAGGAATATCCTGGCAGACGCTCTGGAATGCTTGCTTAAAGGACACTGCCTGATTCACAGTAAACATTGCTGGCATCACAACCATGGCAGTCTGGTCTGATACGGTTACTGGATAGTCCGGGTTTTCAGATTTAGCAATCATCATGCTCTGGTGTCTGGGTGTAGCAAGCGAAAGGTCGGAAATCAAACCGCGACGAAGAAACCTAGCCTTAAGATTCCCAAAATAGGAGAGGGATACCACATGATGTGGGTCGCCCCAACGTCCCTATACCGTCTCATAGCAAGCTCCTTCCGAACAGCACATCGTTCTAATCTCACCCCCATTTAGGAGACAAGCATGACCCAGTTAGAACCACGACATCAGTAGCAAAACTAACGCCTAGATGATTCTTCAGTTACTCATGGTAAGCGAAGGACGACTCGTGCGGCTTGGCTACGCCATGAATATATAGATCCAGTAGATCTAGAACTAGATTTAGAACGAATGAGCCTGTACGGTTTGACTGTGATCTAGACGCCCCTGCTGATTCTCCAAGTTTAGGAAGAATTGGGCGTAATGCCCACCAGCATTGAGAGCGCTAAACCACAACATCTTTGAAGTTTGGCTATGGCTTGCGCAAAAAGCACAAGATTTGGCTACGTCACCAACCTCTAGCCTCAGCACTGTTCGTCCTTGGACGATCAAGCAGGTCTAGACGCTGGTCTTGACCCAGCTCCAACGACATCGATCGGTTGTCTTAGGAACGTCTATCGGAAATAGACTAGGCAAGTCCCCGTAGAGTACCCCCATGGTATTGAATACATTCGAGAACACATGCAAGAATTACGCTGACCATTCAAAAACTTTATATTGACTCTAAGGTCTCTTCACACTGCTGGGTTGGATCGCTCCAGCAGTCATGAACCGAGGGCGATCGCTCCCCCACGCAAGATATTCCCACTAGTACCGCAAGCCAGAAGAACGAAGATAGAAAAACGAAAAAGACTTCCAGGACACACAAGGGTTCCTGCCTTAGCACCTAGGCCGGTTACTTTCGCCTCGGAGTACAGTGCCCTCTACGGATCCTCTACGGAGTACGTATGGAGCCTTGACCGACAACAGCACCCCATGAAAATTGTGTTCTCGGTCTGGATATGAAATACTGTGGCGTCAGCTTAATAATTGTTTTGGGTTATGACTGATTCCGACCGTAGCGCACTATACCAAACTCCGCTGTATTCCCTCCATGAACAGGCCCGCATGGTGCCGTTTGCGGGTTGGCAGATGCCGGTGCAATTTAGTGGCATTACCCAAGAACATCGAGCTGTCCGCGATCGCGTTGGCATGTTTGACATTTCCCATATGGGCAAGTTTGTCTTGACGGGGCAGCGCATCTTAGAGCACCTGCAACGGTTAGTGCCCTCCAATCTCCGTGGGTTACAGCCAGGGCAAGCCCAGTACACGGTACTCCTGAATGCCGCCGGGGGAATTTTGGATGATTTGATCATCTACAACCAAGGCAGCACGGAGACCGAGGGCGATCGCGTTTTTTTGATTGTCAACGCAGCCACAACCGCCAGCGATCGCCAATGGCTGTTGGAACACCTTGATGCCAACCAGGTGACCTTGACCGATCAGTCTCAAGGAACCGTACTCATTGCTGTGCAGGGGCCAGAAGCGATCGCCACCGTGCAGCGCTATACCGAGACGGATCTATCAACCGTGGGGCGCTATGAACATGTCACAACATCCATGTTTGGCGCATCGGCCTTTGTTGCGCGTACCGGCTACACGGGAGAAGACGGCGTTGAAATTATGCTGGATGCCCAACCAGGGCAAACCCTGTGGCGATCGCTCCTAGAGGCTGGCGTCGAACCCTGTGGGCTAGGAGCAAGGGATACGCTGCGTTTGGAAGCGGCCATGGCTCTCTACGGTCAAGATGTAGACGCCGCAACCACACCCCTAGAAGCTGGTCTATCGTGGCTCGTACAGTTGGATCAGGCGGGAGACTTTATTGGGCGATCGCCCTTAGAAGAGCAGAAGCGCCATGGCGTACCGCGTCGCTTGGTGGGACTGAGGTTGACGGGACGCAACATTGCCCGCACCGGGTATGAGGTGATGCACGACGGCCATGTAGTAGGGCACGTCACCAGCGGCACCCTCTCCCCCACCCTCGGCTATCCCATTGCCCTAGCCTATGTGCCCCCCAGCTTCGCCAAACCAGGACAGCCTCTGACCGTCAATATTCGCGGACGCCACTGCGAGGCAACGGTGGTGAAACGCCCTTTCTATAAGCGATCGCCCTCATCCTAATGCTTTAGTCCCATGGGAAAAGCTGAGGGCAAAAAGTCCATATGCTAGGATAAAAAGGTGCTGAAAAAGCTATCTAACGATCCTAGTTACTAGCAAATAGCACGATCAGGGACGTTCCCATGGCTTGAGGCCTGGCCTCATCTAGCTCAACTGTTGTAAGTTCAGCTCCCATGGTAAAGACAAGGGACAACTTTTGTGTTCAGACTGTCCGACTCAATTCTGTAAAACTGAGAGGTTTACTGCGTGATTGCTATCTCACTGCGTCCCAGCGGGCGCAAGTGGGGCACAGTTAGCTTTGCCTCCACGCTTCATCTATGTCCAGTTCTCGATCTCTTGATGACAGACGTTCCTGCCTGTTGGAGAGACGAGGTTCGCCTTGGCCTACAAGAGGCTCTGGTTAACGCATCCAAACATGGCAATGATCTCGACCCCGGCAAGACGGTGCTGGTGCGGTTCTCCGTCGTAGGCGATCGCTGCTCTTGGGTCATCTCAGACCAAGGATCAGGGTTTAGTCCATCACCCACCTGCCAATGCCAGATTGAAACACCCCACCTTCATGATTCTCACCACGTTGATGAATGCGGGCGAGGACTCTATATTTTGCACCAAGTTTTTGATGAAGTGCGCTGGAACGCCAAAGGCAATGAGCTGAGCTTATGTAAAGTTATCAAAAAGCGCGGCAGGGTAGCTTCCCCCGTCTAGGTGAGACCGATGGGGGAGAGATGAGTAGCTGCTGTTTATCCAGCGTCTACCGCCTCTCCCTTAGCGATCGCCTGTCTAGTTGCTGGACAAACTTAGCTACTAGACAGACATAGTTACTGAACAGACATAGCACGAATACGCCACTGATCATCTTGCCGAACCAGATCATACCGAACCTGGAGAGCCTCATCATAGGATCCTCCTAGGTCAATCTGATCGTTCACATACAGCTCAGCCGTTTCGGTCACTGCCGCAAATACACTGGCTTCCTCTGGCACCTCTTCATTCACCTCAACCCGATCAATGGTCACGGTATGCTCATATACCATGTACCAGTTGTTGCTGACGCTCTGGGCTGCCCTGGCTTCCCAGGTGGAAAGAACAGGATCCACCAAAATTTGGGATAAACCATCAACATTGTGCGCCTCCCCTAAAGCCTCAGACTTAGCTGCCAGCCAAGTTTCAACCACTTGCAGGGCAAGTTCATCGGTCAACTCTTCTTGACTGAGGCTAGGTGCCGGAGGGGTGATCGCGTCGGCATAGAGTTGGGGAAGCCCCGCCAGAGAGCTCTGCTGCAGTGGTTCTACCGTAGGAGTCCCGCCAAAAACACGGCTGATGCGGCTGAGCAGGGAGATAATCACAACCAGACCAAAGACACCAATAGCTATCAAAAAGAGCATTCGGTCAAGGCGTGGGGAAGGGCGGCCGCGGCTGGGTCGGCGCGATCGCGCCGCCGCAGGATTCGGACGGGGCGGGCGGGCGCTAGGAGGCGGCATAACGGGGCGATCGCCCCCATGGGAAACTCGCTCAGCGATCGGCACAGCGGTGCTCACCGGCGGTGGTGCATCTAGGGTAGCGGTAGCGCCATAACCCGATGAGTAGCCACCCGAAGGCTGATGACCGTTGACAGAGCGGCTAGCATAGGCGGAACCAGCCACGGCATAGTCTCGGTGACCATTTTCGTGATGCTCCCGAGTGCTGGCGGCAGGAGCCCATTGGCTAGCCGGTTCGGGTTCATTGGGCAGTTCTTCAAGGTAGGCCTGCACCTGCTCATCGGCAAAATATTCTTTGAGCGACACCTGCTTCTGGGCCAGATCCCGGAAGTGAGGAAATACTTCATTTTGCAGCCAACGCTCACCGTAGAGACAGAGGCCTGGCAGGAGGTCGGGCGAATCCTGGGAATGTTCGCGAATAAAGGCGAGGGAGTCGTACTCTTGGCTATGCTCCAAGGCACGGCTAGCTTCCTCTGTCTGCCCCAACAGCAGAGCACAGACGGCTTGCTCTAAATAGACATCTTGGCGCATCCCCAACCGCAGCAGCAGCAGCTTAGCGCGACGGATGAGAGCAGGTTGGCGATCGGCAAAGCCGCGGGCTGCTAAGGCATACACCGCTAGATAGGTAGCCACCGCCGAGGGACGCCGGGCCTCCGTCTCAAACAGGGCTTGCTGCTCCCCTGCCGTGAGGTAGGCACGTAGTTGTTGAATAAACTTGAGGAAATCATCCACCGACAGACCGGATTGATCATCCCCCGTACCATCAATGCCACCGCGTTCATCCAACATTTCTTGGAGCACCTGAATGCCGCGCTGGTGATCCACGCGATAGCTTTCAGCAGACTCGGGAATAGACAGCAGTTCTAGAATGCGATACGGACGCAGTTTGTAAAGATCGGCTTGCATTTCACCTCGCAATGGAGCAAACACACCCTCGCGGAGGAGTAGTTCTTGCCCAGTTTCTAATGATTCGGCAGCACCTTCATACTGTCCTTGCTGCCACTGCTCCCGACCCAGCTCTAGGCAAGCGATCGCAATGGTGAGGACGATATCGGCTAAGACAATGTCGGGATCGCCATAGCGCCCACTCTCTAGGCTAATATTGCCGCTACTCAGGTAGGGGCGTCCTAGCTTGAGCACCAGTTCATACTCCCCTAGCTCTAGTAAAATTAGCAGTGCCCCAATCCAGTGGCGATCGTCGATGTCGATGCTGGGGCTGTAGGGATCATTGGGATCGGCCGAGCCGGTGGGAGTAGGCGATCGCTCTAGCCGACCTTCATCACCTTGACCCGAGTCGTACAGCGTATTGAGAAACTGCGCATCGTAAGTCTGGCGCTGCTCAGGGGATGAGAGAACGGTATAGGCTTCATCGAGCAGCGATCGCCGGGCTGCGATCGCTGCTTCAGAATATTCACGCCGTGGTAGCTGGAGCGCACGATCACGGTAGGCTTGCTGCAACTGCTCGACCGTTGCTTGAATAGGCAGCCCTAAAATTCGGTAATAATCCAGCGGAATTCTCACAGTCTCACATCCCCAGCGATGCTTTAGTTGAAAGGACAGTTAGGATAACACAGGATTGTAAGTGAGCCGAAGCTTACCACAACCTGACCTCTATACTATTCGCAACCCCGACAAACTTGGTAAACGTTTACAATCATTCAACCCGTACAGCAGTCCTTGAAAGAATCGGTGTTCTCTAGTCCAGAACAAACTCTACCTTAGAGAGTTGCCACTGTTCTTGATGCATCCTTGACTACTTCACCCTATTACACAACAGAAACGCTGAGATTACCAGCGGTTACCCTAGGGTCGGTCATGCAATCAGATTCAACGTCGGGGATACCTCTCCTATCTATCGGCTATTGACAGACAAGGCTTGGAGCGCGCGATAAATCTCGACCATCGCCAGGGTATCAAGCCGACAGTAGTCCCGCAGGTCTCGCATTCGTTCAGCTTTGCTCCCCTCATCGGAGCAGCTTAGCATGGTGTCCCAAACCGCTTGGGCTTGGTCGCCGCGCTGCACCGCTAGGTCTTGATAGCTAAGATGGGGCACCAGTACCGGCAGCACGCATTTGATCGAGGTGGAACCGCGAAATCCAGGGTGCTTGTAGTGATATTTAAAGATGTCTTCTAAATCCCAGAGGCGATCGCTGATGGATTCTAGACATGCCGCTTGGTCAGGAAAATCTTGGGCTAGCCGACGCAAAATACTGGCTTCAAAGGACTTGTGGTAGGCAACCACTGAGCCTGCTGTGATATCGGTCAGCAGGGCAGCGATCAGGGGTGGGCGGGGATCGGAGCGATCGCCATGGAGATAGTCTCGATGCTCTAGAGACCCATCGGCATGGAGAATGTGGCAACTATATTGAAAGGGAAACGGGGCATAGGGCTTAAGGGGAGCAAATCTGGGAATAGCGGGGTTGTGGGTCTCAAAGTCAAAAAAGTGGATGGGATAGTTTAACTCCGCCAGGCTAGAGGCGATCGCTGCACGGTCAATTGTCGGCTGCTGGGTCAGGACTCCGTCTACATAAGCACGCTGCGGCGGGGTAAGAGAATAGTCGGCAGGCAGATCAGCGATCGCCAGGATGTTTGCCGCAACCAGGGTTTGCTTCTTCTTCCAGTCCAGCCGAGGGATCGTAAAAATCGACAGTTCCGGCACCGATTGCCAACAATCTGGTTTGAACGGGCAGGGATTGGGCGCATCACAATGTTTACCGATGGCCAGGGTAGGTTCGGCTGGCTCGCTGAGATACTGGTTGAACTGAGCCAGGTGGGTTGGGATCTCGGGGAGGATTGCCTCGACATCGGTGGTGACATCAGCGATCGCAAACAGATCGGTCAAATCTGGGAAACAGCAGGTTTGGGTATTGAGATGCATCAGTTTGACGGCGGGAACCGATAGCCCCAGCCCTCTCAGCACATAGGTCTGAATGGCAACATCCCAGACATGCTCATCCTTAGGTTTACTAGAAGACTTAACCTCAATCAGTTCCCACCCCGCCGCGACGTGCTGAAGAATATCGCAGCGGACGAAGACGCCCTCAAACTCAAAAGCCGCTTCAAACAAACAGGTGGATCCAGAAGCGATCGCCCGTTGGGTGGCAGAAATCGCCTCGCTGGTCGCTGCGCCAATCAGCACGCCGTTGGCAAACTGCTGGCGGGCATAGCGGCCAACCTCCTGTCCCTGAGCCAGAATGTGCTGTTGCGTTAGGGACATGGGCTGGGAGGACGACTGCTTCACCTCTCGCCAAAGGCGTTTGGGGCACTGCAGGCCCGCCATCATCTGGGATTTGCTGATTGAACCTGTCATCAAGCCTCTCCACAACTTGGCTGGTCAGCCTTAGAATACCCAAGACCTACCAAACGTTTAGGAAAATGCCCTTAGCGCTTTTATTGCTTGATCAACCCATAGGGGTAGCAATCAATCACAAAACTGCGCATGTAGCTACCCTTAGAATCCGAAGCCACCAGTTGACGACAGAGTCTAGACAACCGATCAATCGAGCAACGCCTGACGCGATCGTGCGTTACGGCTGCGCCTAACAGCACGCTACAACAGAATATATTGACAGGACTGGCTATTCCACCGTGACGCTCTTCGCCAAGTTCCGGGGCTGATCCACATCCAGACCGCGCCGCGCCGCAATGTGGTACGCCAGAAACTGAAGCGGAATCACCGTCAAAATAGGAGACAGCAGTTCTTCCACCGCTGGCACGGGCAAGATATTGTCGAACACCTCTTGAGCTTCTTGATCATTCATCGGCGTCACGCCAATCAGCCGGGCATCCCGAGCTTTGGCCTCCTGGGCATTGGACAACACTTTCTCATAGATATCCCCCGGCATAGCGATCGCCACCACGGGCACTTTGGCATCCAGCAGCGCGATGGGGCCATGCTTCATTTCACCAGCCGGATAACCCTCAGCATGGATATAGCTGATTTCCTTGAGTTTCAGCGCCCCCTCTAGGGCAATGGGGAAGTTGATGCCCCGGCCTAGGAAAATAAAGTCCTGAGTTTCGGCAAAATCATGGGCCAGCTCTTCAATGTAGCGCTCTTGGCTTTCGAGAATCAGCTCCATCTCCGACGGCAGTTGTCGTAACCCCGTGGCGATCGCTTCTAGACGCTCTAGGGACACAGTGCGACGGCGATAGGCTAAATCCAGCGCCAGCATGTAAAAGGCAACCAGTTGGGCGGTGAAGGTTTTAGTCGCCGCTACACCAATTTCAATGCCGGCACGGGTATCCAGCACATAGTTGGCCAGGGTGGCTAGGGTGCTATCGGTACGGTTGGTGATTCCCAAAATGGGTGGGCGATCGCTAGGATTGAGCGCTTGCCGCCGCTTCAGCTCCATATCCAACGCAGAGAGAGTGTCAGCAGTTTCCCCCGACTGGGTAACGCCAATGGTCAACGTCTGGGGGGTGATCGGCGGCGGCGCATAGCGAAATTCCGAGGCGTAATACACCTGGGTGGGAATGCCCGCCAACTGCTCCAGCAGGTATTTGCCCACCAAGCTAGCGTGCCAACTGGTGCCACAGGCCACGATCTGAATCGCATTGAGATGGTCATACAGCGAATCATCTAGGCCAAGCTGCACCGGAGAGCGATCGCTCTGGTCGGCTGTCCAGCCTGGGGTGAGATAGGCTTCTAGGCTAGAACGCACCACACCCGGCTGCTCATAGATCTCCTTGAGCATGAAGTGTTTGAACCCCTGCTTCTCCACCATGATCGGGTTCCAGTTGAGGGTGCGGGGAAACTTCTTGAGGCGATCGCCTTGGAAGTTATACACCTCAACGCCTAGGGGCGTCAGTCGAGCCATTTCGCCATTTTCCAACACCAGCACCGCTCGGGTATGGGCGACCAGAGCCGGCGTGTCTGAAGCGCAGAAAAATTCACCCTGGCCAAAGCCAATGGCCAAGGGAGCCTGCTGCCGCACGGCTACAAGTTCATCAGGATAGTCGGCAGAGACTACCGCTAGGGCAAAGGCTCCATGCAGACGATTCACCGCTTGCTTAACCGCCTCTAGGAAGAGCGACTGCTGGGAAAGCGATCGCCCGACAGGTGCCGGATTTTTCATGCATTCGGCAATTAAATGGGGAATCACTTCCGTGTCGGTATCAGAGCGAAATTCGTGCCCCTTGGCCTTGAGTTCATCCCGCAGATCGCGATAGTTTTCCACAATGCCGTTTTGCACGACCGCAATCCGATAGGCCGTATCCATATGGGGATGGGCGTTATATTCCTCCGGCTTGCCGTGGGTGGCCCAGCGGGTGTGGCCAATGCCCACCCGCGCCGGATTTTCTAGACCCGCCAGTTTTTCTTGAAGATTGAGGAGTTTGCCCTTGGCGCGAACGCAGTGAATTTCGCCTTCAAAGACCGTGGCAATGCCCGCCGAGTCGTAGCCGCGATACTCTAGTTTCTTCAGCCCTTCTAGCAAAATTTGGCTAGCGGCTTGGGTGCCAATATATCCAACGATTCCACACATAGTTCCCACTCCTCACGGGTCATCAAACTCATCAGCCAACGCGATCAGTTGAAGCCTATTGTAGGCGATCGCTCTTCCGTCCCTCTGGATCCAATCGTCCCCTGGATCCAATCGCCCCCGATCCCAATCGCCTAATGAAACAGCCAACTGGTGAAGGCATATTTTTGCCCCTTACGCACAGGCAGAGAGGCATGGGGATGGGTGAAATAGGCGGGAAAGAGCAGCACCGCGCCCGCCTGCGGCTGCACCGTCACCCCTTGGCGATCAAAATAGGTTTCGCCGCCCTCAAAGCCATCATTGAGATAGCCCACCACGCTAATATCCCGAGTGGGAATGCCCTGCTCCACTTCCTGAAAGCGGCTCGACAGCAGCAGATTATCCACATGGCGCTTATAGAACTGCCCTTCCCGATAGCGGAGAATGGTACAGGGTTCGGCATAGGGAAACCGCACGCCGTAGGACTCGAACAGCAACCCTTGGGCGATCGCCAGCCGCATCATAATCAGTTGATTGGTGGAATCGCCGAGGGGGTTTGACTGGCCGAGCTTCAGCATGTCATTGCTGCGCACCTCGTTGTCAACACTCTCGATCAAAATGCCCGCTGCTTGAAACTCACAGGTTTCGGCAATTTGGATCAAATGCTGACATAGGCTGGGATCGAGCAATCCCTCCACCAAGAAAATTTCATCGCCCAAGCGGGTAAGCTGATGCGCCGCCATGACTGTCCTCCCGTTCACAGATGGGTTCAATAAATGAGCTGCAACCAATGAGCTGCACAAAGCTAGGGGCGATCGCCCTGCGTTCCAATTCTAGTCATCTCCCGCCTTGGATGCCCCCCATGACGCTGTGTCGCCCCAACGGGTGACTCCCTGTTTCAAGGCGGGCCGCTGGGAATCCGGATGATCAGGGGCGAGGAGCATCTGGGTATGAGCTAGTGTAAGACTCGGTGCAGGTGCGGCTTGAGCTAGGCGATCGCCCCATGCTGCCTGGCTAAGACTGCCGGTGCATCACCTTGAGGGAGAATGCGCTAAACTGTCTGATGAGCAGTATCGGGCTGTTTATCTGTTCGCCTGCTCATGTTAGGACATCATTTCGATTGAAGTGGGTCGGTGCCCACTTTTTTTGTGTCTATATGATGTTGTCAGGATGTCGCAAGGTCTGCGCACCACCCCAGATTGGCTGAGGTGTAGGGACTGTACCGCTGCGTCAAGCCTAGGCATGGGGCATGACTAAATCTGATATATCACATCACCCTTTGGGAAAGGCAAGGCACCTGTAGCCTTAGAACGCCTTTGCCGACGATGTGCTCTAGATTTTAGGACAACCCCGCCCGTGATTCGCTGGTTTTCTATTGGTTTTTGCCGTTACGATGACGCATCCCCTCACTCCACAAATCCTCGACTTGGCGATTCCGATCGCAGACTCCCTCGGGCTAGAGTTGGTCACTGCGGTGTTTTACACCAATCAAAGTCCGCCGGTGCTGCGCCTGGATATTCGCAACCTGTCCCAAGACACCAGCCTAGATGATTGTGAACGCATGAGCCGGGCCGTTGAAGCGAGTTTAGATGCCTCTGAATTAATTCCCGATGCCTACGTCTTGGAGGTTTCCAGTCCAGGCATTTCGCGATCGCTGACCACCGATCGCGAGTTCATCTCCTTTAAAGGGTTTCCGGTTTGCCTAATGTTGACCGAAGCCTATAAAGGACACAAAAGTTTTTCAGGCAATCTGATTGAACGAGACGAGGAGTGTATTCACATTAACCAAAAGGGACGGGCGATCGCGATTCCTCGCCACCTCGTACAAACCGTTCAACTCAGCGATGCAGGCAGTGAATAAGCCGTGATTTTCTAGTCCTCAATCCCTAGTCATGTTCTTATGAAGGGCGATCGCCCAGCCCATCGACTCTATCTTTCTCGTCCCACTACACCCCTGAATACCGGAGGCTATATCTATGTCTATGGTCAATCTTCCTGGACTACAGGAGATGATTGATAGCATCAGTCGGGAGCGCAACCTACCCAAGCACGCTGTGCAAACAGCTCTGCGTGAAGCATTGCTGAAAGGGTATGAACGCTATCGCCGCACCAATCGTCCGGATGATGCTCATTTTGATGAAGAATACTTCAGTAATTTCGAGGTGGAACTCGATATCGAAGAAGAAGGATTTCGGGTATTAGCCACCAAGACCATTGCTGAAGCCGTATCCAATCCCGATCATCAAATTGCCCTGCAAGAAGTGCAAGAAGTGGCGGCAGAAGCTCAGCTTGGCGACACAGTGGTGCTCGATGTCACCCCGGAGCAAGGGGAGTTTGGGCGCATGGCCGCCATTCAAACCAAGCAGGTGCTGGCCCAAAAACTGCGAGATCAGCAGCGCAAACTTGTTCAAGATGAATTTAAAGACCTAGAAGGCACTGTCCTGCAAGCCAGAGTGCTGCGGTTTGAACGGCAGTCGGTGATCATGGCCGTCAACAGCGGCTTTGGGCAGCCCGATGTGGAAGCTGAACTGCTGAAGCGCGATCAACTGCCCAACGATAACTATCGCGCCAATGCCACCTTCAAGGTCTACCTCAAGCGGGTGTCGGAAGGATCGCATCGCGGCCCCCAGCTTTTGGTATCCCGTGCAGATGCAGGCTTGGTGGTCTACCTCTTTGCCAACGAAGTGCCCGAAATTGAAGACGAAGTGGTGCGGATTGTGGCCGTGGCCCGAGAAGCAACACCGCCATCGCGATCGGTGGGGCCTCGCACCAAAATTGCGGTGGATACCCTAGAGCGGGATGTAGATCCTGTGGGAGCCTGCATCGGGGCTCGCGGCTCGCGCATTCAGGTAGTCGTCAACGAGCTACGCGGTGAGAAAATCGACGTGATCCGCTGGTCTCCTGATCCGTCTACCTATATCGCCAATGCCCTCAGCCCGGCTCGGGTCGATGAAGTGCGGCTGATGAACTCGGAAGATCGCCAGGCCCATGTCCTGGTTCCAGAAGATCAGCTCAGCCTTGCCATTGGTAAAGAGGGGCAAAATGTCCGATTAGCAGCCCGACTCACCGGCTGGAAGATTGACATCAAAGACACGGCTCGCTATGACTATGACGCCGAAAATTTGAAGATGCAGGAACTGCTGGAGGCTCGTCAGGCTCGTCAAGCCGAGCTGGATGCGGAGAATGAGGAGTATGAAGACTATGACGATGAGGGAGAGGATCAAGACTCTGAAGAAGCGATCGCCCTCAACACCGCGTCTGATGATGATCTCGATGAATCCACCTCTGGGGAAGCGGCTGCAGATATCGATGATGCAGAGGACGATCTAGAGAATGATGACGATCAAGGCGAGGATGACGAGATGGCAGCGGATGATGCCGATCTAGAACCCTCCGATGGTTTTGGCGTTGAGCAACCGTCTGCCACTGAGCGACCCTAGCCCTAAACCTGCAACCATCCCCACGTCACCTGCCTGGGCGTTCTCTAGGCGATCGCCCAGAACGCCTATCGACCCAACCCGCGAGAGGCAGGTGGCCCAATCGATCAGTAGAGCCCCCTACCGTAGTGCATCCTTGCGATGAAGCCCAACGATCGCCGCTGCATCAGTTGTCGGAAAGTTGATCAAAAAGAGTATTTCTGGCGAATTGTCCGAGTTTATCCGTCTCGGACAGTACAATTAGATGAGGGCATGGGGCGCTCCGCCTATCTTTGCCCATCTTCAGACTGCCTTAAAGCAGCTCAACGTAAAGACCGCTTAGGGCGATCGCTTAAAGCTACTGTTCCTGATACGATCTATCAGGGATTGTGGCAGCGTCTATCCCACGACACTGCTGCTCAATCCATGGGCACAGATAGATCCCCGCAAGCAAGATCCTAAAATCTTAAGCTTCTTAGCTTCTTAGGTACCTTGTACAGTTACGGATCACCGTGGAACATCGACGATTGCATGGCTAACATTGCATGGCAACGATTCGATGGATGCAAGGGATCGATATTCTTTAAGCATATTGCTCATGAAGCCTACAGGTTCATGTCTAAGGTCAGCTTCCTTCATACCTCTCTCGTCGTCAGGTGTTGCGGCATTAGACCCCGTGTCATCATCCGGCAGACTTGAGCAGTCACGCAAGGACTGCGATAGCTCCACGATGACGTAGATCGAGAGAGGTCTACATCACGGCCCCAGTAGGCCGTTTCAGTGCAGTTGTCCTAAGCTGGATTATGATAGGCCGGCATAGTTGCACAAATGTTTCATCAACCAGTGACATGACGTCCTGACAGAGTGAATCACGATGGTGCAGCATTCGTTACGATCTAACTATGCAGTTTCGTAGAAAGCGGTAGGTCGCTATGTAACAACTAGGTGGTACGCAGAGGAACGAGTGGATGAACAACGGAAAAGTTAGAATTTACGAGCTATCGAAAGAGTTGAATTTGGAAAATCGAGACATTTTAGCCTACTGCGAAGAACTCAATATCGCAGTCAAAAGCCACAGCAGTACGATTACGGAAGCAGAGGCGACACAAATTCGCAGCGCCGCTGAGCGTCGCCCCGTCACTCACTCCTCCTCTAGTCGTCCCGCCCCCTCCCCAACCGCCGGAGGGAGCGCCCCCCCTAGTGCTGCCAAGCCTCTAGGAGCCCGCAAACCGGTTAAGAAGCAGCAGATTCTAGAAATCCGTCGGCATCACTCCACCTCTTCTGATGCGCCCAAGCCACCGGAGCAGCGGCCAAAACCAGCCATGCCGGAAGACGAACCCGCCGCTGCATCTGCACCGCTGCGTCCGCCTGCCCGTCCATCTGTTGCGTCACCTAGCGATAGTGAACCAGGGGATCGCGAGGTTCATGGAATCGATCAAAATGGGACTGCTCAACCTGTGCCGACTGAATTGCCAAAACCCATCGCGCCAAAACCCGTTGCGCCCAAGGCCCTCAGAGAAGATATATCAGAACCCACTACAGCTCCTGAGCGGCCAAAACCGGCCATGCCTCTCGTCGAGAAGCCCGTGGTGGATCCAGAGCCACCGGTTGATGAGTCTCCTTCTGAGCCATTAGAGCTCGAAGAAGAAGAGAATGCGCCTGAGTTGATTAAGCCGCCCTCTCGCCCCGTTGCTAAGACGCCTAGCCAGCCGCAGTCTACGGCCAGCCGTCCAATTCTGAAGAAAAACAGAACTGAGCCATCGGATGGCCAGTCGGCAGAGATCATTCGCAGCCGGGAAGAACTCACTGGGCGACCAAAGTCTCCTAGCACGGACGACTCCAGAGACGTCGCAGCGGATATGGAAGTTAGGCAGAAGCCCATGCTGAAGCCCAAGCCGACCATTGAGCTGCGTAAGCCAACCCGAGCCCCGAAAGTCGGCCGTGATGCAGACAGCACGGATGGGGATGACACGAGAGATGAAACGGACATTACAGCGAAGCCAGACTTAGAGCTGCAGCGTCCTGCACCACCTCGTCCACCCAAGCGCAGCAAGTCACGTCGGGATCACGAGGAAGACGAAGAAGAAACGCCACGGGCAAAGAGTGTCAAGAGCAAGCGCCGCACGCAGCCGCTCATTGACGAAGATGAAGATCTAGATGAAGTGCTCAATGGCGATGAGAATGGCGCCAATCAGGTCAGCCTATCCCTAGCCCGTCCGCCCAAGCCTAAGGGTCGTCCACCGCAGCCCAAGGCTCCAAACACAGCCCAGGCTCAGAAGAAGCGGTCTGGCGGCGGTTCTAGGGAAAACTCCCGCAACAACCGACGCGATCGCCGCGAGCAAGAGCAGAAGGACAAGCGGCCAGAACATATTGTGTTGACCGATAGCCTCAGTGTCCACGACCTAGCAGCGGTGATTGGAGTTCCAGAAACCGAAATCATCAAAACCCTGTTCTTCAAGGGCATTGCGGCTAACATCAACCAAATTCTAGATGTTCCAACGGCGATTACCGTCACGGAAGAGTTTGGCATTACGGCAGAAACCGCTGAAGCTGAAGCTGAAGCGAAGAAAGTGACCGACATGATTGATGTGGGCGATCTAGAAAGCCTGCAGCGTCGTCCGCCGGTAGTCACCATTATGGGCCACGTCGATCACGGGAAAACCACCCTGCTCGACTCTATTCGGAAGACTAAGGTCGCCCAAGGAGAAGCTGGCGGTATCACCCAGCACATTGGGGCTTACCACGTCGATATGGGCGAAGGAGACAACGCCCAACAGGTGGTATTCCTAGATACTCCAGGTCACGAAGCCTTCACGGCTATGCGGGCCCGAGGAACTCGGGTGACTGACATTGCTGTCCTTGTGGTTGCTGCTGATGATGGGGTGCGTCCGCAAACCATCGAAGCCATTAGCCACGCCAAGGCAGCCGAAGTTCCCATCGTGGTTGCTATTAACAAGGTAGACAAGGAAGGGGCTCAGACCGAGCGCGTCAAGCAAGAGCTCACGGAATATGGTCTGGTGCCGGAAGAATGGGGCGGCAACACCATCATGGTGCCGGTGAGTGCCATCAATGGCGACAATCTCGACACCTTGCTGGAGATGATTCTCCTCGTAGCCGAAGTTGAAGATCTCTATGCCAACCCCGATCGCCCTGCTCGTGGGACGGTCATTGAAGCCAACCTCGACAAGTCTCGTGGGCCAGTTGCAACCCTGTTGGTTCAAAATGGTTCCCTGCGAGTCGGCGATACCCTTGTAGCGGGTTCGTCCTTCTGTAAGGTGCGGGCCATGATTGACGATCGCCTCCAGCGGGTTGAGGCAGCCTATCCGTCCTTTGCAGTTGAAGTACTTGGCTTAAGCGAAGTACCCGCCGCTGGGGATGAATTCGAGGTTTTCCGAGAAGAGAAGGAGGCGCGATCGGTTGCCGATTCTCGTAAGGAACAGCAACGTCAGTCTCGCCTGCAGCAGGCTATGGCATCTCGCCGAGTCTCCCTGAATACCCTGTCGATGCAGGCTCAGGAAGGCGAACTGAAGGAACTCAACCTCGTGCTGAAAGCCGACGTTCAGGGTTCCGTGGAAGCCATCTTGGGCTCTCTACAGCAGCTACCTCAGCAAGAAGTACAGCTTCGGGTGTTGCTGGCAGCGCCGGGTGAGGTAACTGAAACCGACGTAGACTTGGCTGCGGCTAGTAATGCCGTGATCATTGGCTTCAATACCACCTTGGCAAGCGGTGCCCGTCAAGCGTCTGATGAAGCTGGCGTTGACGTCCGCGAATACAACATCATCTACAAGCTCTTGGAAGATATTCAAGGAGCAATGGAAGGGTTGTTGGATCCTGAAATGGTGGAAGAACCACTAGGCCAGGTTGAAGTGCGGGCGGTCTTCCCGGTAGGCAAGGGGGCTGTAGCCGGTTGCTATGTGCAGTCGGGCAAGGCAATCCGGAACTGCCGTGTGCGGGTACGCCGAGGCAACGAAGTAGTTCACGAAGGTAATCTCGATTCCCTGAAACGGGTGAAGGATGACGTGAAAGAAGTCAATGCTGGCTATGAGTGCGGTATTGGCTTGGATAACTTCAACCGCTGGGAAGAAGGCGACATTGTCGAAACCTTCAAGCTGGTGAGCAAGCGACGGACGTTGACGGTATAGTCGTCAACCCCATAGGCTCACGTAGACTCACAACATATTGATATCCATAGGGGGCGATCGCCCCCTATTTTTTTGGCCGTCATTACTGGAACATGCCTACACCCTGCTCTATTTGCTCAGGCTTGGCATGAATCCCACAGCGACAGGGGACAACCTAAGCTCCCATACCCGAGTAATGCTTGAGCCCCCTATGCCACAGCCAGCGATTCAGCAGCCAGAAGATGGCAATCCACCCGAAGGTGACCAGAAACGCCTGGGTCAGATTTACCGGCAGCCCTACGATCAGGCTGGCTGGAATACTAATCAAGTAGGGAAACGGTGTCCACAGGACAAGCGATCGCACCATAGGCGGAAAAACCTCAAGGGGGGCGACCATACCCGAGAGAAATAGATAGAGCAAAAACCAGAACTGCTCAATGGCAACAGCCCGCTCCATCCAAAAGGCAAACATAGCAAAGGTGTATTGGATTAAGAAGCGCAGGATAAAGGCCAGCACGGTCATCATCAAGCCCAGACCTAGGTTAGCAAGATCGGGCTGCCAGAGAGCATCGGGGTAGAGGGTGAAGAATAGCACCATCATGCCGATGACCAAGGGAAGTCGCGCTAGCCGTTCTGCCGTGTGGGAGGCGAAATGATGCCAGCCAGGATCCAAGGGCTGCAATAACTTAGCGGAAAGCGTTCCTTCCACCACCTGCCGTTCAAACTCCCAAATCACCCAAACGACGGTCAGTTGGCGCACGAGGAAGACCGCGAAGAAATAGCGGACAAACTCTAGGGAGGACAGGGCAAACTGTCCGGTCTCAGACGCCTGCACCCAAACCCCCATGAGAATCAGCGGTAGGCTACCCGAGAGCACCCAAAACAACAGCTCTGCCCGGTATTCCAACATGTAGGCGTAGTACACCACCATCAACGTTCGAGCAATATGCCAGGGACGCCGCCCCTGAAAGAGGGTTGTCATGACGCTACATGTCCTTGCTGAAAAACTCGGCCAATCACATCTTCAACCGGTGGATCGGTGACCGTGAGATCAATCACATCCAGATCGGCTAGCAAACGAGCAATCACGGCAGGGAGCTGGTCGCGATGCACTAGAAACCTGGCAACACAGCCTTCAACTGCTTCTAGCTCTCCGTAGGACTGGAGGCGATCGCTTAAGGACTGCGGCGCAAGCGAGGCAGACTGCTCACCCAGTTCCACCGTCACCTCTCGATAAGGTGCGAACTTCTCCAATAAGTTCTCTAAGCCGCCATCGTAAATCAAGCGCCCGGCATGGATCAGCATCACCCGCTGACAGAGGGCCGTAATATCAGCCATGTAATGACTGGTCAGCAAAATCGTGGCACCATAGCGCTGATTATACTCCCGCAAAAAGTTACGGACGCTCACCTGAGCATTCACATCTAGCCCTAACGTCGGTTCGTCTAGAAACAACACCTGAGGACGATGCACCAAAGCTGCCAGCACTTCTGCCTTCATCCGTTCCCCCAAAGACAGCTTGCGCACCGGTTGAGTCAGCTTGCCCTCCAGGGACAGCATCTCCACCAGCTCACCAACTCGATGGCGAAACTCTCGTTCCTCAATGCCATACACAGCGGCATTAATCCGCAGAGAATCCATAGCAGGCAGATCCCAAATGAGCTGCTGCTTCTGCCCCATCACCAGAGTAATGCTTTGCAAAAAGGAGCGATCGCGTTGATAAGGGACATGGCCAGCCACCCGTATATCCCCGGTCGATGGATGAATCAAGCCCGTGAGCATCTTCAGGGTCGTCGTTTTCCCAGCTCCATTGGGGCCTAGAAATCCCACCACTTCCCCCGGCTCAATGGTGAAAGAAACATCTTGTACAGCATTGACCTGGTGGTAGGTGCGCTTGAACAAATGCTGTAGCGTTCCCCGCAATCCCGGCTGCTTAACGGCAACCGGATAGGTCTTGCTGAGATGGTGGACTGAAATCATTGACATGTAGCAGAACTGGGCTAAAGACCTTGAACAGAGAACCAGCGCCGCTCTATACCCTCAGACTCTTCTCAGAACCCTCTCATCTCAGCGGCTGGCCCATCTCTTACTAATAGAAGAGTAGCGCGCCAAGCCTACATTTGCCGGAGATATCCAGCCTCAGTCTAGACAGCAGGATTGCCTAACCCATGACAGACCTAACCGAGTCAGGCCTCAGCGTTCCCCCGAGATCCCGATGGGATCTAGACGTCCTGATCCTCCATCTATGATTTGCATCAATCCAAGCAGGGCTACAATCCGTAGCTTAAATAAAGCCAAACGTCGTTGGCGAGGTTACACACCTTGAGGTGGTTGCCCTAGGCAGTCTGTTTTTTCGAAAAAGCAACTAGACTGTTTACAAAACTAAATATTAGTCAACATCTGCGGTATAGCCTCAAGCAAGCGGTATCTACTTCTCAGTCCCTAGCTTTTGTCCATCATTTGAGTCTTGTTTATGACCCCTCCTTCACTGCAGAATCATCGCTCCGCACGCGTCCAGGCGCGCTGGCATGTCTACCCTGCCACGCTCATAGGGTTTGGGCTGATGGTCAGTGTGGCATTCGTGATGGTGGCATGGCTAGGAGGGCATGGCCCGACCCAGCAAATTGCTCAACAAATTCAATGGTTTCAACAGCATCCGCCCACTTGGGTGCAGGCTCCTGCCCTATCCTTAGAGCACCTCCTGATTCCCACGATCGCTCTCTTGGGGACAGTGCTGATCACCATGAAGCTGTCGCCCCAGCCGAATACATGGTCACGGGGCATTGTTGTCGGTACCTTGGCGATATTGACCCTGCGCTACCTTCTCTGGCGATCGCTCTCCACGTTGAACTTCGGCACTCCCCTATCCGGATTGCTGAGCGTGGGTCTGCTGGGTCTGGAGTTACTTACCCTGAGCGCCAGCACGATCCAACTCTTCTTACTCTTCAAGGTGCGCGATCGCCGGCGAGAGGCCGATGTCCTATCCGTCGATGTCCAGTCGGGTGACTACCGGCCCTCCGTTGACGTCTTGATCCCCACCTACGATGAACCCGAAGCCATCCTGCGGCGCACCGTCATTGGCTGCCAGGCCATGGACTATGCCAACCATCGGGTCTATCTGCTAGACGATACCTGCCGCCCTGGAGTACAGCACTTGGCCCAAGAACTCGGCTGTGAGTACATCACCCGCCCCGACAATCGTCACGCCAAGGCTGGCAACCTCAACCATGCGATCGCCCAAACCACAGGAGACCTGATCGTGGTCTTCGATGCGGACTTCGTGCCCACCACTAATTTTCTAACTCGCACCCTAGGCTTCTTCCAAAAACCCAATGTGGCCCTGGTGCAAACCCCCCAATCGTTCTATAACCCCGATCCCCTAGCCCGAAATCTCCGCCTAGAATCGGTGCTGACCCCAGAAGAAGAAGTCTTCTATCGGCAAATCCAGCCCATGCGCGACGGCACCCGCAGCGTCACCTGTTGCGGCAGTTCCTTTGTGGTGCGGCGTAGTGCCCTAGAACCTCTGGGTGGATTTGATACTGAATCCATTGCCGAGGACTATTTCACCGGCGTGCGCCTGTCGGCATTAGACTATGACTTGGTCTATCTCAATGAAAAACTCAGCGCCGGTCTAGCGCCCGAAAACATGGCCGACTATGCCACCCAGCGAATTCGTTGGGCGCGAGGCACCTTGCAAGCCCTGTTCATCCAAGCCAATCCCCTAACTCTGCCAGGTCTCACCTGGGTTCAGCGCTTAGTGCATCTAGAGGGATTACTGCACTGGTTTACCAACCTCTCCCGCATTGGATTTTTGCTGATGCCCTTGGTCTACGCCTTTATGGGGATCATTCCCATCTGGGCCACGCCAAGCGAACTGGTCTATTTCTTTCTGCCCTACTATGCCGTGCAGATGGTAACCTTTGCTTGGCTCAACGATCGCTCCCGCTCAGCCCTGCTGTCAGATCTATACTCCATCGTCCTTTGCTTTCCCATTGCCCTGGCCGTTCTGCAAACGCTCATCCGTCCCTTTTCCCGTGGCTTCAAGGTCACACCGAAGGGAACCGAGAGCGATCGCTTTCGGTTTAATTGGGTCTTAGCCAGTCCGCTAATCCTATTGTTCATCGCCACGGCTGCCAGCCTCTGGGTCAACGTTGGCATGTACCTCATGCAGCGCTTTTGGGTGCATCACATGATGGCGGATGGCGCAAATGCCATGAAGAGCTATGGGCTAGGCTGGATCTGGAGTGCCTATAACTTAGTAATGGTGGGTCTAGCGCTGTTAATTCTGCTGGATGTGCCGCGTCCTGATTCCCATCCCTGGTTCCCCCTGCAGCGCACCGTGCGGTTGACCATGCACCTTCCCAGCAGCGTATCCCAGCTTCCTCAACTAGCTCTGCACCATGTAACCGACGACCAAAGCAGATTGCCTGGATGGTCTCCAGTTCGGGCCGAGGAGTCGTCATCCGTGTCGCCTGCCCATCTGCCAAAGCCAACCTTTTGGGGAACAACGACCTTACTCTCCCAGGTGGGCATGGAAGTCGCCCTGCCCAAGCTTGATCAACAGCCCCACATCCCTGGCGGTGACTTAGCCGTCACCCTAGAGATGGTGGAAGAACAACTGGCGATCGCTGGTCAGATTACTCACATGGGCGATCGCCATGGGATACCGGTGGTGCAGATTCGCTTTGATGAGCTGACCCTAGCCCAACAGCGACAAATGATCCAACTCCTCTTTTGCCGACCAGGACAGTGGCAGCGCCATCAAACGCCTGGCGAGTTGGAAACCCTGTGGTTGCTGACCCGCACGCTGCTACGCCCCCATGCTCTACTTGCAGCAGGAGAGCCTCGAACCATCGCCGTGTCCAGCGTTAGACGACGTAAAGGTGGTCGGCCTGCTGACGAATGGCGGCTAAGTTAAGCATAAGATTCTTGCGAAGATGGCGCTCGATCAACCCAATGGGCATCAAGCGCGTCGGTTCAATCTGCACCACATAGTGCAGATGGGTACCTGCCTGGCCAGCTTGCTCTTGGGGCCGTAGATTCCAGCTTCCCGAGAAAGCACGAAAGTCTCCTTCAACCATCTGAAAATCAATGCGGTGGGGGAATGACTCGGCCATATCTAGCACCACCCGAGCACAAAAGCGAATCGCCAGAAAGCACTCGGCACCAATTTGCTCAATCCGCGTGGTATGGGCATCAGGACTGGCCAGGATACGGCTTTGGTCGAGGTTGGGAATGAAGTCTGCCAGGTGATCGTAGTCGGTTAAAAGCTGCCAGATTTGCTCTAGGGAATGGGGTAGCCAGATCTCTGCCGTAATCCGGCGCGATCGCTGCCCCAGGGTTTCCGTTGCAATCTCTATTCCTGCACTGCTGGACAAAGCCTCGACGTCTGGCTCAGTTACGCCTAGATCCACAGCCTGAAGCTCAGGCGTCAGGGTCTCACTTTCTTCAGAATAGGATTGATTCATTGATAACCTCTAATGCTCGACCAACTGAGATCTGGTTCTTGAGTCTTGTAGGGTGCCGTTAGGCGTAGCCGTAACGGTACCTGTACCTTGGATGCATTACCTACTTGAGCAGAGCCATGCCAACGTCTCTACACATCCCACCAATTGCTCACCTGAGAGTTTTTGAGCTCAGACACCTCCTATGAGGCACCTGCTAGGGCATGGGCCGACGGTGAACTCTTCAGACCATGAGTATATTTCTCTACCTATCACCCATCTATCCTACCCAATTTCTTGTACTAAGCAATCCTATGCTTGGGGAAGCGTCAGCACAAAACAGGTTTCCCAATGGGTACGAGGCTCAGCCTGATCACGATCCCCATCCCCTGCCCTCACTGGGGCCGAGATGGGCTGGCTCGATACCTCAATCGTGCCATTCAGATGTTCAACCAGCCCTTTAACCAGTGCTAGACCCAGACCTGTTCCTGGAATTGCCTTTTGCGTAATGCCTCGACCACGCCGGAATTTATCAAAGATATAGGGCATATCCTCAGCATCAATGCCTTCGCCCACATTACAAAGCGTGACGCGCAGCAGGGGTAACCCGGCAGGCGATCGCTCAGACATGACCTGCAAATGGACATCTGTACTCACCGCCGCATATTTTTTAGCGTTGGTTAACAGCTCGGTCAAGATACGCTGCAAACTGTCCGTATCCGTACGAATACTGAGATTTTGCTTAGGTATATCTACGGCAAATCGAATATCGCGGCTGGCAAAATCATCATCAAAGGACTGGGCAATGCCACGAATCATGCTGTAAACGTCGATTTTGTGGCGATAGCTCGATGCGCTCCCCGTTTCGATTTTTTGCAGGGCAAGCAAGTCATTAATCAGACTTGTTTCCTGAGCACATTGCTCTTCTAAAATATCCAGATACTTCTGGCGGCGCTCCTCCGACAGATTGGCTTGACGCAACATGCGAATGGCCAAGGTCATGCTGGTGAGGGGCGTACGCAGTTCATGGCTCATGGTGCTGAGAAACTCATCCTTAAGCTGATTAAGCTGCTGCAGCTGCTCAATTTGCTGACGAGTTTTGGCATAAAGCTTAGCCTGCACATCTAGACTATGCTTCAGTTGTGCCGTGCGCTCTTCCACCAACGACTGCACCTGTTGGAGCGTATGAGATTGAATAATAGCCGTACCCACTTGAGCTGCCACCAGCTTCAGGAAGTCTAGCTCTTCCGATTGCCATACACAAGGTTGGTGATGTTGAATCGCCAAGTAGCCCAGCACCTTACCGTGGCTCTCTAAGGGCACCAGCACCAACGATGGCATGATCGAACTATCGAGGGGAGAGGCGTGGAGAGAGCAAGCATCATTCTCGACCCTGACCGCACTCAATGAAGAGGCTAAGGAACTGGGAAGTGCTAGAACATCTTGGGGATGGAGATACAGGTGTTGACAAGACGGACAATCCGACAGCGCGAAGGAGTGATTGATCCAAGTGCCCGCATGACGATCATCGCCATCGAAGGCGATCGCTAGCGCCTCTGGTTGAGGGAGTTCACAGGTTTGAGGCCACTGATGGGCAACAGAGACCCGCACACCTACGATGGCCGAGCGAGCCTGGCGCTGGTAGGCCGGGTCGGAATACTTCAGGAGCAAAATAAACCCACGGCTAACCTGAAGCGTCGATACAACCTCGCTCAGAGCCTGCTCAAAAATATGTTCTAGCGTTTCCGTATGGCGAACAGCGGTCACCAACTGTCCAATCACGCCCTGGTAGCGGCGCTGTTGCCGCACCTGCTGCTGAAATTGAGCGTGGGACATGGCGATCGCTAAGGGTTCTGCCAAATCATTTAGTAGTTGCACGTCTGCCTCCATCCATTGGTAAGGCTGCGATCGCATCACAGCAAAGACTCCATTGACACAGTGATCCAAACGGGTCACCACAGCTAGCAAGGAACGGGGCTGGTTCCATGATGCCGTGGACTGTCCGGTGCGATCGCTTAAAACAGAAAGCCATTCTAGGATGTCTCCCGTGAGCCAGTGTTGGCTGGCTTTGGCGGTAAGGTCTTGAATAGCCAGAACATTTGACTTGGCAAACAAGGTGGCGATCGCTGGGTGCTCTAGGATATTCAGCAAGCAAGGGGAACGATAGCCAGGACATGGGTTGTGAATTCCTTGCTTGTGCCAGTACAGAGTCTGCAGCCCCGATTGTCCTGGAATGGCTTGAATCAGGGCTACGGCATCTGCGGAAACGAGGGCTCCAAGGGCTTGGGCAAACCGGCTCAACAGATCGTGAGGATGTTGATCTGACAGCAAGCCTTGAGTCAATTGCTTCAATAGCTCTGACGCAGTAGCAATAGGAGTATGGGGGACTGACGTAATGTTCAACGCAGGAAAGGGTTACTAATGCGAAGATGAATGACTCAAATCCAGACCTGGGCGATCGCGTTCAAGAGATGCTGATCATCATAGATTGGCCTTAGCCTACACGGTTATTCCCCCCAACAGAATCCGTGAATTCCCTACGATTCTGGGCAGTGCGGAAAACTAAATTGCCTTTCTTCGATTATGGTCTCGGTAATCTTGATGACCATTGCTTGATCTACCATGAGGAGGGATTTTTTGCGGTGCATGGGATCCAGCAACACCGTTCAAACCTAACAGCGATCGCGTCAGCCAGCTTGAGATATGTCAGGATAGAAGCACGTCTAGTTGATATCTCCTGGTTGTTGATACTGAAGTGAGCAGACATTGCAATTAACGTTTTTAGGCACTAGTTCTGGGATTCCGACGCGATCGCGTAATGTGTCGAGCATTGCCCTGCGATTGCCTCAGCGCGCTGAAGTGTGGCTGTTTGACTGCGGCGAAGGAACTCAACACCAAATTTTACGCAGTGACATCCGCATCAGCCAAATCACCCGAATTTTTGTGACCCACATGCATGGGGATCACATCTATGGGCTGATGGGGCTCTTGGCAAGCTGCGGGCTGGCGGGCAATCCTAGCCGGATTGATATCTACGGCCCTCCCAAGCTAGACGACTACCTGAGAGCCTGCGGCCGCTATTCCCAAACTCACTTTTCCTATCCCGTGAAGGTGCATACCGTCACGCCTGGGATCCTGTACGAAGATGATGAGTTTGTGGTGAGCTGTGAGGCGCTGACCCATCGGGTACCAGCCTTTGGCTATCGGGTGGCCGAAAAAGATCGCGCTGGACGGTTTAACGTCGATCGGGCCACAGCCTTGGGCATTCCGTCGGGGCCCTTATATGGCAAGCTGAAGCGTGGCGAGTGGGTGACGCTGCCGGACGGACGGCAGATTAACGGAGCCGATCTCTGCGGGCCCACGGAAATTGGCCGCAAATTTGTGTACTGCACCGACACCATTTACTGCGACAATGCCGTGACCCTAGCCCAAGATGCCGACGTGCTTGTCCATGAAGCCACCTTCTCCCACCACGACGCGGAGATGGCTTATCAGCGTCTGCATTCCACCTCCACCATGGCGGCTCAAGTGGCTCTATCTGCGCAGGTGCAGCAGTTGGTGATGACCCATTTCAGCCCTCGCTATGCGCCGGGCAATGCGGTTGATCTCGGAGATTTATTGGCAGAAGCTCGGGCCATTTTTCCCAACACCGTCATGGCCCATGATTTCATGGTGCATGACATTCCTCGACGGTTGCGGGAAGCGATCGCTTCTCGATAGTCCCAAGTCCTACCTAGGATGCTCCTGCTCCTGAGGTTGGGCGATCGCTAAATCGGCGGTTGGTTCCTCAGAGGCCTGCTTGGCCTGCAGCCAGCGGCCCAGGCGCATTTTGGTGGTCAGCACATCCCGTTGATTAATCAGATAAATGCTCGCCAGGGTGAAACCAACCCCTACCCACTGAATCGAGCTTAAGACCTCGGATAGAAACAGGTTGCCAAACACCAAGGCAAAGACGGGGGTGAGGAAGGTGAGAGAGCTAAAGCTGGTCAAGTTGCCGCTCGATGCAAAGTAGAAGAACAATCCATAGGCGATCGCACTCCCAAAGATAGTCGCGTAGCTTAAGGACAGCCAATCACCGCCATCCAGCAAGCTCCACTGCTGAGTTTCTAGACCAGACGACAGGGCAAACAGGGGTAATCCCCCCAGAATCATATGCCAGCCGGTTGCCGTCACGGGATCAGCATAGCGACAGACCCAGCGCACCATCACCGTTCCCACCGCCATCGACAGGGCAGCCATGAGCATCAGCCACTGACCGCTTTGGAACAGATTGCCCAGCGCCTCTGGCCACGACGCAACGCTAACGTCCTGCAAACCAGACTGCCATAGATTAACCAGCCATTCATCCGGCAGTCCCAACAGGCTGATCCCCAAGATCCCCAAGGCCAAGCCCAAACCACCCCAGAGGCCAATGCGTTCGCCGAAAAACCAGCGCGCCATCAAGGCCACCGCCAAGGGTTGGGAGTCGATCATCACAGAGCCAAGCCCCGCGCCTGTCCGGGTGAGTCCCTGGGCCAAAAACCCTTGAAACAGCGCACCATCCACCAGCCCAAATAGCCCAATCCATAGCCAAGCCATCCATCCCTGAGGCTGCGGACGCTTCATCCAGGCGGCAGCCAGCAAAATTAATCCGCCCGCTGGCACCAGCCGCACACCCGCCATAAAAAAGGGCGTGGTGTGGGGCAAGGTTCCCTTCATGGCCACCATGGCCGTTCCCCACAAAAAGAAGGGAGCAATGAGCAGCAGGGGCAGAAAGGGCGATCGCCCTAGGGAAGTGTTAGACGCCATGAAGCAACAAAAATAGTTACGTTTCTTAAAGTATTACTCACAATTGCCCATTTATAGGTTTAAAAAGTAGTGCATTTTCTTCCCCGAACATTCCCTAGCGATCGCGGGACAAGGGACTTGCACCTGAAACCTCAACATAGGGCACACTAGAGTATGGCTGCATCCAACTCTCATATCTCTCATGTATGGAGGATCATGACGTCTATAGAGGCGTGGGTGATCCATGAGACTTGAATCAGCAGTTCCCATCGATTGTTAGGTCACGGGAACTCCTAGATACCATTTTTTCTGGATTTGAACTGCTCATGGTCTGGCCGTTTTCTAGACGTTTTCGCAAACAAATTGCCCGCATTGAAGTTACAGGGGCGATCGCTTCTGGAACACGCAAGCAGGTTCTCAATGCCCTCAAAGTCGTTGAAGAGCGAAAGTTTCCAGCGCTGCTGCTGCGCATTGATAGCCCCGGCGGCACCGTCGGTGACTCCCAAGAGATCTACCAAGCATTGATGAAGCTGCGGGACAAGGTCAAAATTGTTGCGAGCTTCGGCAACATTTCTGCCTCCGGCGGCGTTTATATTGGCATGGGTGCAGAGCACATCGTGGCCAATCCGGGCACCATTACCGGCAGCATTGGCGTTATTCTGCGGGGCAACAACCTAGAGCGGCTGCTGGAAAAAATTGGCGTATCCTTCAAGGTAATCAAGTCAGGCCCCTACAAAGATATTTTGGCCTTTGACCGTGAGCTGACCGATCCAGAGAAAGACATTCTGCAAACCTTGATTGACACCAGCTATCACCAATTTGTCCGCACGGTTGCCGAAGGACGTAACCTGACGATTGAAGCCGTCAAAAGTTTTGCCGATGGGCGCATCTTTACTGGAGAACAGGCCTTAGACTTAGGCGTTGTCGATCGCTTAGGAACAGAGGAAGATGCCCGCCGTTGGGCCGCCGAGCTAGCGGGTCTAGATCCAGAAAAAACGCCCTGTTTTAATCTGGAAGAGCCGAAAAGTTGGACGAGCCGCTTATTTTCTGGGCGAGCCTATGCCCAGTCTCCGTTGGCAATCGGGCTAGAATGGCTGGAGTTTGAAGCCTCAACCAGTGGGCTACCCCTTTGGCTCTATCGTCCTTAGGCGATCGCTCTGGCTGTTGGACGGGTACCATACGGAACATGATGGCGTCTATCAATACAGAACTGGAGCTGGAACAACGAGGTATCCCTGAGGATCAGAGCTTGGAGCGATCGCCCTGGTTGACCCAGGCAGCATAGCAACACACATATCAAAATCATGGAGGATTTCGCCGTGGAGTGGAAGGTTCGGGCAATTCGTGGGGCAACTACCGTTTCAGAAAACTCAGTGGAGGCCATTCAAGATGCGGTGCATGAGTTGCTTGATGAATTGGAATCGCTGAACCAGCTAGATCCATCCGATATCATCAGCGCCATGTTTTCGGCTACTCGCGATATTGATGTGGTGTTTCCAGCAGCGATCGCGCGATCGCGTCCCCGTTGGGATAATGTGCCGCTGTTGGACGTCCAACAGATGCATGTGGAAGGCGGGCTAGAACGCTGCATCCGGTTTTTAATCCATGTCAATACGCCCCATCCCCAAGTGCATCATCCCTACCTGAGAAATGCCAAAAATCTGCGTCCCGATTGGGGCGTTGCCCCTGTGATGCCTTCTCCCTCCACCGTGCAGTCTCATTCCTGATGCACCTCACCGTCCTGAGACGGCGGGCAGTCAAACTAATGGGATAACGAGACGATCGTTTGCAGCCAGGGTGCTGGGAACGCGATCGCCCCCAATGCACCTAATTCATCATGGCTCCACCCATGAGTTTTCGGTAGCGATAGGCCAGCTCCTGCCGCATGGCATCCCAGGGTTCTAGGGTAGGATCCTGCTCCATCAACGTCTTAGCAGCATTGCGGGCCACCTCCAAAACATCTTGGTCATCCACTAAGCTGGCCAAGGCAAAATCTGGCAGGCCTGACTGTCGTTTGCCTAAGACCTGGCCTGGCCCCCGGAAGCGCATGTCCATTTCGGCAATAAAAAATCCATCCTGGGACTGCTCCAGCACCTTCAGTCGTTGACGAGCCGTTTCGGCCTTAGACGTACTCATCAGCAGACAAAACGATTGATCGGCACCCCGCCCCACCCGTCCCCGCAGTTGGTGGAGCTGGGATAGACCAAATCGCTCCGCATGTTCAATCAACATCACGCTGGCATTGGGGACGTCTACCCCCACCTCCACCACCGTGGTCGAGACCAAAATCTGGGTCTCATTGTGGCGAAACTGTTGAATCGCCTGATCTTTATCCGCTGACGACATGCGACCATGCAGCAGCCCTACCGCAAAGTCTGGAAAGACCGTCTCGCTGAGACGCTGAAATTCTTCAATGGCCGATCGCAAATCTAGCTGTTCCGACTCATCCACCAAGGGCAATACCACATACACTTGGCGACCTTGGGCAATTTCCCGGCGCATCAAATCGTAGGCATGGGCGCGATCGCTCCCGGTCAGCAGCGTGGTTTGAATGGGTTTGCGTCCAGGCGGCAGTTCATCAATTTGGCTAACGTCCAAATCGCCATGCAGGGTCAGGGCCAGGGTACGGGGAATGGGCGTTGCCGAAAGGGTGAGCACGTGGGGATTATCGCCCTTACGGCAAAGGCGGGCCCGTTGCTCCACCCCAAAGCGATGCTGTTCATCAATCACCACCAGACCCAGCTTGCTGAAGCGCACCGGATCTTCAATTAGGGCATGGGTGCCCACCAACAGCGGCAGTTCACCGGTTTCTAGCTGAGTATGAATTTGTCGGCGTTTGGAGACTTTAGTAGATCCCGTGAGCAGTTCCACCGGTAGGTGCAACAGGTTAAACCAGCCCACCAGCTTGCGATAATGCTGTTCCGCTAGCACTTCCGTGGGAGCCATCAGGGCCACTTGATAGCTCGACTGAATCGCCGCTAGGGCAGCAATCACCGCCACAACCGTTTTTCCCGATCCCACATCCCCCTGCACCAAGCGATTCATGGGCATGGGATGTTCCAGATCCTGCAAAATATCGCTGACCACCCGCTGCTGAGCCTGGGTGAGAGGAAAGGGCAAGACCTCGTAAAATTGCTCAATCAAGGCACCCTGGGGCGTGAGAATCGCTGAGGTTTGGGCCTGACGCTGGCTCTGGCGACGCTGCAGCAGCCCCAACTGTAGGTAGAAGAATTCATCGAAGACCAGCCGACGGCGGGCTTGGCTGAGGCGATCGCTATGGTCGGGATAGTGGATCTGGGCGATCGCCTCCGATAAGGTCATCAGCTCAAACTGATCGCGCAGGGGCTGGGGCAAGGGATCGACCAACTGTGCCGCTGCTGGAATTGCCTCTAGCATGGCCCGGCGCAGGAGATTGGCATTCACGCCATCCGTGAGCGGGTAAATGGGCACCACCCGCCCCACAGTGAGGGAATCGATCGGGTCATCGGGGCCCGACAGGACTTCGATTTGCGGATCATCCAGCGTGGTGCCGTACTTGTTCACCTTCACCAAGCCCGACGCGGCCACCCTGGCACCAATAGGATATTGGCGTTTTTGCTGCTCTTGCCAACCCCGATTGCTGTAGCGACTGCCGGGGAAAAAGCGATTCAGCTTGATCTGACCGGTGCGATCGCGCAGCACCAGTTCAAAAATAGTCAGCTTAGGATTGCGGGGACTGGTGAAACACATACAGCGCTTGACCGTTCCCAGCAAGGTGACCGTTTCCCCCGCCTCCAGATCGCGGATGTTCACCTCGCGGGCATAGTCCAAATAGTCGCGGGGATAGTAGTAGAGCAGATCCCGCACGGTATAGATGCCGAGCTTGGCTAAGCGATCGCTGTTCTTGGGGCCCATGCCTTTCAGATAGGTCACCGCTTGGTCGAGGTCAAGCTGGGATGACGTACCCACCAGTTCGGTGATCGACTTGGTGTGGGGCGATCGAGCTTTGGGTGCAGCAGTCACCTCCGGGGGAGACTGATGGGCCGTTTCTAATAAGCGCCGGCTTTGCAACACAAACCGCCGAGTATCTGCCACCAAATGTCGGCGTTGGGCCAGGGTCATGTCTCCATAAACCCGGTAGCGATCGGCTATGTCTCGGCAGCGATTGCGATCGTCCTCCGGCAGGTCAACCGATGGCTCCCGAAGACTGAGATGTAAAAATTCACTGAAGCGATGGGCCTTGCCCTGGCGATCGTTGAACGCCCCCTCCGCTTCATAGGACAGTGCTTTTTGCAGACGCTCCCAATCCATCAGCCTTCATACCAACTCGACCGCCAGGCAGCTTCAGCTTCAGCGATCGCCTTCTCTCGATGCACCCGCTGATAGTCGTGCCCAATTTGACTCACTTGGGCAAACAGCTCACGAATTTTGGCCCGCTTCAGGGAAAAGATGGGATCACTAAACTCAATTTCCGACAGCCGCAGATGAATGACCACCAGTTGCGCCGTTTCCGACTCATTCTTATTCTCGCTCTCCGCCTCAATGCGCAGCTTCAACAAATTGGGCGGCCCGCTAGACGCATCTGCCAGCATATCGGCCTTAGAGGCTACCTCCAAGACCGGCTCCGGCAAAGCACTCGATAGCATATTCATGCGCTGCAGCAGTCGGTTCGCTTCATGGGACATGTCTTGCAACAGTTCAGCGATCGCATCTTCCAAGGCATCGCGCCACTGCACGACGTCGTAGGGCGTGAGCGAGGCAGATAGATCCTCTAGATCAGCGATCGCCACATCGCCAGTGCCATCGTCTTCTAGGGACAGATGATCTAGACCTGCATCTTCCAGCAGCACATCATCAGGTAGATCACCGGACAGATCACCAGACAAATCACCACTGACCATCGCCTCTAGTAAGCTAGGCGGCTTGGGCACAGCCTTGGGCATCGGACGGGGCGGCGTCAGGAACTGGAGCAATTGCTGCTGCGATCGCTGCCCCAGGTGACGGAGTTCCTGCTGCAATGCTTGGCGCTGGCTGAGGGATAGGGCCAAAAATCGATCAGGATAGCCTTGGGTGCAGAGGTGATAGCTAGCCAAAACAAGCTGCTTGCGCAACGACTCTCCCAAGCTTTCTATATACGTTTGATAGGCCCCATGCAGCTCCTGCGCGATCGCCTCCAGAGCTTCATCCAAACGTTGAATATCCTGCTCAATGTTTTGCACCGCACGAACCATAAGCGCCACTATTCCCTGCTTGTCCAATACATTTACCGTTGACTCCCGCGCGATCGCCTCGATGACCTCTACATGCAATCGGTAGTACAAGTCTATCCTATTGATGCTTGCCCCTAGGATAGGCCAAGTATCTTCCCAGCATCTTCCCCGCGATTGCCCAACAGACAACTTATTCCCCGTTGGATATCAAGCATGACCTGATCATCAACGGGTTATCAAGGAGCGATCGCCCTGGTTGCACGGGCCGACTCACCTCGACCCTCTCGATCCAGCCAAGGGTAACCCTGCCCTTGTTGGACAAGCACCGTAGCTCCAGCCTATGTATACTTCAGCACCAGCAACTTCAGAAATACCCCTGAGTACCCTGAGGCAGACGTAACCCGCCTAGTTGCTGAAGTGGGAAACCTTGTGTGTCCTGGACTTCCTTTTCATTCTTCTGTCTTCATTCTTCCGTCTTCGTTCTTCCGTCTTACGGCCCTAGTCCACCGCATACATATCCCGTTCTCGTCCGGTGGCAAAGCGTAGGGAATGGGCCACATCTTTGCTAGAAAACAGGAGAAATACCAGAAGACCCACAAAGGTCATACCACCACAGAGACCAAACAGGGCCGTAATGCCCGTCTGATCAGCGATCGCCCCTAGAAACGGCCCAGCGAGGGCAATCCCTAGGTCAAACCCTGTCATACAAACACCAAAAATACGTCCCCGTTCATCCGCATAGGAGCGATCGGCCATCAGCGCCGCCACCATGGGAATCAAGGTTCCCGACCCGGCCCCCTGCAGCACCGCAGCCATCAAAAACATCGTGTCATTTTGGGTCTGCCAGAGCATCAGCATCGACGCTGTGTAGAGAACCACGCTGAGGGTAATGAACACCCCCCGTCCATAGCGATCGGAGCCGGGCCCGGAGATCAAGCGAATGGAAAAACTCGCGATCGCCGCCGCCGTGTAGAACAACCCCACATTCACCGAAATGCCCACCTCTCTCACGTAGAGCGGCGCAAAGGTGCTGAGGGTGCCAAAGGCTAGCCCCACCATCAGCATGATCAACGCGGGCACCCGCACCCGATCGCTCACCAACAGCCGCCAAAACGCAGCCTTTTTCCGCTCCGCCGCCTGGGCAGCGATCGCCGCCGTAGGCGATACCAGATGGGGCGCATCTTGCACATAGGCCGTACAGATCAGACCCACTATTCCCATGGCAAACGACATGATGAACACGGCGTCGTAATTGAGCCACTCCTGTAAATAGCCCCCTAGGGCCGGCCCGATCGCCAAACCCATGGGATTCACCAAACTCATATAGCCAATAAGTTCTCCCCGCTGATGGGGTGGGGAAAAGTCAACCACGAGGGCGCTATAGGCCAGGGCAAAGGCAGCAATGCTCAACCCATGAAAGGCACGAATCACAATCAATAGGGGAATCGATCCAGTGGCCAAATATCCCAAGGGCGCAAAGGCGATCGCTGCCATGCCAATGAGCAGCACCACCTTACGACCACGGGCATCGGCCAAGCGGGCCAAGCTAGGACGCGAGGCCAATAAGCCAATGGCAAAGGCTCCCATGACAATGCCCACCTGATGGCGATCGCCGCCAATATCCTCGATATAAAGCGGCAGAGTGGGCAACAAGGAAGCCAGACCAGCCCAAAATAAAAGACCTGCTGTAAATAAAATCAGCAGGTTGCGTCGTAACAACGGGTCAAGTTGGGAAAAAGCACTCAAGGGTCAATCCTTCCAGACGGTATCCATAGAAACAATGGCGATCGCCACTGCTCTTATCATGACCAAATCTGGAAAAAATTGCAGGCTTCTTGAGCCTCAATTGAAGATGACGAACAATCGCATCGCTTAGCTGGCCAGCACAATAGGCGTTGGCAAGATCACGCCGGTGAGATTTGCCTCTTTCATTTGGGTGCCCACCAAACTAGCGCCGGTGATATCAGCCCCGCGCAAATCTGCACCCGAGAAATCTGCCCAGTCAAACGTGGTTCGCACCCCAATCACCTCTCTAAGGTTAGCGCGGCTCAAGTTGGCATGGGTGCAGTCAGCATGAACTAAACTAGCGCGATTTAGATTCGCGCCAACTAAGTTAGCCTGGCTGACATCCGCTCGATACAGATTAGCATTGTTTAAGTTAGCTTCAATCAAGTAACTCTGGTTAAGATGGGTTCCGGCCAGCATGGCATCCATTAAATCAGCTCGGCTGAAGTTGGCCATACAGCAGGTCGCCTCAGCTAAGTCTGCTCCCCGCAACATCGCCTTAATCAGCGTTGTGCCCACCAAATCAGCACCTATCAGCCGCGCACGAATCAAATAGGCACCGCTCAAGTCTGCGCCGCTTAAATCAGTACCAATCAAATTAGCACCAATCAGATTCATGCCAGATAAGTTGATGCCCGCTAGGTTGCGAAGACTCAAGTTGGCATTACTTAAATCTGGCTTACCCTTATAGGTTTTGCGAAATTCATTCCAAACCTGAGTACCGCGTTGGATCACATCAAGACAAGTAGGGTCTGCCATAAAAGTCGGTAATGGTTGCGCTGAAGGATTGAACAAGGATTGACCATTGAGGTAACGGGTCATCTAAAACTGTCCATGACCTAACGTTCCTGTCATTCCTTCTTTCAGGCGATCGCCCCCCAACCCGCAGTTCCTACATAAAGAGTTCTTTAAGTCCTGTTAAATCTATGACGTAGCCATGACTGGCACACTAGTGAATATACATAGTCATCTCAAATCCCAAGGATGCACCCATCCGGTGCATCCATCTCCCAAGTCCCCCAAGCGCCTAGAGATCCTCCGGCTCCTGTCCAGATACCACCGGCGCGATCGAACGCAGATCTAACGAGGGATGCTCACCCTCCACCTGCCGACAGTTCCACTCATTCCGGAAAAGCAGCACAGGACGTCCCCAGCTATCTTTCACCGTCACCGTGTTGAACAATCGTCCGATCTTGTCCAACACCTCCCAACCGCCGCCCACCCAGCGGGCTACACTGAAGGGCAAGGGTTCTAATCGGGTTTCCACGCCATATTCATTCTGCAAACGGAACTGCACCACCTCAAACTGCAGTTGTCCAACGGCGGCCAAGATCGGATCTCGCTTAGCATCATCCGCAGAATACATAATTTGCACCGCCCCCTCTTCCCGCAATTCTTTCACACCCTTCCGGAACTGCTTGAACTTGGAGGGATTAGGATTTTTGAGGTAGGCAAACAACTCCGGTGAAAAGCAGGGAATCCCTTCATACTCCAGCTTCTTGCCCAGGTAGATCGTGTCGCCAATGGCAAATACACCGGGATTATTGAGACCGATCACATCCCCCGGATAGGCTTCTTCCAAGGATTCTCTTCCTTGCCCAAACAGCTTTTGAGGATGGGAGAGCCGCACGTTTTTGCCCGATCGCGCATGGCTAACGATCATGTCTTTCTCAAACTTGCCCGAACAAACACGAATGAAGGCAATGCGATCGCGATGTTTCGGATCCATATTCGCCTGCAGCTTAAAGACGAATCCCGAAAAATCTGGATGCGTGGGCGCAATCTCTCCTTGATTACTACGGCGAGACCCTGGCTTGAGGGCATAGTCTAGGAACGACTCTAGAAATAGCTTGACCCCAAAATTAGTCATCGCACTGCCAAAAAAGACTGGCGTCATCTTGCCTTGATGCACAAGGTCTAGATCCAGGTCATCGCCGACTTCTTCCAAGACATCCAGCTCTTCCTTGAGTTGGTAGTATAAATCCGGCTCTAGCAGATCTTCAATACGCGGATCGCCTAGCTCCACCACCGTATCTTGCGCTTGGAAACTGCCGTGGACTGTGCGCTGAAATAGGTGAATCTGCCGCTTACGACGATCAAACACGCCCTTAAAGCGATCGCCCGTACCAATGGGCCAATTCACCGCATAGGTTTTCAAGCCTAGCTCCTGTTCAATTTCATCCATCAACTCCAGCGGATCACGAGACGGGCGATCCAGCTTGTTGAAGAAGGTAAAAATCGGCAGCGATCGCATCCGACAGACTTCAAATAGCTTACGGGTTTGCGGCTCTAACCCCTTAGCTGCATCTTCCAGCATGACGGCATTATCGGCCGCCGCTAGGGTGCGATAGGTATCTTCACTAAAGTCTTGGTGCCCCGGCGTATCTAGCAGGTTAATCCAAAAGCCATCGTACTCAAACTGCATCACGGTGGAGGTGATGGAAATACCACGCTGCTGCTCCATTTCCATCCAGTCGGAGGTGGCTTGGCGCTGCGATCGCTTGGCCTTCACGGCACCCGCTTCATGAATAGCCCCTCCGTAGAGCAGCAGCTTTTCAGTCAGGGTGGTTTTACCCGCATCCGGGTGGGAAATGATGGCAAAGTTGCGACGGGTTTCCACCGCCGATTGCAACTCGCCCTGAAGTTCTGTGGACATACTCAAGGCCTTTAGTCGAATCTCCATTATACGAAGCCACGGGACGGGCCAGACGGATTTGTTCAAATCATCCTCTAAACAATCACCCCAAGAGGGATTGACCTTAGCAAGGCTGCAACGTTAATGTCTAATAAACAAAAGGTTAACAACAGATTAATAAAAAGTTAATAACTGGCTCTAGTCATATGGCTTAGAGCATTAAGAAACCAACGTTCAAACCTTGGAAGGCTCCATCTAGGCCATGTCTCAACCCACCTGCCACAGCTATACCAAGGGTCAGACAAGGCTCGCGCGTCTCTACACCATGCGTCTTGGAAAAGAACAACTATGATTCACCTATCCCCAACGCGAATTACTAAGTTTCTCGTCTATGTTGTTATAGGGTTAGCGTTGGCTAGTTTGCTAGGGCAGTACTTCAAGTTCTATCTTGGGGATGACATGATGTTTGGGTTTGTACCCCGCTTTGATGTCAATACCGAGCAGAGTATCCCCACCTGGTATTCCTCCATCACCCTGCTGTTGTGCTCAGCTCTGCTAGCTACAATTGCGATCGCCAAACACACCGCAGGCGATCGCTTCCGGTATTACTGGACGGGTCTGGCGATCGCCTTTCTATACCTATCCGTAGACGAAGCGGCTAGCCTACATGAGCTGCTCAACCATGTAACGCCGAAGGTGTTGCCTGATAGTCAAGCCTTCAGCCAGCCCTGGGTGATTCCTGCAGCCCTTTTCGCCCTGGTGTTTGGCATCGCCTACATCAGGTTTTTGTTGCACTTACCCAAGAAAACCCAGCGCTTTTTCGTAGCCGCCTTCGTTTTATACGTAGGTGGCGCAGTTTTGATGGAAGTGGTTGGAGCCCTGCATTGGCAAGCTGCCAGTTCAACCGGAGAGTTATCAGCCGATCAAAATATGATGATGGCCGTCATGCTGACCATTGAAGAAGTGTTCGAAATGCTGGGCGTGCTGGCTTTTGTCTACGGGTTGCTAGATTACATCGCTACGCAATTCCAACGGTTGGCGGTCTCTGTAGGATCATCCAAATCTCCAGCATCGGCAAGACCAGCTCCCGCCATGTCCCAGATGATAGGACATAGCTTTGAAGACACCATAGACTCCCAAGATATATAGAGAGCAGGATCTGAGGGATCCTAGTCCCTCAGACTCTCAGACCTTGGAGATGCTAGGCATCGGAGTAGCAGCTCTAGCGGGCTCTTGCGCTAAACCGGAATATGAAATTCACTAGCCGTCTGAGCCAGAATCGGCGGAGGTATGGCGGGCGGCTCGGCAGGTAGAGCAGCCAGTTGTTGCCACACATGTTCCATCAGCGTATCCAGACCCGCACGAGTTCCCGAAGAAATCAATTGGACGGGAGCAATGCTGTGGGGTTGAAGCTGTTGGATGATGTCCTGCACGGTATCGTCAACCGGATCGTCAGACGAGAGCCCCAACACATCAATCTTGCTGAGGGCGATGACCTGGGGGCGATCGCTTAAGCCATGGCCATAGGCCTGCAGCTCAGCCTGAATGGTACGAAAATCGCCAACGGGATCCGCAGCCGTCAGATCTACTAAATGCAGCAGCAGGCGAGTCCGCTCGATGTGGCGCAAAAATTCATGGCCCAGCCCAGCCCCGGCATGGGCTCCTTCGATCAGCCCTGGAATATCGGCAAAGACGGTACCATCCCCCGATGGCTTACGCACCACACCGAGGTTGGGCACGAGGGTGGTGAAGGGATAATCCGCCACCTTAGGACGAGCCGCCGACAGGGCAGAAATTAGGGTGGATTTGCCCGCATTGGGCAGACCAATAATGCCAACTTCCGCCAGCAGCTTCAGTTCCAGCTTGATGACGCGATGCTCACCGGGCAGACCGGGCAAAGCATGTTCTGGAGCGCGGTTGTGGTTGCTCAAGAAGCAGCGATTTCCTAAGCCACCTTTGCCGCCCCGCGCCACATAAAGGGTTTGGCCGGGCGTTACTAGATCTCCCAGCAGTTCCCCCGTTTCCACATCGGTAATCACCGTACCGCAGGGTACTTCAATGACGCGATCGCTGCCATTGGCACCGGTCTTATTGCTCGACCCGCCGCGCTTACCCGGTTCTGCCTTAAACTTATGGGCATAGCGGAAGTCCAAGAGGGTCTGTAAATTTTCATCAGCCACTAAAATGACCGATCCGCCCCGACCGCCATTGCCCCCCGAGGGACCACCAGCCGGAACATACTTTTCGCGGCGGAAGGCGGCCATGCCGTCCCCTCCGTCTCCCGCAAAGACTTCAATCTGGGCCTGATCAATAAACTGCATTGCTGTGGGTGAGAGTACCTGGATCAATCCTAGGCGATTTTGGAGGAATCTTGGGGACTTTTGTCCGGATTGACCGCTAGCGGGTGCGGATTCCTCAGACCCATGTCAAGCCCCCGCCATCAAACTATCCATGACTGAACCGATTGACTCAACGATGGACCCACCCGGCCAACTGGTCGATATCCTGATTCTGTCCAACGGCCCGGGCGAAGTGGCCACCTGGGTGCGGCCGGTGGTGCAAGCTCTCCGCCAGGCTTGGGGGGGCGATCGCTCCACCCTGCGCCTGTCCGTCATCCTCTCGCCCTGTGCCAATGCCAGCGGACGAGAAGCCGCTATTGTTCAGAGCTATCCAGAGGTGGATCGGGTGCAGGGAGCAACGGACTTTTTTCCGTTTTTACTTTGGGGTAAGACGGCAGAGAACTGGGACTGGCGCGATCGCGGCGTAGTGGTCTTTCTGGGTGGCGATCAGATTTTTCCGGTGATCATCGGTCGCCGTCTTGGCTACAAAACCTTGATCTATGGTGAATGGGACACCCGTTGGCATGGCTGGATCGATCGCTTTGCCGTCATGAAAGCAGATTTGTGCCAGCGTGCTCCCGTACGCCATCGCCCTAAATTCACCGTAGTGGGAGACCTAATGGCGGAAGCTGGGGCGGTGCCAGCGTTAGAAACACTTGATACAGAGCACATTGGTTTATTACCCGGCTCCAAACCCGCCAAGCTAGCCCAGGGCGTACCCCTCTGTTTAGCGATCGCCCAACAGATTCACCGCCAGCGCCCCCATGCCCGCTTCATCCTGCCGGTTGCGCCTACGTTGGATCTGGAGACCCTAGCCCACTTTGCCGACCCAGCCCAGAATGCGATCGCCGCGATCTTCCAGTTCACCGGCGCGACCCTGCACTCTGGTGATCCGCCCTATTTAGAAACTCGGGATGGCCTGCGAATCACCCTCATCCGCAGCTTTCCCGCCTATGAAACCCTCGCCCAATGCCAGCTTTGCCTAACCACTATTGGAGCCAATACCGCCGAATTGGGAGCCCTCACCATCCCCATGATCGTCATGCTTCCCACCCAGCAGTTAGACGCCATGCGTGCCTGGGACGGCATTCCGGGGCTATTGGCTAACCTACCCGGCGTCGGCAGCCTCATGGCCAAGCTGATCAACGGCTGGTTTCTCCGCAAGCCGCGCCTGTTGGCCTGGCCCAACATCTGGGCCGGCAAGGAAATTGTTCCAGAACTCGTTGGCAGCCTAGAGCCCCAGCAGGTAGCCAAGGTGGCGTTGTCGTATCTCAATGATCCCCAGCAGTTGACCCACATGCGCCAGCAACTACGAGCAGCTCGGGGTAAACCGGGAGCCGCCGCTGCGATCGCTCACCTCACCCTAGACTTGCTTGAGAACCCATTGCCAACGTCATCTTGACAGACCCTTCAACATCCGGCACTTGCGCAGAGAAGGCGATCGCTCACCCTAGGCTGCTAAGCAATCCACATCTAAACTAATCCGCATCCGACTGCACGCTGCGTCGCCCCAGTTCATAAATCCCGCAGCCGATGCAGGCAATCATGCCGACACTCACCGACCAACTGCGCCCTAGCCCGATCTCCACGCCGTAGTTACACAGCCCACCAGCTCCCAGGAAGGGCACAATGCTGAACACTGAGGCGTAGAGGGCGTTCAGGGATTCTCGTCCAGACCGAGTGCGCTCAAACTCAGCCGGGGTATAGAGCGATCGCTCAGCATAGTTGAACCAGCGCCCCAGTTGCACCGTGACCCATTCACCTACGGGAAAGAAGCCTAGATACAGCGCCAGCGCCCAAAGGCTAATGCCTGCCAATGTCGTTGGATCAAGATGTAGGCGGAAGGGAAAGATGTCCGTCACCATGAGCGCGCCTTCGTTTATTAACAATTCTCCATATATTGTAATGGGAATTGCAGTGGGAATCGCCTAGGACTATGACCGGGGATCTAAGACCGTGACACAGTAGATGACGTAGATGACGCAGGGCTTGACGTTGCCTTTAAGGTAATCCTAAAGCATCCTTCAACGTCCGTCGCATAACGTCCACCGGAGCCCGTTGACCAATCCATAGTTCCAAAGCAGCCGCCCCCTGCTGCACCAGCATTTCTAAGCCATCTAGAGCGATCGCCCCTAACTCCCGCGCTTCTGAGAGCAACCGGGTGGGATTGGGAGTGTAGATCAGGTCATACACAATGGCTCCAGCCGGTAGTTGCTGCAGATCCGTCCGGCTGAGGGGAGAGCGATCTTCTTGGGGATGCATGCCCAAGGGCGTGGAATTGACCACCAGGGTGGCAGAGGGTAAAAGCTGGGGCAGATCGTCCCAGGAATGCACAGAAAGCCGGGACGTGAGGGGCACCGATCGCCAACTCTCCATGAACTCTCGACGCTTGTCGGCACTGCGTCCCACGACGCAAATCTGGCGATAGCCCAACTGGTCACAGCCGGCCACCACCGCCCGCGCCGCGCCGCCGTTACCCAGGATGACAACCGTTTCTGAAGCACTCACCGGCGATCGCTCTCGCAGGGGAGCCATGAAGCCCAACACATCCGTATTGGTGCCCAGCCAACCGTCTGCTGTGCGGCACACCGTATTCACAGCGCCCACCGCCCGCGCATCAGCCGTCACGGTGGTCAGCAACGGCATAATCGCCTGCTTGTGGGGGATGGTGACATTGAACCCTTGCACCCCCATCGCCTCAAAGCCAGCGATCGCCACCGCCAACCGCTCCGGCGCAATGGCAAAGGGTAGATAGACATAATCCAGCCCTAGGTGAGCGATCGCTGCATTGTGCATCGCTGGAGACAAGGTATGGGCAATGGGATGGCCAATCACACCCAGCAGTTGAGTCGTACCACAAATCTGAGTCATAGTAGGTTTAAGAGTTTGAGTCTTGTCACGTTCCACCCCTCTAGCCGATAAGATAGAGTATCCTGTAACAAAACTAGAAGATGACTAGCTCCATCAGGGGTGTCCATCATTGTGCCATCATCAGCTCTCAATAAACGTTGCAGGGATCTTGCGGCCTTGAAGTACTTAGTCTCGACGTTTGACTAACCACTATGCTCGATACGTTGATCGGTGGGCGATACAAAATTATAAGGCTACTGGGTTCCGGTGGATTTGGCCGCACATATTTGGCGCAGGATATTCAGCAATCAGAGCCGTTTTACTGTGTCATCAAACACTTTCAGCCCATCAGCCAAGACGAGCGCACCCTCAGTGTGGCTCGCCGCTTGTTTGAAACCGAGGCACGCATTTTAGAGCGCCTCGGGCAACATGAACAAATTCCCCGATTAATAGACTTTTTTGAAGAAAATCAAGAGTTCTACATCATCGAGGACTTCGTAGACGGCCATGCCCTCAGCGATGAATTTTCTAGAGACAACTGTCTCGACGAAGGGCAGGTGATTGAATTCCTGCGGGACGTCCTACAAATCCTAGCCTTTGTCCACGAGAGCCGGGTGATCCACCGCGACATTAAACCCGGCAACTTAATTCGTCGCCCCGATGGTCAAATTGTTCTAATTGACTTTGGGGCCGTGAAAGAACTGGGCACCCAACTGCTCGGGGGAGAGAAAAGCGGCAACACGCAGTTCACTGTAGGTATTTGCACTCATGGCTATACCCCCGGTGAACAGCTTGCTGGCAGCCCGCGTTTTAGCAGCGATATCTACGCCCTCGGGATGACCGCGATTCAGGCGCTCACCGGCCAACAACCCACAGAACTACCGGTTGATCCCGATACCTCCCAAATTCTCTGGAAAGATGTGGTGCGGGTGAGTCCTGGCTTGAGTCTGATTCTCGATCGCATGGTGCGCTACGAATTTCGCACCCGCTTCCAATCTGCAACAGATGTGCTGCGGGCCTTAGATAAGCTATCTGAGCTGCCCACCAATATTACAGAAGTGCCGCCATCCATGCTGCTGCCAGAGTCCATGCTGCGGCTGCCCCTAAATGCTGATGCTCGACCAGGCCCTGGTTGGCGAGGGCAATTGCGATCGGGCTTCGGGGTGGCGATCGCGGCATCCGTGGCGATCGCATCAGGCGTCATTGGTCTTCAGTCTCTAGGCTGGCTAGAGCCGCTAGAACTATCTGCCTATGATCACATGGTGCGTTTGAAACCCAGCCTAGACCCAGATCCACGCTTGCTGATTGTTCAGATTACTGAAGCCGATCTGCAGCGCCTGCAGCGCGTGACGCCCTCAGATGCCACCTTGTCCGACGTCTTAAGTACGCTGCAAGAGTACTCCCCCCGAGTTATCGGTTTAGACCTGTATCGGGATATTCCTCAGGATCCCGGTCGAGATCTACTCCTTGAACAGCTCCAAGCCGATAACGTGATTGCCATTACCAAAATGGGAGACGTGGCAGGGGGGCACATTCCTGCACCACCGGGCGTTCCAGACGAACGCATTGGCTTTAACGACTTTCCCATTGATGCCGACGGTATTGTCCGTCGCAATCTGATCTTTGCATCCTACGAATCTCAGGTTCTGCATTCCTTTGCAACCCGGGTAGCCTTGCTCTATCTCAAAGAAGATGGCATTGTCCCTGTCAATGGGGAAAATAATCTAGAACAGCTTAACATCGGCCAGAGTCGCCTCATTCCCCTAGAGTCCTACTCTGGAGGCTACCAATCTGTAGATGCGGCTGGATATCAGATCTTGCTGCGGTATCGATCGCCCCATCACCTTGCCCAAACCATCACCGTCAGCGATATCCTCGATGGCAACTTTGAGCCAGATTGGATCCGCGATCGCATTGTCCTGATTGGCACCACAGCCCCCAGTGCCCGAGATCTATTTGATACTCCCTATACCGCCAGCCTAAAAGAAGACCATCAAATGGCTGGGGTGATCATCCATGCTCAAATGGTCAGCCAGCTTTTGACCGCGGCAACCGACGGCAATGCGTTGTATTGGTTTTTCCCCGCCAAAGCTGAAATGGCTTGGATTTTGCTGTGGGCCCTCGTCGGTGGTGGACTCACCTGGTATGTTCGTCATCCCCTTTCGCTAGGCTTAAGCAGCGCCTCAGTGTTGGTGATTATTGTGGGCACCAGCATCCTGCTGTTTATCAATCAAGGTTGGTTACCTGTCGTTGCGCCAGTGCTTGCCTTTGTCATCACCGGTAGTGTCATTGTTAGCTATCGATTTTATCGTCTCCATCGCTATCAACAGGCGATCGAAACCATGATGTGGACAGAGTAACTAGGGCGTGTTTTAAAACTCATCCAAACCCTGATTCTCTCGTACGAAAAATCAAGGGGTTTAGCAGGTTTTAAACCAGAGCCTAGTTGTCACCCATGGTGGACAAAACCGTCATCCATGACAGTCGTTGTCTGCATCAATGCCACAGGTTAATAGCAGTTGCGAATGGGCTAAGGTGACGGAGATTGAGCGACCGCATTCCAACCCTGCTGAGCATTCATCAACACATAGGTAGCAATGTTCTCCAGTTGCTCTGGGCTGAACTGATCGCCAAACGCTGGCATGATGTTTTTGCCATGACGAATTTGATGGGCGATCGCCTCCACAGAATTCATCTGATAGGTTTGCAGCGTGTCGTACTGCAGGTTCTTGTCCGGCAAAATTAAATTCTGTCCATTAATATGGCAGCGGGCACAGTTGCTGTTAAACAACTCAGCTCCCTGGGGTACGTTGATGGCTAGGGCGCGATCGGGAACTCCCACCATGCAAACCGCCAGCCCAGCCGCCCACCACCACCGGAGCGATCGCCCTCCCATGCCCTTGCGTGAACTTAATCGTTCCCATTCACGTCTGATCCAGGGAATTGACTGGGATGTCATCCACTCCCAAACTTGCACAAGTCGGCTCATGACGTGATTCACACTCAATTAGAATTAATGTTGCAGATACATTTTTTTACATTTTCCTACATTCTCCAAGATTTAGACACCAAGGTTGACCTGCGTTTCAGTTTTTTCAGACCTTATTCCAAACCTGAGTAGGACAAACCCCAGCCCCAACAAGATGCTGTTCGCCCGGCTGCCATCCGCAACCTTCCGTCAGCGCTTTGAAGGTAGTCTTATCCCCCACGTTGATTGACCAAGAGATTTGGATCCGAATGCTATGAAATTGTTTAAGTTCGCCAGTTTACTTCTAGGTGCATCCTTAGTAGGGTTGGGAGGTGCCATGGTGATCACCAATCCCGGACAAGAGGCCTATGAAGACTATGCCACCCAGCAACTCACTCTCTACCTCGAAACCCGTAGTGATGAGATCTGCCAAGACACCCCTGGTTTTTTGCAAGACCTGCTGCAGGATCAATGTGGCACGCTCTTGCGATCGCTCCTAGACAGCAACCAAAACCAAGTTCGCCAGATCATCTCCAGAAGCACAGAGCGCCAAAACTTCTACGTGCTCAGCATTTATAAGACCAATCTCCAAATACACGACATGCTGCCGTCGTACTATGTGGAGTCGGTGGGCGTGTTTCAAAATTTCTACATTTACACCGCAGAGCAACGCTAGAATGCCGGTTGGAAATTGCCGCATCAAATCATCGCCAAACAATGCCGGCGACTCCTGTTGATTCAGGCTGACGGCGGTGGAAGTCTCATGGTAATCTCGTAGATGGCAAGCTGAACATATTGCAAGCCTCCGGTGTTGTCATGTTGCAGTCATCTTCAGCAGCATGTTGCCGGGCCAGGTTTGTCCATGGCTTTTAACCTGTCTTTGTCTGAAGTTCACGTCAACATTTAGCAGAACCTTTAGGAGCGATCGCAGTAATGGGTTTTATACAGAAGATTTTTGGCGGCATCTTTGCGTTTTTGGGCGGCATTCTCAAGATCTTTGGCATTGGTAAGTCGGCTTATTACATGGAAGCAGAGTCTACCCCCAAACCTGCAGCCTCCTCCAAGCCAGCCCCAGAGGCTGCACCTGCACCAACATCACCTTCCCCAGAAGCTGCTGCACCCAAGCCAGCCCCAGCACCAGTGGCTATGTCTCCTGCGCCGGCTACTCTCAGTAAACCCAATCCATCTCCTGTCCTCGAAAACTTTGCAACGAAGTTTTCGACCTCACCTAGCACCAAGCGTCGTCGTCCCGGCCCCAGCCTCACTCCCTTTATGGATATGGCCCGCCGCGTCAAAACCCCCACTGCTTAGGCTACAGATTCTCTAGTAGGCTCTCAGGATGACGTGCTCAACGGTTCTCATTGTTCACGTGGGTAGCTGAGCTAGCAAGACCCTTCACAACATCTCTCATCCAACCGGGTGGGAGATGTTTGTTAGAGGGGCTATGACCTGCTAGATAGGCTATGAACGGACAGCAACAGCTTCGCTCGAAAAGACCAGCTCATCTAAGGTGAACTGCCCGTTAAACGCGTGGAACACGATGCGAGTAATAGCTTGACCTCGCACGCTTAACTGAAGATTGGGCGGATACACCGATGTAGCATCTAGTAAGTTTGCGCTAGGAATCTCAGACTTAGCAACCAATTGATCCGCCGCATTATAGGCAGACAGCGCCAGTTGGCGTGAACTGGTGACAAATCCACTCACGTAGCTAACAGGACGATGGAACTGTACCCCAATCCAGCTACTGTGGGGTGCGCCGGTTAAGACCGTCTTGCCGGCACGGGTAGGAAAAGCAGGATTGGATGGATGAAGAGCGATCGCATTTTTAAACACAATTCCCCAAGCGTCAAACTGACGTTCTACACGCTCAAAGCACTGTAGATCTTCCATATCCAACCGCACACAAACCGGCGGATTATCCTGAGCCCGGGGTAGTAAGATAGCAGAGGTAGGTGACAGTTGGGGCAACAGGGATGTCTGTTTCGCCAACAACGAGGGTGATCGAAGGGGCAGCTCTGGGGCCGCGCGGTTAAGAAACTTAGCGGAAGAGGAAGGAATCATGAGGGCTGGTTGCAAATGCATATAAGGAGCATGACCCAAACACATCTATGCACCACAGACGATGGATGGAGAGAGCAAGGTACCCTGAGTGACGTAGATACTCCCAGCGGGGAACGTTCTTCTTGCTACCTCAGTCATACTGTTGGGCAGTGAGCGTCAGTCATGCGTGAACACCTGATCTGTGCATCATCGCGTTGGATGTGCGATACACCTGATAAAGACGACGTAGAATCCTATCGTGCAGTTGCAGACCCCTGATGGAGCGTAATCTTAACACGCGGTTCGTTGCTCCCGCCCCCTCTGTGCCGAATCATCCTTATGCCTAGTTTCTAGTGCCAATACCCAATCAAGATATCCCTGAGATATCCCTGAATAGTTGTGATCAACGATTGCTTCACCACCAGGATCTCACCGATAGGATTGGAAGGATGGACGCTAGGGCAGTCCGCTGTTAACGCTGAGGGGTTTAACCCCCCACTAGCATTATTACTGATCTCGCCAAATCTGCAAAACTACGGTTATTTCCCATATTCGCTGGCTATTTTAAGACTCAAGCCTTGAAAACGACAGCATAGGTGCTCATGAGCCACATCTGGGAAGCATCAACCTAGTCAGAAATCATCATCAAAACTTCGTATAAGAGCGATAGATTTCACAAAAACATCATCTAAGCCATGAAAAGTCCGTTGAATGTCATTTGCCGTCTCCGCAATTCCACTAGCTTCACCCAAGCGCTAGGTAGCAGCCACAACACTTCACTTAAGAAAGATATCCGTCGAGGAATGGGACTCTGGATGTCTGTCACCACAGCCTTACTCTGGGTAGGCGGGGCATCGGTTGCGCCCTTACGTGCAGATCCGGAAGCCGGCTGGGGCGAATGGCAACGTCAAACACCTCAAACCGAGACCAGCTTTGGCTCCGGCTTCTTCAACCAAGACCTCCGGCGCTTCGCTGCTTTTGAACAGGCCTGTCAGACTGCTCTAGGAGAGACTGCCCCATCGATTGACTATTGGTTTCGGCTCAGCACCCTCGTCTCCCAATTAGGCACTGGACTGGTGGAGTATGGCTGTCGGGATGCAACCGGAGCATTTGTCCGCACCACCACCATGACAGCGATCGCCACTCAGATTGAGCCGGTCGAGTGCCTGCAGGTCAATTCGCCCATTAGCAGTGGGCTGAATGTACGAGCTTGGCCCGGGGAGGCAGAGCAGATTGTGGGAGGTGTAGCCAATGGCACCCACCTGGATCCCGGAGGCTTTCCTGCAACCATCACCGAAGTCGATGGCCGCAACTGGGTGGCGATCGTTTCCCCCCTGACGGGATGGGTTTCTAATGGTCAGCCCGGCAGCGAGGGCAACTTGAGCCTTTGTTCCATTGATGGGTCAGCTCCACGCTCTCCAGGCTAGGCTCTGTTTTAAAACCTGCTAAACCCCTTGATCTTTCGTACGAGAGAATCAGGGTTTGGATGAGTTTTAAAACACTCCCTAGGAGTTTGAGGCTACGGCATACGATCTATCTGAACGGTGGCTCTAGGGTAGCAACTAGCCCTAGGGGCATGAACGAACCCTTGATATTAGGGTTGCTCCGAGGACGGTACAGGTTGGGCATGGGTTGCCGCTTGAATATCCGACTTGAGACGGGCAATCACGGTATCTGCATCCACCTGGCTCAGAATATCTTGCAGCACCGTGCTGGCCCCCTGAGGGCCCCAAGAACAGCCCTGTTCTAGATAAATTTGGGCGGCTTTACCCACTTGATAGGAACCATAGCCAGCGATCGCTGCCTGGGCTGCCGCCGCCGTACCGTAGGCTGCAAGACTACTACCACCATCCCATAGACTAGCCATGGCTGCCCCGCTCTTGCCCGCTCCCAACAGCACATTGGAGGCAAATTCCCCGAGTACTAAACGTCCACCGCTCCAGACGATAGCATTCAGCAACTTACCGGCTTCATAGCGAGTCATGGGTAGCCCGTAGAGGCGGGCCAAGGCGCGGATCATCGCGAGGTCGGCGATCGCTCCTCCGGCAATATCCAATACGGCAATCGGGTTAAGCGCTACGGCCAACCCTTTCCACTTGGCAAAGCTCCAAATTAACTGTTCAGCATCAGCATCCCGCTGCGCCACAATGGTTTGAGCGATCGCCGCCTCGGTGAGTTCCGCCTGGCGCATGGCGTTCAAAGCCAGCAATGACTTGCCTTCTCGATTCAGGATCGCCAAGAGCCGCTGGGTCAAGGGCGTAATCTGGGCGGGTGGTGCTTCCCATTCTTGGGTGATGCGTCCGTCGGGCCATTCCACACGCACCTCCATAGGCGCTGGCTCGGCAGCCACGAGCACAACGTCGTCTAGGGTCAAATTGGGATCAGGGCAGTTCAGGTGACCGGAGTTCAGCCGCGCCCGAAGCTGTTGAAAAATCACGGTGCGATCGCGGTTGGGATACAGATCGGTTTTGTTGAAGACCACAATCAAGGGCTTGTGCGCCGCCAGCAGATCGTGCAGCGCTTGGTATTCCGTGCGGGTCATGTCCCCAGCGATCACAAACAAGATTAGGTCAGCCTGCTCAGCAATCTCGCGGGCCATATCCGCCCGAGCCTGACCGTCCACTTCATCCAAGCCCGGTGTATCAATCAGCTCAATCACGGCCTTGCCCATAGCCGTCTCCAGCGACCAAAAGACCGACCGCGGCCATTGGGTCACGCCATGAATGGGCCCTGTGGGCAGCACCTTTTGACCAATCAGAGCATTTAACACCGCCGATTTACCACGACTGACCAGGCCAAACACCGCCACCCGGACGAGGTAGCCGTTCAGTTTATCCAAGGCACCGGCAAGCTGATCCAGCCTTGGCTTAAGGGCCGCCTGGAGTTCGGTAGAGGATCGCGATCGCCCCTGACGACCATAGCGATTCAGCAGTTGCCGCAGACTGGCGCGCGCCCGATTGAAGTGGGTGTCGGCAAGCTGGGGGCGAACTAAATCAGAGCGAGACATAGGCAGCATCACCAAGTAATCGATCGGCCCTAGGCAGTGGGAGCAAGACGCCGCAAACCTTGATCCACCAAAGCCCGCACCTGGCCCAGCGGCTGCATCTGTTGGAAGACATCGTTCAGCCGTTGTTTGAGCGCCTCAGGCTGGAGCGAGAAGGGGGTGCGATCGCTGGGATCCACTATGCTCTGGGCTTGGAAATAGTCTACTAGGCTCAAGCCAGCCAATCGGGTTAGATAAGCAGCACTCATGCCCTGTAGCGCACCACCCGCGGCAAAGGTCAGAGCATGGGTTTTGAGCAGGGGAGCGATCGCCTGGGTGGACAGTTCCACCACGCCCATTTGCACCATCAGCTTGGCCATGGTTCCCGCCACCGCCTTAGCCTGCTCCATGGAGAAGGATTGCTGATACACCTTGCCCAAATCGAGCACCAACTGAGCATTCACCGCTGCTGTGGCCAGCAAATCAAGGCTCGGCACCGGATTGGCAAAAGCAGCAGCACCGGCAATCCACTGAGCTTGCTCAATCAAAGGCATGGCCCGTTGGCGGCGATAGCGATTCAGTTCCGCTAGGGTAGCTACGCGCACCTGATGCACCTGGCGGGCCACCGTAGCTAGTACCAGCGATCGCCCTTGGGGGATCAGGGAGGTGAGAGTCTGGCTCAGACTAGCTAGATCAGCTTCGGACTGCTGCCACGATTCCTGCACCGTGCCATCCTCTAGATGCTTGCGTACCTTCATCGCGGCTGGATCGGCAGCGATCGCCACCACATCCGCCGACGGAACATAGGCCGCCACCCGTTGGCGCACCTGATGCAGCAGCAGCGATCGCTCATCCAAGGGATATTGGTCTTGCTTATTGAACGCCACCAGCACCCGTTGCCCAGCCGTCGCATAGCCGACCAGCGCTTGGTAGCTAGACTCCGTCAAATCACCAGGGGTCACCAACAGCACCAGATCGGCATCCTTGAGCACCGATTCCGATTCCTCCAGAGCGATCGCTTGGGACGACACGTCGCTGATCGCTACCGCAGTTACATCGGTAGGCCAAGAGATCTTGGGTAACCATTGCTGGGTAAGCTGTTGGGCGATCGCCGTTTTGCCCACGGCAGCTTCCCCGACAATCGCTAGGCGCAGCGTAGAACGATCCAGTTCACCCTGTAAGTGCTCCAGTTGCGATCGCAGATGATCGACGATGCCAGGGGTTGCAGCAGTCGCCTCCTGTTGAAGTTCCGCTTCAAGCTGATCGATCAGGGCGATCGCCGACTGAATCGCAGCTTCCACCGCCGGGCGATCCTTGGGTAGGGTAGTGGGTTCAACAGCCGGACTGCGGCGATGGCGCATCCACCAAATGCCAGACCCAAGAGCGATCGCCCAGACCAGATTGTCTCCCAGCCCCACCACCGAGGCACCCAGGCTATCAAGGAGCCAAATACTTGCGGTCAAGCCCAATCCACCAATCAAAATGGGGCGCTGCAACGTTATTGCCATGCCAGTCTCACTTAATTCTGTCGTCACGTTAGAGGGATCGAAGCACTCGCTGATATCCTTGCTCTAAAGACCCAGTCAGGGATTGGTCAGGATGCAGGAGCTATGAGTCTCGTGACCCGGTTGTTCTCTTGGTGAACAACCACCCCAAAATTCTCGGGTGAATGCTTCAGTCCTACTTTATCCTATCGAGTCCTGACACAGTCCACCGGTGTGCCAAACACTCCATCAGGTCACAAACCATGGGGATCATCAAAAATCCCCGCCGCCAAAAAGGCAACAGGGATTTTTGAGTCTTACAAAGTGGTGGCGGGGAGCGGATTTGAACCACTGACCTTCGGGTTATGAGCCCGACGAGCTACCAGACTGCTCTACCCCGCGTCGCGTTTGTTTTTTTGTCACTCTATCGAGTATAGCAGAAGGTATCTCATCTGCGCAACAAATTTGTTTTGTGATCGCAATTCTCAGGTTGAACATCTTGCCCGAGCTTGCTAAGAACCGTTCGTAGGGTGCCAACGCTTCCGCCTTGACACCTGTCTTGGTCGCTCCTGCGGCTGGGTCTGGGTGCAGGAGCAACCCTGGGAGCATTCCCACGCTCGCATAGGTCCCACGCTCGCACAGAAACGATATCGTCTAGCCCGAGCTTGGTGAAAACAGGCTGACGAGATGGGTTGCAAAAGCTGATGCTTGCGTTCCGGATCGGGTGAATTGGACAAGCTACTGATCAAAACGAGGATTGCTATTTTGCGATCGCGTCGGCAACCTAGACCTCGTCTCAAGCAACCGCGCCCTACAGCATCGCTAGTTCGCCGATAATATCCAGCCGCTTGAATGCACCAATGGTCATGTGAACATCCGACAAGGTCTCGGCGATCGCTGGCGTGATCCATCCCAGTTGCTTCAGCAGGTGAATGGCAACAGCATACTTAGCCCGCCGCGATCCATCCACACACTTGATCGCAAGCCCCATGCCTTCTCCGACCCGGGCAATGCATTGAACACCCTCCGCTCCCGATTTGCTGACGATTTCGCCTTCCGTCAAGCGCATCACCTCCGTATCAAACTGACCGGGGCCGGCAATCATCTCCGGATAGTGGGTCATGGCGCGAATAATTCGCTCCATATCCACGCTGCTGCCCGAGGCTAGCAGGGCATAGAGGGTAGCCATTTGCCGAAGCTGCATAAAGTAGGTGGGTGCGCCACAGTCATCATGGGCTCCGATGAATTCTTCTGCGGGCATCTGCAACAGATCAGCTACCTTTTCCAAGATCAGCCGCTGCACCGGATGGCTAGGCTGGAGATAGCTGCCTAGAGACCAATTGCGCTGCTTACACACCGCCAACATGCCCGCGTGCTTACCAGAGCAATTATGCTCCAGCGGGCTTTGCTTATCGGCAGGGATGGGGCATTGCAGAGCTGAGGGCTCCACATCACAGCGCCATAAAATGTTGAAGGCTTGGCGCGCTTGCTCGATCGCCCCTTGATGGGAAGCGCAAATAATCGCCAAGTCGCGATCGTTGAGGTTGTAGGTTTCCAGCGTTCCCGTGGTGGTCACCGCTAGGGCCTGAAATGGCTTTAGGGCTGAGCGAATGAACGCCGCCGCCTCACCGCTACCAGCCAGGGACAGCATTCGCCCCCGCTCATCACAGACCACCGCTTGCACTTGGTGGGTTGATTCAACAATTCCTTCTCGCAAAAGCCGAACTTCGAGTTCTGCCGTTTGAGTGCGTTTTCCCCTAGTCATGATTAGGCAATATCTCAACTAAACAGCGATCGCCCGTCAAACCCCAGAGTTGTACTTGCCTGGGCTAAAGCAAGCCCCATACTAAACTTTCCCCTAACCCCAAAAGCAGAAACAAACCAAAGGTTTGCTGCAAGCGCTGGAGAATAGGCTGAACTTCGTGGCTCACCAACAGGCGATCGCGGGTGACCACCGTATCTGGCTTCGTCCAAAGCTGACCGTCATACCAGCCCGACTCTTCGTAGGAAATCGTCTGTTTGTGAAGGCGATCGCGAATATACATCCATCCTAAATACAGGCGGGCTAGGGTCAAAGCCGGAATAATACAGGCCCCGGTCGCCGCTGCCAGGAAAAACTGTAGCGGCACCTTGGCTGGCACAAAGCTGACCGCCGCCACGGGGCCAGCGATCGCCCAACTCAAAAGCCAGAGCACCACGATCGGCGCAATATAGCCCCGGAGGTTGCGAGTTCCCCAGCTATAGAACCACGATGCTCGCAGCTCTTGGTACTCATTAATAGGTTGTTGTTCGTGAGGAACTGGACAGCGGGAAACAGGAGACTTCATTCGAAAAACAGGCGTAGTTAAGTGGCGGATGGGGATTGCTCCTGCCCCTAGTGTAAACCCCCCAAAGCATTCTGCTCAAAGGAACTTTGAGGGGTAGCCTATCGGTTGAAAAATGGGCATCACCATCCGGTAAGATGACCTCCACAGACTAAGCCCATCTTTCACATCTTCCCTACACATTTTCAGCCCCTAGACTCTACACCGCACCATGAGTGTTCATGCTGAGGGTGTGCCCTAGGATGTTCAGCCTTGAACCTGTTGTGTCCAGGTTAAGCAGGGGTGACTTGTACAATCAGCGCCCGCCGATCAAAAGACTGTACCTTGGCTGATTCACCTAAATCGGTCACAACCCGCTCTAGTAGCTCAGCGGCGCGATCGCGATGCTGGTGTTCCCGTCCCCGTAATCGCACTTGGAATTTGACAGAATCACCTTTGTCTAGCCATTCAACAGCTCGCTTAATCCGAAGGCTGTAGTCTGATTCACCCACATTGGGGCGCAGCTTCACTTCCTTGACCGTGGGCTTACTGGTATTCTGACGATGGCGTTTCTTTTGTTGGTATTGATGTTTACCGTAGTCCAGGATTTTAGCAACTGGAACATCCTTGGACTCAGAAACCAAGACTAGATCCAACCCCACACTCTCAGCAAGCTGCAGGGCATCGCGGGTCTCAGTTACGCCACGGTTGGTGTTTTCATGGTCAATCAGCAAAACACGCGGCGATCGAATGCGGTGGTTAATGAGTTGCTTATTAGCGATAGCTCTATCCTCTTAAAACTCAACATGTTTGACGGTAGTCGGAACCCTACCGATGGCCATCTCGACACAAATTGGCTTCATGGCTCGAAGCTAGCCTGAGCCGCTGACTCGTTGCTTCGGCACGATGCCTAGGTGCGGCGAGATACTGGTTCAGACTTGGACATTCGCATCAGATTACTCTACTTCTAGAGTAACCTTATCAAAGCTTGGATCCAACATCATCGAACCAGAGTTGGATCTGAAATTCACGAAACTTTGCATCGCTACTCCCCCACATTGCCTATGACTTCACCATCTGACCATCGTCAATATGCGGCGGCCACCGATCGCAACCGTGAGCCAATTTTGGCTGTATTGCAAGATGTGCTGCCTGAAACGGGCACCGTGCTAGAAATTTCCAGCGGCACCGGGCAACATGCGGTCTTCTTTGCGCCTCGTCTTGCACCCCGCCGCTGGCTGCCGTCCGATGCCAATCCTCTAGCGATCGACAGCATTGCCGCTTGGCGATCGCACCACCCCTGCGAAACCCTCTATCCGCCCATTCTCCTCGATGCCGCCATCAGTCCTTGGCCCGTGGAACAAGTTCCGTTGCCTGCCAGCTTGGCTGACTCAGGATTTGAACCGGGGGCGATCGCTGCCCTAGTGAATATCAATATGATTCACATTTCGCCATGGAGCGCCACCCTAGGGCTGTTTGCCGGAGCCGAGCGCCTCTTACCACCGGGGGGCGTGCTCTACCTCTATGGCCCCTACAAACAGCAGGGACAGCATACCGCACCCAGTAATGCAGCCTTCGATGAAAGTTTGCGCGCCCAAAATCCTGATTGGGGCGTGCGCAACTTGGAAGATGTGGTTGCCGTGGCGATCGCCCACCAGTTGCAGTTGGTCAAAACAGTGCCCATGCCCGCCAACAACCTCTCTGTGGTGTTCCAGCGCTAGCTAGACTAGACAATCCCCGCGAGATTGATGGGATAGTCCCGAGCCATGAGCCTCACAGATCTCGTATCCCTGAGGCAGAACCGAGCAGGCAACGGTATCCTAAAACAAGCAGGGTTGAATCGAGGTTGCAGGTGCTGCATGGCCTCTTGAGGCATGGACAATCCAGATTCCCAACCGCTCTACGACCTCAAGCCTGCATGACTATGTCAGGATTAGAGACTGTAACCCTTAAGATTTCATGAATACCGAAGCGATCGTTTTATTATCAAGCCGTGAAGTAGACAAAATGCGAGCTGCCGGCCAGCTTGCCGCCCAATTGCTCGATCATCTAGCACCCATGATCAAACCTGGGGTGAGCACCCTAGACCTCAATGATGAGGCAGAACGCTGGACTCAAGCCCACGGTGCCAAAAGTGCGCCCCTGGGCTACCACGGGTTTCCTAAATCGATCTGCACCAGCGTCAACGAAGTGGTTTGCCACGGCATCCCCAATGCCAAACAAATTTTGCGGGACGGAGACATTATTAATGTAGACGTCACTCCAACGGTGGATGGCTACCATGGCGATACCTCCCGCACCTTTTTTGTCGGAGAACCGTCGGCGATCGCTCGACGCTTAGTCGAAGTGACCGAGCAATGTCTGGAGCTTGCCATTGCCGAAGTCAAGCCAGGAGCCCGCATTGGAGATATCGGTGCCGCCATTCAAGACTATGCCGAAGCCCAAGGGTTTTCGGTGGTGCGTGACTTCGTGGGTCACGGCGTCAGCCGGATTTTTCACACCGCGCCCCAAGTGCCGCACTACGGCCGACGAGGGCGGGGCAAGAAGCTGCGCCCCGGCATGGTGTTTACCATCGAACCGATGATCAATGAAGGGACGTGGGAAGTGGACGTGCTGGAGGATGGCTGGACAGCAGTCACCAAAGATCGCAAGCTTTCAGCCCAGTTTGAGCATACCCTCGCGGTCACCGAAGAGGGCGTGGAAATCCTCACGCAGCATCCCGAGTTGGTCGTCGCCTGACCATCAAGGCTCTTTCTAGACCAGGGATCTAGGGATCGTAAAAAAAGAGCGACAGTGCATGACTGTCGCTCGATGTTCCATAGAAGGGGAGAGGGTTAGATCGGTCTTAATCGGTTAACACAGTAAACCGTTGAAGCGATCGCCCTCCATGTCCGAATCAGAGAGTAAATCTGCGGAGAGTTGGGAAAGCTGGCGTCATGCCTAGTTATTGCCTAAAACATCTAGGCTAACGGGCGCAACACCCGAACTCACCAGGCCAATCACCTGGGCGGCACCTGCCGACAGGTCAATCACGCGTCCATGGGCATAGGGGCCGCGATCGTTAATACGAACGACCACAGATAGCCCCGTATCTAGATTGGTGACGCGTACCTGGGTGCCAAAAGGCAGGCTGGGGTGAGCCGCCGTCATGGCATTTTGGTCAAAAATTTCACCACTGGCGCTGTAGTTGCCGTGGAAGCCTGGGCCATACCAGGATGCCATGCCGCTAAGGGTACGCAGAACAGCATGGTAGGATGCGCTAGGAGCAGGCTCAGGGGCAGGCAAGCCATAGACTTCACCCAAGGGTTCAGCTCCTCCCAAGAGGCGACGAAGCCGGTTCGTGGCCTGGAGGGCATCTTCTGCAGGATTTCGGGTCGTATCAGGCAGAATCGTCGTTTCGTTGATCTCAGTTAGCTCACGATCGCCCACCTGAATGACGAGGCGATCGCCTTCATCGTCCCAGATAGCCGTGATCGAAGATGGATCAACGCCACTGCGATAGAGCTGGTTGAGGTTAGCAGCAATAGCGGTAGCACGCCAAACAGGATCTTGAGCATAGTCATCAACATCAGACGATGCTGAAGCCTGGGCAAGCACAACGCTTTCTTGAGATCCTGAAACTTTTACGTCTGCGCTCGCGTCATCGGTAGTAGCCGAGCCACCCTCATCAAGGGGAGCCAAGAACGTGATGACGGGAATGTCTCGGATATAGAGGGTCGCAGCTTGCCGATCATCGAGTTGATGGGGCAAAATGCTAGCGATCGCCTCACTCTGAGAGAGTTCAATGGAGTTACGAGAGTGATATTCACCGACCTTCACAACATCTTCAGTGGAAGCTGTCGTCAGGGCCTCGGTGCTGACACCGTCGTTTGCGATGTGATTAGGCGCAGACTCTGCGATCGCAACGTTGGCGTCTGAGTCATTATCTGCGGTTCCGGCGACACTAGCATGTCCAGAAGACGAGGTCGCTAGCGTTCCGATAACGAGTGCAGCAGTCATCAGACTACTCCAAAGCTGTTGATTGTTTTGAGCCATATACCCTTTATAAAAGGAATGTGTGGAACGAAAATGATGTCCTAACGATGGAAAAACCTAGGTATCTAGGTCATACCCATTAGGAGAAGTGCAGAGCACCAGTCCATACTCGTTACGCGTTCACCCTTCTGTGTTCGGAACTGCAACAGCCTAGCATGAAGGTTCTAGCTTGGGGATCAGGGGATCACACGGAAGACCTATCCCTCTCGACTAAGATTTAGATCTGCTTATCAATGGGCGATCGCCCTTGCCATACAAGACGTTCAGCGCTCCATACTCCACAAAAGTGCCGCTGAAGCATCAAATGGCAAGTTTACATTTGTTCATACTGCCTGATCTCGATCGCCAGCACGAGTCTCATGCCATAACAGCCTACTCCTGAAGGATCACAGCGATCGCTCAGGGGTATAAATCTGGCTCTGGCATATCATTAGGCGCTACATAGATAGGACTTCCTTATTGATTCAGGGGTCTCAGGTAGGGGTCTGAGACTGGTTTTAGCCTGATCGAAGGCAGTTTTTTCGAGTCACCTGCTTTAAAACCGTGTCGAGCGCACCTAATTAGCGTGCGCTCGATCACACCAAGGAGGTCAAGAGAATGCTGGACGAGTCCCTTCCAGCCCCAGAGCATCGAGTTCCTACGTCATAAAGATTACAGGCGATCGCATCTTCTCTAAAATCGGCAGTTCAACCCAGCCCAGATATGGAGAAATACACCCCAAGACGATCCCGACTCAAATGGCTCATCAAACCTACTAATCTAATGTCTCACAGGCAGCATACTAAGACTTAGAGTGAGACTATCAATCATCCCAGACTATCATTTCACTAGATTTATTGAGTTTCATCTTATACAACCTAGGCGATCGCCATGGATTTCAGCGATCGCCTAGGGAATTCATGGCCGACAGTGGGAAAATCGAAGAGCGCGATCGCTGGCCGAATCACCCGACTCGGGGCTAGGCAGCATGTCCTAGTGCTGGTTGACGGACACAACTTGAAGACCTTCACCCCAAACCCCTCTCCCAGAGCGGGCGGGGGGCTTTGAAAACACCTATTCTTGTTCTCCTTGTGGGAGAAGGGGCTGGAGGATGGGGGGAAAGATGGTTCAGCCAATCAGGTCTTAGCGATGCGTGAGTCCTAGCTTGAAGCATTAAGAGAGAAGCCTATGTCTACGCAACCCAAAATTATTGTGCTGGATGATGATCCCACCGGATCTCAAACCGTGCATAGCTGTCTCCTGCTCACCCGCTGGGATGAAGACACCCTCAAGCTGGGCTTACTGGATGATGCTCCCATCTTTTTTATCTTGACTAACACCCGCGCCCTGCCCCCTGAGCAGGCCAACCAGATCACCCGTGAGGTATGCCAAGCCCTCAAGCGGGCGATCGCTCAGGTGGGGCTCCAAGACTTTTTGATCGTGAGCCGCTCTGATTCCACCCTGCGCGGTCACTACCCGATTGAAACCGATGCGATCGCCGAGGAGCTGGGCCCCTTCGATGCCCATTTCCTCACCCCCGCCTTTTTTGAAGGTGGACGCATCACCCGCGACAGCATTCACTACTTATTAATAGATGGCGTCGAAACACCGGTACACACCACCGAGTTTGCGCAGGACTCTGTCTTTGGTTACCACCACAGCTATCTCCCCGACTATGTCGAAGAGAAAACCAAAGGCCGCATTTCCAGTGAGAATGTGGAACGATTTTTGCTGGCTGATATCCGGGGCGGTACGGGCGATCGCCTCCTGGCCCTCCGTGATAACCAATGTGGCGTGGTAGATGCCGAAGAGCAGGCGGACTTGGATCGATTTGCCCAGGATGTTTTGGCTGCTGCCGCCCAGGGAAAGCGCTTTCTGTTTCGCAGCGCCGCCAGCTTACTGACCGCCTTGGCAGATCTTCCCCCCCAGCCCACCCCCGCCGACCAGATGGGAGCCTACACTCGTCACGGGCAACCCGGTGCCGTCTTGGTGGGATCCCACGTCAAGAAAACAACAGAGCAACTGAACGAACTCCTGAAGGAACCCGGTGTTGCTGGGGTTGAGATTGACGTCGCCCACTTACTCGACGCCAGCGATCAACAGCGCGCCGACCTGCTGACCAATATTTGCGATCGCATTCACACCGTCCACAGCGCTGGTCAAACACCCGTAATCTACACCAGCCGCGAAGAGCTTACGTTTGATAGCATCGAAACTCGCCTAGCGTTCGGGGTAGCCGTCTCGGATCTACTCATGGATGTGGTGCGCCACCTGCCAGACAACCTAGGATTCTTGATTAGCAAAGGCGGGATCACCTCCAATGACGTCGTCAGCACCGGTCTAGCCCTCACCGCAGCTAGACTCCTCGGGCAAATTCTACCCGGCTGTTCCATCATTCGCACCCCCGCCGATCATCCCCAGTTCCCGAACCTGCCGGTGGTTCTCTTTCCCGGCAACGTGGGCGATCGCACCTCCCTAGCTGAAGCCTATCGCCGCCTAAATCGTTCTGGAACCTGATGATCCTGGAAGCTGATGATCCCTAGAGATCTAGTAGGCAGGGTTGGTAGCATCCCCATGGAATCCGCCCTACCCTGCCGCCATCAATCCTTGAAGCGACTTAAACCAAGACGGCAGCACCGGCCCCACAGGCATGAGGGTAGCCAAACGCTGATCATCATGGGTGATCGATAGCTGAATATGGAGGGCTGGCTCAGGCCATTGGAGCAAGCGATCGGGCCACTCGATGGCCACTAATCCCAAGGGATACTCCACCCCTTCCCAATACAAATCAATATAAAGCGAGGCCACCGCCTGGGTGTCTAGGCGATAGAGATCAAAATGGTAGAGCGGCAGCCGACCGTCTAGATACTCATTGACCAAGGTAAAGGTGGGGCTGACAATCGGTTCGGAAATCCCTAATCCATGGCCTATACCCTGAACTAAACTGGTCTTGCCGCTGCCTAAATTTCCGTCTAGTAGCAAAATTGTTCCAACCGGAAGCGATCGCCCTAGAACTTGTCCTAGGCGATGGGTGGCGGCGGGATTGGGTAACAATAATTCCATCACATCCATGGATGAGCGTCGTGCTAGCCTTGAGATCACGGTGAAGCGTCGTCAGATCTTCTGAACAAAAAACAAGGGGATCACCCATGCGATCCCCACGTTGATTTGAAACACGTTCATAGTCTGACTACTGGGCCCAGCAATTGGCTTAGTTGTCGTAGACTCTGCACTCAGCAGCTTCAGGGTTCTCGTCGCAATATTGATCAAACGAGGTTTTGGGCTGTTCTTTGCTCTTTTTGTGGGCTGCTTCAGCCTGCAGTTCTTCTACAGCATCCCATGCAGCAGCACATTCCCCAGAGGAAGCACCTTCAGTGCTGCATACGGCCCGTGCCTGTTCACGTTCTTGCTCAATTTGGTTGTGGATATCGCTCATAGCTTTTCGTTATGGTTATGACTTATCTCAGTACATTCGGGTGGTCTACCCTGGACTATCTTAGTCTGAAACCTTCGAGGTCGTGAATGGGAAAACCCCGAACCCTGCCATGCAACGGCTGACCCTGAAGCCCATTCACGCATTTAGCCCCCATAAATGCCAAACCTATTATCTTTAGATTTGCCGTGGCTGGAATCTAGATCATCCACATAGACAGAGAGACCCAAACCTTCCCAATCCCTATGCTACTGTGCGATCGCCCTTGTTCTAGTCAACAATGTTACCAAACTCACCGGAAGGCGATCGCTGAAGAAGTCTGGATCTTGAACAATGTTGACCAAGATTGAGCAACGCCTCACAGCTCTTAACTTCTCTGTTGACCCGTTTTCCTAGAGAATAGGGAGAACGCTACGACAGTTCGTATTGTGACTCGGCGAACTAGTACTATGACTGACCCTATGAAATGGGCTAACGCCCTCTCCACTCTCCCATCTCTTGAAGCCGCTATTCAAGACGTGGTTGATAACGCAACTCAGCAGTTGAATGCTCCAGCCGACCTGGCGATTGTGTTCATCTCATCTGCCTATGCCAGTGAATTCCCGCGCTTGATGCCGCTCCTGCGCAATTACCTCGATGTAGCCACCATTGTGGGCGGCAGCGGCGGTGGGGTGATTGGGCAAGCCAGCACCCGCGATGCAGCGCAGGAAGTGGAAGGGGAAGCCGCCCTCAGCCTCACCTTAGCCCACCTACCCGGCGTCAAGGTGGAAGCCTTTCACCTTGATTCTGAACTCTTGCCTGACCCAGATGCCGCACCGGATGCCTGGGTGGATCTAGTCGGAGTATCGCCTGCAGATCAACCCCAGTTCGTTTTGCTATCAGAACCTTTTGCACCGGGGATCAATGACCTATTGCAGGGTTTAGACTTTGCCTACCCAGGCTCCGTGAAAATTGGGGGGCTGGCCAGCACTGGCTCGGTCACCGGGCAATGCGGGCTGTTTTGCAACTACGAATTCTATGACGAGGGCATTGTGGGGTTAGCCCTCAGCGGCAATATTGTCATCGATGCCATTGTAGCCCAGGGTTGTCGCCCCATTGGCTGTCCCTATCGAGTTGTGCAGGGCGAGCGCAATATCGTTCTAGAGCTGGAGGCTGATGAAATGGCCGGAGTCTGCGAGGTCGGCAAGACGCCCCTCGAAACCTTGCAGATGCTAATCCGGGATCTGAGCGAGGATGATCAGATGCTGGCGCAGAATTCCCTTTTTATCGGCATTGCCCAGAATGAGTTTAAGGAAAAGCTGGGCCAGGGTGATTTCCTGATCCGCAACCTGATTGGCGTCGATCCCAAGGTGGGGGCGATCGCCATTGGGGATCGGGTACGGCCAGGGCAACGGGTGCAGTTTCATCTACGGGATGCCCAAACGTCGATTGATGACATGGAAGGTCTATTCACCCAATATCAAAACCAGGATCATCAAGGTAGTTCGCCCATCGGCGCACTCCTCTTTGCCTGCCTCGGCCGCGGGGAGGGGCTATACGGACAGCCCAATGTAGATTCTCGGCTCTTCCATCGCTACCTCGTTGATACGCCCCTAAGTGGCTTTTTCTGCAACGGCGAAGTCGGGCCTGTGGGTAATACCACCTTCCTCCACGGCTATACCTCAGTGTTCGGTATCTGCCGATCGCCGGATCCAAGCCGCTAGACTGGAACTAGTTGTGATGATGCAGGGGAATGGTCACGTTTAATCGATTGCTAGGGCTAGGACTAGGGGCTGGGTTGATCCTGTTTGCGGTGCAAAACTGGTCGTACTCCGTGCCGCTGATTGTGCTAGGCCGCATCTCTCTGGCCATGCCCCTATCGGTGTGGATCTTAGGAGCCTTGGGCTGTGGCGTGGCGACAGCTCTCATTCTCATGGGGCTTTTTCAGGCGGATGCAAAGCGGCCGACGGAACGCTGGACAGCGGCCAATGAGCCTGCTCCCCGGCGATCGCCACCCTTTTCACGCTGGCGTCAAGAACCGAGGGATCGGGCCGGCAGTCCGCCTTCTGAACCACGAGCAACAAAGCGCGATCGCACTTCTCAAGCATCCCAACGATCCTCTCAACCTGCTTGGGGAGAAACCTGGGATACCCCTTGGCAGCGATCCAAGGAAGATTGGGAGTCGTGGGAATCTTGGCAGGGTAGTATCCCCAAGGGCGATCGGCGGGAGCCCCTGGTAACGGATGCGGAAGTCCTGCGCAGTACAGCCGAGCCATCGGCGTCCCAGCCGTCCTATGGTCAGCCGCCCGAGAATCGCGACTATGGTCGGCCAACCTACACCTATGTGACCCCTGATCCCGAGCTGGATCAGCCGGTGGAAGAATCTGCCGTCTGGGACGACTGGCAGGCTGAGGAGGACGACCCGCGCGCGGTCTATCCAGAACCAGGTTACGACAACTTGGATGACGACATCTTAGACCTAGACGACGACGCAGCTTACTACGAGCGTGAGGCAGACTCCCCATACGACGATCCATCCCAGGATGTCTCCCCGAGCGTCTCCGTCTACGATGACCCGCGCTTTGATGACTATGACCGAGATCGGGCTGCTGCCTGGCAAGCTTGGCGCGATCGCCATGCCGATGATCCAGACGTTGACGATCTAGGCTTTGACGATCCAGATCGTTCAGATAGCGATGTAGACAACGACCTAGGCGACTTAGACGACTGGGATGATTGGGACGACGATGCCGATCAGGAGAGCGATCGCCCCGAGGAAGTTGCGCCATCTATCTACGAAGTCCAGCGAGATCCGGTACGCCGTCAGCAAAGCGGCACCCTTTATTCCTACAGCTACCGCAACGAGGAAGAGACTGCTCCAGGGTCTCCGTCGTCAGATCCATCCTCTGAGTCACCCAACACCGTCCTTCAGCCAGACGGGGTAGATCCCGACGCCCCTCGGATCTTGATCCCGCCCTATTCATCGGCGGATGGCGACGACCCACCCCCTCAAATCTAGTCAATCCATTAGACTCCTCATCGGCAATCGGCCCGAACGTGTAGCCGACAGCTTAACGTTTCGTAAACCGCCATGCCATGTTGGGGCGATCGCTCAGTGATAAGCTAGCAAATGCGTTTAAAAAGACTACGTTAAGAATTGGAGTCGAAATGAGCGGATCGAATCAGGTTCCCTATTTGTTGCGGGCGGCTCGGGGCGAAGTGTTGGATCGTCCTCCCGTGTGGATGATGCGTCAGGCTGGGCGCTACATGAAGGTTTACCGTGATCTGCGCGAAAAATACCCCTCATTTCGTGAACGATCTGAAAATCCAGACATTGCCATCGAGATCTCGCTGCAGCCCTGGCGGGCTTTCCGTCCCGATGGGGTGATCATGTTCTCCGATATTTTGACGCCCCTGCCTGGCATCGGTATTCCCTTTGAAATCATCGAGAGCAAGGGGCCGATCATCGACAATCCCATCCGCACCCTAGAGCAGGTGAATCAACTGCACACCCTAGAGCCGGATGAATCCACCCCCTTTATCCGCACGATTCTGCAAACCCTGCGCCAAGAAGTAGGCAATGAAGCCACCGTGCTTGGCTTTGCTGGATCGCCTTGGACGTTGGCCGCCTATGCCGTGGAAGGCAAAAGCTCCAAAGACTATGCGGTGATTAAGCACTTGGCCTTCACCCAGCCCGAGATTCTCCACGCCTTCCTCGGTAAGTTGGCAGATGCGATCGCTGTTTATCTATGCCATCAGATTGACTGTGGCGCTCAGGTGGTGCAGTTGTTTGACTCCTGGGCTGGTCAACTGAGCCCGCAGGACTACGACGTCTTTGCCCTGCCCTACCAGCAGCAGGTCATCCGTCAGGTCAAAGCGGTTCACCCCGATACGCCCATGATTCTCTACATCAGCGGTAGCGCTGGCGTTCTAGAGCGCATGGGTCAATCGGGCGTTGATATCGTCAGCGTAGACTGGACGGTGGACATGGCCGATGCTCGCCGCCGCCTAGGGCCCAACATTGGCGTTCAGGGTAATATCGATCCTGGCGTGCTGTTTGGCTCCAAAGCCGTCATCCGCGATCGCATTATTGACACCATCCGCAAGGCCGGCAACCGGGGTCATATTCTCAACCTTGGTCACGGCATCCTCCAGCGCACCCCCGAAGAAAATGCCGCCTTCTTCTTTGAGACGGCGAAGCAAGCGGATCAACTGCTCGCAGCCACCTGATGGTGACCCTAGGGGTTGAATAATGCTATGGATGGCGATCGCTCGGTCGCCATCCATACTTGTTTTGGCGTATGCTAGCGTGGTCTGCGTAACGGATAATCTATGACCTTTTCAGCAACTCCTAAATCTCCTGCACCTCAACGGATTTTTATCACCGGCGCGAGTGGCTGCATTGGGCACTACATTACCGAACTGTTGATTCAGCAAACCTCCCACGAGCTTTTTCTGCTGGTGCGGAATCCAGCTAAGCTCAAGCTGAATCTAGAGGCGCGATCGGGCATTCATGTGATCACCGGCGATCTCTACGAGATCGAAGACCATCGCGCGCTGCTCAGCACCATCGATACCGCCATCCTGATTGCGACGGCCTGGGGTGGCGAGCAGCGCGCCTACGACATTAACGTCACCAAAACCCTGCAACTGATGAGCTTGTTGGATGCCCAGCGCTGCCAGCAGGTGATTTATTTTTCCACTGCCAGTATCCTAGGTCGCGATCATCAGCCCCTGCCCCAAGCGGGACAGATGGGCACTGGCTACGTGCGATCAAAATATATCTGTCATCAGCGACTGCCCCAATTAGCGATCGCCCCCAAGGTCACCACCCTCTTCCCCACCCTCGTCTTCGGTGGCGATGGGCAAAAACCCTACTCGCAGATTTCCGCCGGACTGCCCGAGGTGATTCAATGGATGGGACTAATTCGCTTCCTGAGTGCCGACGGCAGCTTTCATATCACCCATGCCCAGGATATTGCCCAAGTTGTCACCTATTTAGTAGACCATCCGCCTGAGCCTGGCGAATCCCGCGAATGGGTGCTGGGCAACGATCCCCTCACCGCCAATCAAGCGATCGCCCAAATCTGTCGTTATCTGAACCAGCGTATTTATTTCCGCATTCCCCTTTCGATTCACCTGGCCAATATCATCATTCGGGTTTTTCGTATTCAGATGGAAGCCTGGGATCGCTTTTGCCTAGACTATCGCCACTTTGTCTATCAAAATCCCATGAATCCCACGGTTCTAGGATTACCCCACTACTGCACCAGCATTGCCGACCTATTGAAAATCAACGGCATCGATCCAAAGCGCACCTAGAGCAACGGCTACGCACCCAACGAAAAAACCAGACCCGTGGGGTCTGGTTGGCTTTAACCCATATTGCCTGAGGACTGGCTAGCGGCGCAACCCTTCCTCAGAAATACTGGACGGCTAGATAGCCTCTAGATTTTTCTCACCGGTACGAATCCGAATAATCGAATCCACAGAGGTGACAAAGATCTTGCCATCTCCAATTTCCCCGGTGCGGGCTGCCAAGATGATCTTATCGACCACCATATCCACCTGATCGTCTTCTACTACAATCTCAATCTTGAGCTTTTGTAGAAACTCCACCGTATATTCAGAACCACGGTAGCGCTCGGTCTGACCCTTTTGCCGACCAAATCCACGTACTTCTGAAACGGTCATCCCTACGATGCCAGCATTGACGAGGGCAATCTTCACTTCATCTAGCTTGAAGGGACGGATGATTGCTTCAACTTTCTTCATAAGCCTTCAATGACTCCTAATCAAATTCTCAAACAAGGTTATGCCACCGAGGATCATGAGCTACCTGCCTTCATGGAGAAGATAGGTTCTATCAGCTTTCCTGCCCATGCAGAAGAGCGATCGACCCTTGTGCGCACAAGAACCTCATTGTTACCCTAAACAGCGGTGACGAAACCACTCAACCGTACCGCTTACCCACTGCGATAGCAAACCTAGAGGATGCCCAGTGACTTGACTGGTTGTAGCACCGTGCGCTCACGGTGTTTTGTAGTCATTGATACGGTTTGCTCTCCTTTGTATTCTCTCATCAAATTCTCCTAGCTCAACCATCTCGATTTCAGCGTTTGGTGACCTAGGGCGATCGCCTGATTGACTGACCAATCTTGTTCCGTAGGCTGGTTCGAGCAACGGGAGGCCCAGCGCCAGCTCAGAGTCCGTTGGGTTATGCCGACGCTAGCTCAACCTAGGTGAGAATCAGGGTTACAGAAGTTTGGTCGATCCATCCGGGGCGATCGCACCCCTATGGGTTCACCTAGCTCATCGGTTGAAGCTGAGGTTGGCATCGGTCTAAACCGGCAGCACCTTGCCCCGTAGCTTAGGCGGAGCCGTGAGCTGATAGCGATCGAGCAGCGTGGGCAAAATGTCATAAATCTGGGCTTGATCGAGCACCTGTCCCCCCTTAGGCTGTTGGGGATCATGGAAAATCATGAGGCCATAGCGGGCATGGTTGGCATCATCGGGGCCGGTGTCGTTATTAGTGGTGTAGAGCTCGGCATGACCCACCGTACCAATCGATCGCCAGGCCAGTTCATCAAAATAGGCCAGCAGGTCAGGCGCAATCCCACGCACCCGTTGATAGACCTCCTGGGGCTTGTAGACCCGGTTATCCATGGGTGTCCCATCCGGGGCAGGAATCCTAGCCAGTTTCTCGGCCAGTTCCGTACGCAGGCGCTCATAGTCAGCTAAGGGCACAATGCCATTGGGTTCACGCCCTTTGACATTGAGGAAAATCCGGGCATAGTAGCCCCCCGCGCCCCAGGCTTGGGTATGCTCCCAGTCAATGGTCAACTCATCCAACGATGTGGGCGTGGTGGGTGATTCGACCACGCTGAGGTAGCCTTGCTCGATCAGCCATTGGTTAATACAAATCCCTCCCACCAGCGGTCGGGCCCCGTGATCGGACACGATCAGCACAGCGGTTTGGTCGTCGCAATCGTTCAGCAGTTGCTCCACCCGCTGGTCGATATGCACGTAGTAGTCATGGATGGCGTTGGCATAGGGAGAGCCCGGCTCATATTGAGGATGGGCGGGATCCATGGGCTTCCAGAAGGAATGGTGGATGCGATCGACCCCCATGTCTACCAGCATCAGAAAGTCGGGATGGTCTTCAGCAATCAGCTTCTCGGCTAGGGTAAACCGCTGGTCACAGAGCTTATGGATATTGCCAAGGATCTCGGCCTTATCCTCAGACCGAAAGTGGGGCACATCTAGCAAAAAATCGCTGATCCAGCTCTGGATGCGATCGCTCAACTCGGGTGGATAGGTGTAGGGTACGTCGGTACTCGGCGTGAGAAAGCAGGAGACCATGGAGCCCTGCACCGGGTAGGGGGGCGAGGTGCCCGGTACGCCTAAGACCGCCACCTGCCATCCGGCATCCCCCAAGATGTCCCATAGCCGTGGCTCCTTGACGGCACGACCATCGCTGATCGCCATACTTTGGTAGCTACGGTTTTGGCGATTGCGGAAGCCATAGATACCTAATTCTCCCGGATCGCGACCGCTCATCATACAGCTCCAGGCGGGCACGGTGATGGCGGGAATGCTGCTTTCCAGGCGGCCATAGCTACCGGCCGCCATCAGCCGCGAGAGGGTCGGTAGATCATCGCGCCACTGATCGAACACGAGGGAGGGCTCCATGCAGTCAAGCCCAATGATCAACAGACGCGGGGCAGATCTAAGAGACATAGGCACGAGGATGAGAAGGACAGTTAGGAGGGTGCATCCCACTTTTATAGCCCTCACCCTAAATCCCTCTCCCAAGTTGGGCGAGGGACTTTGAATCCGGCTCCCTTTTTTTGGGAGAAGGGGTTGGGGGATGAGGGTCAACTTGCAAAACTGGGATGCACCCAGTTAGGAGGCTTGGGGGCGGCGACGCAGGTACAGGGCAGCGGCAGATCCGACAACAGCGATCGCTGATAGGAGATGCACGACATTAAACGGGGTACCGGCAAAGAACCAGGAATCGGTGCGCAAAAATTCGATAAAAAAGCGCCCGAGGGGATACCAAATCAGATACAGCAGAGTGATATCACCCGGCCGCCACTGTTTTTCAAAACGACGGGATAGCCAGAAAATAATGGCAAACCCTAGAACATTCCATAGAGATTCGTAGAGAAACAGGGGATGGAAGCGGGTGCTATCGGGATAGGCGCTGAGGTCGTTGTAGGGAGCGATGCGATGGATGGGGTCGATGCGCAATCCCCAGGCTAGATCCGTCGGCGGGCCGTAGAGTTCTTGGTTGATAAAATTTCCCCAGCGGCCGATGGCTTGGGCCAGGGGCAGGGCCAGGGCGATCGCATCCAGAAAAACCAACGCCGGTAAGTGACGAAGTTTGGTGAACAGCCACAGGGCGATGGTGCCAAAGATAAATCCCCCAAAAATGTGGATGCCGCCGCTCCATACTTTAAGAATTTCACCGGGATGATCGAGGTAATAGCCCAAACCCTGGGGGCCACGGGGGGACTGGATGAACACATAGTACAGTCGCGCCCCAATAAAGCCAGGAATGACAATCCAGATCAGCATATCCCAGAAGTCATCAGGATCCTGTCCTTGGCGTTTCACCTGTTGGCTAGCAACCTGGGCACCGATGAAAATGGCGCTGACCATCAGCAGTCCATACCAGCGCACGGCAATGGGGCCAAACTCAAACAAAATTGGATCAACGGGTGGATACATGATGCCTAGAATAGGAACTATTAATCTTCGAGGTAGCCGAGGTCGCGCAGACGGCGCTGCACCTCAGGATCGTCAAAATCGGACGCGCGTTCGTTGGTAACCGTGGCGGTCATCGTTCCAGCAAAGGACTGGAGGCAGTCTTGCAGCACTTCTACATTTTCCGGCAGAATGCTGCTGAGGTTCAGGCTTTCCCCAGGATCGTCGAGGCAATCGTATAGCTCAAGCTGGGTATCGCCGGTCTCAATCAGCTTATGGTTTCCTACCCAAACGGCGCGGCGCGGTTGATCACAGGCGCGATCGCGCACCAGTTCGGGCTGACGTTTTTGCAGCAGATTCAACACATTTTGGGGAGGAATGGCTTCGGAGAAGACCGGAACAGCGGCTGGTGTAGCATTCAGTTCCTGAAACAGGCTCAGGGCGGCTTCCGCCTCACTCGCCAGACCAGCGGCCGTCAGCACGGTGTGAAACAGTCGCCGAGTCGAGACGGTGCGATCGCTCGTTTGTCCTTTAGGCAACTGACCGCTGGGGTCGTGAATAATCAGCGGCACCTGCACCAATTCGTTGTACACCGATAGGGAATGGCCAATGAACTGCTTTTCACCCAAATGTTCACCATGGTCGGAGCAGATGATCACCAAGGTGTCTTCAAGCCGTCCCGACGTCTGCAATTGCTGGAAGAACTGCCCTAGGAGTTCATCCTGGCAGGCCACCTCCGCGTCATACATGCCGTCTAGGGTGGCCTTTTGCTGATCATCCAATGCTCCGGCCAACGGGGCCAGCCAGCCATACACATCGCTATTAAACTGACGCAGATAGTGCTGGGCAGAGCGATCGCTCAACACGTGGGGCGCAAATTTCTCAATGTAGCGGCGGGGAGGATGGTAGGGCATGTGGGTGCCCATCAGGTTCACGAAGGCGAACACCGGCTGCTCATCGTCCACGTTGCGCCGCTGGATCAGCAAGCTGGCCGTATCCTCCAAAGACTTGGCTGTATTGCCCTTAAAGCTCAGAGCTGTTTGCCACAGGGGCACCATCAACGGCGAAAACGAGAGGGAGAGCAGAGCATCCGAACGGGCAAAGGCATCCTGCACCTGGCTTAGAAGACCCGCCAGGACGCGCTTAAAGACTTGCCGGTAGCGACTAATCAACCCCGGCGAGGCCCCGGCTTGGTTGGGGCGGGAGGTGAGCAGACCGCTGTAGTTCAAAAAGCTATGGAACCCACGCCGCAGACCATTGTTGATCACTCCGACCAGGGGATTGTTGCAAAAGCCTGCTGTGTAGTAGCCACCGTCCCGCAGACGTTCTGCCAGGGTGGGAATGGTTTTAGGCAGCACCGAGTAGGACTGGAGGGTTTGGTGCTCCGATGGATAGAGCCCGGTAAACATCGACGCATGGGACGGCACCGTCCACTGAGCAGCAGCGATCGCCCGTTCAAAGCGAGTAGCGTTGGCGGCAAAGTCATCTAGATTCGGCGACGTGTTCACCGGATACCCATAGCATGAGAGGCGATCGGCACGTTGGGTATCCAGAACAAGAAAAACAATGTCAGGGCGGCGGGTCATACGCAGTTTTGGTGACAACCTGGATTATGCTCCTCCCCATTGTGCCGTGTGGTGGCCAAACTGGGGCATGGGTCTCCACAAAATCCAGCCCCGGTAGCCCTTCTCTCATCCATAATGCAGACTAGCTTTAACGAGCATCGCTTTGACGTTGATAGGCCACATAGAGCGCTTCTAGAAACTGATCGGCGCTGACGCCCTCCGGCACTTGCTCTAGCTGAACCAGTTCCTTCGCCTGACGAGCAAGCTCCAGGCGTAGCTCTTTCTGGATCTGGGTATCGATCATCAAGCGTCGCTGCAGATACTCTCGTAGGGTGACAAACTGATCCGGAGAGAGGCGATCCAGGTGCATCGACGGAGACAATTTGCGGGCAAGGGTGCCGGCCGATGGGGAGATCTCCAGTTTCAGACGTGGATCGGCATAGTCTTCTTGAATCACCTGGGTACCAGCAACCCAATCTCCAAGCCGTTTTTCCCGTTTTCCTAGGGCAATGAATAAGGCTCCTATCAGCAACAGGTCATCAACCGGACGCAGAAGGGCGCGCAGGGTGGTTTGCCCAAGGGTGACCGGCTGCCCATTATCTTGGATCACCCGGATGTGCATAATGCGTTTGCCGGGGGTTTGCCCCTGCCACAGGGTTTCAAACAGCACAAAGTAGCCGGTGAAGATGATGAAGGTGATCAGGAACGCGATCGCCAAGACCCAAATCCAAGCGCTGTCATAGGCAAAACCTAAATCCTCTATCCAGTCCAGCAGGGCCGTGGACATCCAGCCCCACAGGAGCCAAAACATCATCAGACCACCGACGAGGAAAATGTAGTCCAATACCAGGGCCCAACTGCGATTGCCCACACCTGCTAGGGTGAAGTCTAGCTCAACACTTTCAGGGGTCAACAGGGTGATGTGGTTGAGCCATGGCTGCACAGATGGTGTACCAGGGCGATCGCTCACGCTTAAGTCTAGAGAACGTCCCTCTCGCCGTTCTGTTAAGTCGTAGTACAACACTGCCTTGATGGCCTGCCACAGGGGCAACAGCACCACACTCACACCAATACTCAGGCTGTAGGAAACGAGCATCAGCAATGGCGTGTAGGCGATCGCATCATCTGGTAAGGCTAGGGTGAGTCCAGCCGAGGCTGCACCAATCAACAGTTGCAAGACAACCTGGATGGGTAAGCTAGCCAAAAAGACCATCATGATGCCCAGCATAATGCGCCGAGCATTACGGCGGGTTAGTCGCCAGCTCCGCCCCAGAGACGACAAGGCTGGGGTGTCTTCTTCAACGGCATAGCCCATCTCAGAGATCATAAATCGAGCCGTTAGCCAGGCCAACAAATATCCCATGCCAGCCAACAGCACGACAAAGAAGACAATCGAGATCAAGCCAATGAGCATGGCGGTTTGAGGATCACTGAAAGCCTCAGGATCACCTTGAAAAATGCTGGCACCGCCTACGCCAAAAAGAACGAACACCAGCAATAGTGCGGTAAAAATATAGACCCCGATGACAACAGCTAGAAATAGCAGCGATTGAAAAAACGCGATGCGCCAAAATCCCCACATCCGCCTGTCAACATAGCGCCTAGTGTCATCGATCGATTCAGCTTGTTGGTTGAGGTAGCAAAAACTGCGCCGCGAGATGGCGGCAGAGATGGCTAAATATTTAGCTGCTCCATAGGTGAATCCGGCTGCACCAAGCACGATCGATAGGACAATCAGACCAGGGCTTTGCCCTTGAGACGCCACAATCAAAACGCCAATTGTGCCGACGAGGGGTAGGAGCAACCATAGGATCGCCATCAGACCCAATTTTAGATATTCCCTAGCGTGGCGGAGATAGAGCTGCAGCCCGATGGTGACTACGTTGCCCATGGTTAGCAGGGTTGAGGTTCCTGAGGATGGAAGATTGGGTGCCATGGAAAATAGAAGGGTGAAGGAATGCGATCGCAGTTCACGACTAGCCTAGGCTACAGGGCCATAGACAGCAGCTACGGACAAGTCGTAGGTCTTAACATCCTAGCGATGCCTTACCTATGATTATTGAGGATGGCTAGTGGGTAGAATTAGGTAAGCTAGATGACGAGATTTTGTGATCGTTAAACGTTTGCTGATCAAAGAAATAAACGCTTCGAATAGGATAAGGAATACTCAGATCGGCTGCATCACAGGCGGCCTTGAGCGCCATGATAACCTGCGATCGCGTTTGACGCATATGTACCGCTTGGGGCAACGACCAATAGCGCACCACCAGGTCAATAGAACTATCGCCAAAGCCCACTAAGTCAACCTCTACTGGCGGATGATTCAGCACACCCTCCACCTCAGCTAAGGCCGTCTGGAGAAGTTGCCGGGCTCGGGGCAGTGGGGTGTTGTAATCGAGCCCAATGGCTAAATCCGTGCGGCGTGCGGGGCGATCGGTGAGCACCTGAACAGCGCTGGTAAACACGATCGCATTGGGAATCACCACCCGCTCTCCTTGGTAGGTACGAATTTCGGTAGATCGCACATTGATAGCTTCCACCGTGCCTTCAAAATCCGCCACAATAATTTGATCATTCAAACGAAACGGCTCATTGAGCAGCAGCAGCACCCCAGCCAGAAAGTTCTTAAAAATATCCTGGAAGGCAAACCCGATGGCCACGGATCCTAAACCTAACAGGGCAATCAGATCACCTAAGCCTAGGTCAGGAAAGAGCAAGATACAGGCAACCAGGATGCCCGTTCCCCAAAGCGCCACGGACACAAGCTGAATGAACAGGGCCCGCAAGGATGGACTGCTCACCAGTTTTTCTAAGGTAGCTTTGGTGACGCGCTTGATGGGGATTGCACCATAGCGCGTTGCCAATAAAACGGCGATCGCTGCAATCAGGGCAGGAATAATCTGCACACCGCGTCCCACGAGGGCTAGCAAGCTTGATTGGATGGTTTGAATCAGATCAGACACAGGACTATCTCTATTTCTACACGGGATTATTACTGGACTGGACATGAACAGCAAGCAGCCATCCCTATGCTAAGGCGTCTGTGCTCCATGGCACGGTCTTTTGCGCACGCGCTAGCAGGAATTCGTTACACTGACGTTGGAACGCGACGCCAGGAGTACCCATGATTGAACTGTACCAATTTGAGCTATCGCACTACTGCGAAAAGATCCGCTTGATCCTCGACTACAAAGGGCTAGAGTATCGCAAGGTTGAGGTGACGCCCGGCGTGGGGCAGTTGGATCTATTTCGTCTATCTGGCCAACGGCAGGTACCGGTGTTAAAGGATGGCGAAACGTTGGTTGCAGATTCAACCGCGATCGCCCTCTATCTCGATCGTCAGTATCCCGATCGCCCAATTGTGCCAATTGACGCCAGGCAGCGGGGGCTTTGCCTGATGATGGAAGAATGGGCAGATGAGTCGATTGGCATCAACGCCCGCAAGGTGATGCTCAGTGCCTTCAGCCAAAATGCCGACCTGCGAACGGCAGCGTTGCCCAAGACAACACCAGATTTCTTGAAAACCATTGTCGGGGCTGTGCCCCATGAGGTGCTGGATGTTCTCAGCTTTGGGGTGGGCTTGGGGCCCGAGACGGTGAAAGCTGCTCGGGATGCCATGCGGCAGAACCTAGAGGCGCTGTGCCTGTTGTTGACCGATAGTCCCTACCTGCTGGGAGATACGCCTAGCTTGGCAGACTTTGCCGTGGCCGGTCTGTCGATGTATGTGAAGTTTCCCGCAGGCGACTACGTGAATCTGCCCGATTCTCTCAAGGGGCGGGGAGTGCCAGGGTTGGCCGATAGTGCCGAGTATCAGATCTTTTGGGACTGGCGCGATCGCCTCTATGCCAGTTTCCGTAAGGCAGGGGCTCCTCAACCGTCGGATGGAGGCGCAGGGCCCACGCGGATTAGCATCGACTAGGTGAACCAGAGGGCGATCGCTGTTGGTTGTCACCGATCGCCCTTGATGGTGCATGAATACTCGCTACAAAGCCCCTCATCCGCAAGACGAGGGGCTTTGACTGTCAGGTTCTATAGTCGCAGACTAGCTAATCGTGCCGGTAACGGGAGAGCTGGCGATCGCGTAGGTTTGCACCGGAATCCGTCCCGCTAGGTAGGCCATGCGTCCTGCCTGGGCGGCCATGCCCATGGCTTGCCCCATGAGCGCCGGCTGGTTGGCTTGGGCGATCGCTGTATTAATCAGCAGCGCATCCGCTCCCATTTCCATGGCTTGGGCCGCTTCGCTGGGGGTGCCAATCCCCGCATCCACAACCACGGGAATGGAAGAGTTTTCGATAATGATCTGAATATTGGCCGCATTACGGATGCCTTGCCCAGAGCCAATGGGAGAGCCCAGAGGCATGACCGTAGCGCAGCCGGCTTCTTCGAGGCGCTTGGCGAGCAGTGGGTCGGCATTGATGTAGGGCAAGACAGCAAATCCTTCTTTCACCAGTTGTTCTGCTGCTTCTAGGGTGCCAATGGGGTCGGGTAGCAAATATTTGGCGTCGGGAATCACTTCTAGCTTGACGAAATTATTATCCTCTTGTCCCAGCAGCTTGGCCATTTCCCGCCCCAGACGGGCTACGCGAATGGCATCTTCGGCGGTTTTGCAGCCGGCGGTGTTGGGCAACATCCAAATGCGGTTCCAGTCAATGGCTTCGGCCAGACCTTCATGGCCTGGAGCATTGGTTTGCACCCGCCGCACCGCCACGGTCACGATATCGCAACCGCTAGCAGCGATCGCCCCTTGCATATCCTGAAGGCTGCGATATTTGCCGGTGCCGGTCATTAAGCGTGATTGAAAGCTGCGACCGGCAATCACTAGGGGACTGTCGATAGTGGCATTGAGGGTAGGAGATTGGGAGGGAAGGGTCTGCACAGAAGACTTCACAGTAATAGAGGGTGGAGTGGTTGAGGGTAAGGGGGGGCGATCGCGATCTGGAGTCACAAATCGCTGCCAGCTAAAGTGGGGTAACAAATCATGGGCGCGGCGGTGCAACACCCAGTCGGCCAGCAGTGTGGCGGTGGCGGGGGCTAGCAAAACGCCATTGCGATGGTGCCCCACGGCCAGGCTGAGGTTGTCCCAAGGACTTTCGCCCAGGAGGGGCTGTTCATCAGGAGTGCTGGGGCGAAATCCCCACCAGCTTTCCTCCACACACCAGCTAGCCAGGGTCGGAAACAGGCGAATGGTGCGTTCCAGCAGCGACTGGAGACCGCTGGCCGTATTACCAGGGGTGAAACCTACCTGTTCGCTGGTCGCTCCGATGACCATTCGTCCATCCTGGCGCGGCACAATGTAGATGTCATCTCCAAATAATACCCGCCGTAGGGGCAGGCGATCGCCCTGGGGTGGCTTGAGGGAAAGCATTTGTCCTTTGCTGGGCTGAACGGGAATAGGCAGTAAATCTGCCGCCCAAGCCCCGGTGGCTAGCACATATTGCCCAGCACTCCAGGCTCCCTGAGACGTCTGTAGGGTGGTGATCTGTCCCTGACGCTGGGGCAGGCTAGCGATCGCCACGCCAGTATGCATGACCACGCCCAGAGCTTCTGCTGCCGCGACTAAACCGCACATCAAAGCCCGATTATCCACCTGGCCATCTTCAGGAAACCACCAGCCACCAGCCACCGCCTCTCCTAAGCCAGGCTGGGCTTGATGAATAGCGGTGCGATCGAGCCAGAGGTCGGAGGATGGCGTCAGCGCAGGCGCAGTATAGACAGGACGCAGAATGCCGCAGGGCCAATAGCCGACGGATTGACCGCTCAAATTTTCCAGCTTGCTCACCCACTCCGCATACTGATCTCGACTCCAAAGACAGAGATCCAGAAGGGGGCCAGGGGGTAAGGCTTCTGCTTGGGGGGCCAGCATCCCCGCTGCAGCATAGCCCGCCGCCTGTTGGCGATCGCGCTCTAACACCGTCACCGATGCCCCCTGTCGTTTTAGCTCAATGGCGATCGCTAGGCCAATCAGCCCGCCGCCAATGATCACAATGTCGCTGGTTGAAGTCATGCTTGCTCGTCAATCCTCAAATCTCTCAGGCTCGTTCCTACTGGGGGCTACCACATCAAGTTGGCATCATCATTTGCGGCGCGGTTAGGACGCTGTCTCGGGGGACGTTCGTCTTCAGGGGTTGCTCCAGTTCCAGCCGTGTCGCTTTCTTCAGCGTTCCCTGAATCATCAGCATTTGCGGGATCGGTGGCTCCTCCAGCCGGGGCAACACCCACGTCCTCGCGAGCAATTCCGCTGTCATCCACATCGCTGCGATCGCTTTCCTCTTCATCGCCAGAAAACAGACGTTGGAGCTGAGCGATGGGCCCCGATCGCTCACCCTCCTCCTGAGCAGTGTCCTGCTGGAGAGCCCGCACGGTTACACTTATGAAAAAACCAATTAAGAGCAGAAGTCCTAGGCGTTTTAACATCACGCTTGTCCTCAAGAGATGGATCAATGTCACACAATGTCACAGGAGCGATCGCCCCAATAGCAGCCCTAGGGATTAGGACTCAGGCTTCCATAGAATGGTGTCGCCCTGGCCCCAAAAACCATCAAACTTTGTGACAGACACGTCTCCCAAGACCTGGGTTTGACAAGCAAGACGGCGGTGGCGATCGGGGGTATGGGGCGGCAAGGAACGACGGGTGCGATCGCGCCAATTCGCCTCAGATACCTCCCCTTCCACCTGCACAGCACAGGTGCCGCAGGTGCCAATGCCATGGCAGTTGATCCACTGGGCATTGCCGTTGTAGAGTACAACCCCGTGCTGCATGAGCACCTGCCGCAGATTTGCGCCGCGATCGCATTCAAGCTCATGTCCCTGGACAAAAATCTTTGGCATGATGGTAGTCCTCGTATCGTGAAACCGGTCGATGATGGATAGCCAACCTCTTTGATTCTAGGTTGATTTTTGGTGCAAAATCCTTAATATGCTCTGTCATGATGGTAGAAGGGTGAGCCTGCCCATTCCAACCGCCTTTAGGATGAACAATCCTAGGACACCCGTGAGCGATCGCCCTTTTGCCTATGATGGACAGCCGGTCTCCCTCTCCTTTGAGCACAAGACATGAATCTAGGGACGGGACATCCGAGCCATTCCCTGTAGACGATCAGCCACCTTGGACAATCAACCGTCCGCTCTGCAGCCCACTTGGGTAGGATAGATCCATAGCCTGGGTTGTCTGGGCCATCCGTCGTACCACCCTTAACCCATCCGTCGAGCGCATCCTTCCATGACTTTAGACCGTTTGGCATCCCCAACAAAACTCTGGATCTACGACACCACCCTGCGAGATGGAGCCCAACGCGAAGGGCTCTCGCTGTCCATTGAAGACAAAATTCGCATTGCTCGCCAGTTGGATCGCCTCGGGGTGCCGTTTATTGAAGGAGGATGGCCCGGTGCCAATCCCAAGGATGTGCAGTTCTTCTGGCAGCTTCAGGAAGAACCCCTCGCCCAGGCAGAAATTGTGGCGTTTTGTGCCACCCGTCGCCCCGGCCGCAGCGCCGCAGATGACACCATGCTGCAACCAATCCTCACGGCAGGAACCCGCTGGGTGACGCTGTTTGGCAAATCGTGGGATCTCCATGTCACCGAAGGCTTGAAGACGAGCCTCGATGAAAACCTCGCGATGATCCAAGACTCCATCGCGTTCTTCCGCAGCCACGATCGCCGCCTGATCTACGATGCAGAACACTGGTTTGACGGCTACAAGCAAAATCCAGCCTATGCCTTGGAAACCATTAAGGCAGCGATCGCGGCTGGAGCAGAATGGGTAGTTCTCTGCGACACCAACGGCGGCACTCTACCCCATGAGGTCAGCAGCATCAGCCAAGTGGTGGTCGAACAGGTCACTGCCTACGCTCAGCAGCTTGGCTTGGAAACCGTGCCGCAGGTGGGCATTCACACCCACAACGATTCAGGCACCGCCGTGGCCAATGCGATCGCGGCCGTCATGGAAGGGGCACGCATGGTGCAAGGCACCATCAACGGCTATGGCGAGCGCTGCGGTAATGCCAATCTCTGTACGCTAATGCCCAATCTGCAGCTCAAGTTAGGCTATGACTGCGTGTCCGACGACCAGCTCGCCCAACTCTCCGACTCCAGCCGCTTGATTAGCGAAATCGTCAACCTCGCTCCCGATGACCATGCTCCCTTTGTCGGCCTCTCCGCCTTTGCCCACAAGGGTGGCATCCATGTGAGTGCGGTGGAACGCAATCCCCTCACCTACGAACATATCCAGCCGGAGCTGATCGGCAACCATCGCCGCATTGTCATCTCCGATCAAGCTGGCTTGAGTAATGTCTTAGCGAAGGCCCGCAGCTTTGGCATTAACCTCAACAAACAGGATCCCACCTGCCGCCACATCCTAGAGCGGTTGAAGGTGCTGGAGCATGAAGGCTACCAGTTTGAAGCGGCTGAGGCTAGCTTTGAACTGTTGATGCGGGAAGCCCTAGGACAGCGCCAGACTTTCTTTGGCGTGGAAGGATTTCAAGTCCACTGCGGCATGGTGCCAGATTCCCAAGCCTGGGAGACCAATTCCCTAGCGACGGTGAAGCTGTTGGTGAATGGGCAACATATCCTAGAAGCAGCGGAGGGCAATGGCCCTGTCTCTGCCCTCGATTTGGCCTTGCGTAAGGCGTTGACCAATGTCTATCCGGTGATTGCAGATTTCCACCTGACGGACTACAAGGTACGGATTCTAGACGGAACCGCCGGAACCTCGGCCAAAACGCGGGTGCTGGTGGCCTCCAGCAATGGCTACCAGCGCTGGACAACGGTGGGGGTGTCGGGCAATATTATCGAGGCATCTTACCAAGCAACCGTGGAAGGCTTGGAATATGGGCTGATGCTCCAGAGCCAGGCCAAGGCAGCGCTGACGTCCTAATCCGGTTTCTGGACGAACGATGATGGTGGCGACAGCAGGCCGATCTTGGTTACTCGGCAGAACGGCTGCACGCTAATGATGATGGTGACGACGGCGATGGCGCACCTGCCGCAAGCGACGTAGATGGCGCACCAGCCATAGACCGATGCCGTAGCTACAGAGGGAGGCGATCGCTCCTACCACTAGGGAGCCCACAAAAAGACTAGCGATGAAGTCACCACTGGTATCCATGAAAGCATCCCAGGAATTCAGCGACAGTCCCTCGGTAATTTCTAGCTCTAAGCCCAGAATCTGGCGTCCGATGTGAAAGTTGAACGCATAGAGGGGAACATAGGTCAGAGGATTGCTAATCCAGGTGCCGGCAGCAGCAACCAGTTTATTGCCGCGAAAAATGGCCGCTAGGGCAATGCCCATCAGGGTCTGGAGCCCAAACAGGGGAAAGCAACCCGCGAAAACCCCTGCCGCTAGACCACGGGCGATCGCCTCGGAGCTACCCCGCAGACGGATGAAACGATAGAACAGATAGCGCAGTTGACGACGCCATCCTCGGTACGGACGGCGCGATCGCCTCGGCAAGGTTGGGGGTTCATCAACGGGGTTAGAGGAAAGACGGGGCGATCGCATAATACTAAGTCAGTCACGGCAGGGCATCTGGGCAGTGAGGATGGTGGCGGGCACTTCAGTTACCAGGGATACTTTACGATTGTAGACGGTTGCCCCTAGAGTTTGAATCCGGGTATCTCAACACTCCGTAGATAACCTGACGCCCCAGCGGTATAAAAAGATTCCACATCAAGAGTCCACTTAGTGAGAGTGAATGGGCCATGGCTGCATCCTTAAGTCACCACGAAACCATTGCGGCGATCGCCACTGCCATTGCACCGGAGCAAGGTAGCGTCGGCATCGTGCGGCTATCGGGGGATCAATCCCAAGCGATCGCCCATCGCCTTGTCCAAACGCCTGGCCATCAAGCTTGGGAAAGCCACCGCATTCTCTATGGCTACATTCGCGATCCGCACACTCAGGCGATTGTAGATGAAGCCTTGGTCTTACTCATGTTGGCTCCCCGCTCCTACACGCGGGAAGACGTGGTGGAGCTGCACTGCCACGGCGGCATTATGGTGGTACAGCGGGTGCTGCAATTGTGCATCGAAGCGGGGGCTCGGCTAGCAGAACCAGGAGAATTTACCCTGCGGGCTTTTTTGAACGGTCGCATTGACCTGACCCAGGCGGAAAGCATCACTGATCTAGTGGGAGCGCGATCGCCCCAAGCAGCCCAAACGGCCCTAGCGGGACTGCGAGGTAAGCTAGCTCAGCCAATTCGTCGCTTGCGGCAACAGTGCCTGAGTATCTTAGCTGAGGTGGAAGCCCGCATTGACTTTGCAGATGACCTCCCTCCCCTGGATGACGCTGAGATTCAACGACAACTGGACGATCTGGTGCAGCAAGTCCAGAAGGTCTTAGATACAGCAGAGCGGGGTATCTTAATGCGCACGGGGCTGAAAGTGGCGATCGTCGGACGGCCCAATGTGGGTAAGTCTAGCTTACTGAATGCCTGGAGCCAGAGCGATCGCGCCATCGTCACCGATCTGCCAGGCACAACGCGAGATGTGGTGGAATCCCAACTGACCGTCCGAGGTATTCCAGTGCAGGTGCTGGATACGGCCGGTATTCGTGAAGCCAGTGACCAAGTCGAACAACTGGGAATTGAGCGATCGCGCCGGGCTGCCGAAGCGGCTGACTTGATCTTATTTACGATCGACGCTCAGTCAGGCTGGACTAGCGACGATCAAATCATTTACGACCAGGTAAGCGATCGCCCCTTAATCTTGATCATGAATAAAGTAGACCTAGCCGATGCGGTTGACCCCACCAGCCTGCCATCGGTATCCCATATTGTGCGCACAGCCGCCGCCTATCACCAAGGCATCGAAGCCCTAGAAGACGCCATTCTAGACTGCATCCACGCCAAAACCCTCACCGCCGCCAATCAAGACTTCGCCATCAACCAACGGCAAGCGATCGCCCTGACCCGCGCTAAGTCTGCCCTGCTTCAGGTGCAGCAAACAACCCAGGAGCAGCTTCCGTTGGACTTCTGGACCATTGACCTGCGGCAAGCCATCCAGTCCCTAGGCGAAATTACCGGCGAGGAGATGGTGGAATCGGTGCTGGATGAAATCTTTAGCCGTTTTTGTATTGGGAAGTAAAATGATCGCTCTTTATTGACTCTAGCCAAAGAAGCGGTGAAACAATGAAAATACGTTAATTACGATCTTTAGGGCTCACCCCATTCCCGAGGGTTCAGCGCCTGAAAGCTGAGAATCAATAAAGATCAACAATATTATTTTTCCATCTTAAATGCATAGAAGATGGTGCTAGGGCGGACTATTGCCCGCCCTAGAGGTTAGGATGCCGAATGAGCGATACCTAACTAAGTTGCTTAACTTCTGCAACAAGCTTAGCAACCACATCTTTAGCGCTGCCAAACATCATCATGGTGTGCTCTTTGAAGAACAAATCATTTTCAATGCCGGCAAAGCCTGCGCTCATGCCGCGCTTGATGACGATGGTGTTGTGGGCACGATCCACATCCAAAATCGGCATTCCGTAAATGGGACTGCTAGCATTTTCGCGGGCAGCGGGATTGACCACGTCATTTGCGCCAATCACCAACGCCACGTCCGTGCGTTCAAATTCTGGATTGATGTCGTCCATGTCGCAGAGTTGATCGTAGGGAACGTTGGCTTCAGCCAGCAACACGTTCATGTGACCGGGCATCCGGCCTGCTACCGGGTGAATGGCATATTTCACAGTCACGCCGAGGCGGTCAAGCTGGTCAGCAAGTTCTCGCACGGAGTGCTGGGCTTGGGCCACAGCCATGCCATAGCCGGGAACAATGACGACCGATCGCGCATAGCCCAGCATCATCGCGCCTTCTTCCGGTTCTACCGATCGCACCACCCGATCGCCCTGGTCTCCACCGGCAGCGATCGCTGTTCCGCCATCGGAGCCAAAAGCGCTGAACAGCACATTGGCCAAAGAACGGTTCATGGCTTTACACATAATCTGGGTCAAGATCAACCCCGATGCACCCACCAAAGCCCCGGCAATGATCAACATATTGTTCATCAAGATGAAGCCCGCCGCGCTGGCTGCTAATCCGGAGTAGGAGTTGAGCAGGGAAATCACCACGGGGGTATCAGCGCCACCAATGGGCAGGACGAACAGAACGCCGAGGAGCAGCGAGATGGCAAGCAGGCCCAAAAAGACGAAGGTTTGTTCAGGATGAACCAGCAGGTAGCCGCTGCCAGCCAGGAAGCTGACCAGAATGAAAATGTTGAAGGGTTGCTGCAGGGGAAAGGTAATTGGCGCACCGGGCATGATGCCTTGGAGTTTGGCAAAGGCCATCAAGCTACCGGTGAAAGTGACCCCACCGATGAGCACGCCTAGGATCGTCACCAAGGTAGCGTCTACTGGCGCGGTGCCGGTGGTGGTGAGAACTCGCCAAAATTCGCCCACGGCAATCAGGGCTGAGGCCGCGCCACCTAGTCCGTTGAAGATACCGACCATTTGGGGCATGGCGGTCATGGCAACTTTCTGGGCAGCGATCGCTCCCACCAAGGAACCAATCACAATCCCGACCAAGATCATGGTGTAGTTCAGAACAGACTGATTGAGTAGCGTAGCCACAATGGCTACGAGCATCCCTACCGCTGCAATCTGGTTACCCTGCCGCGCAGTTGCCGGAGAGCTTAGTTTCTTCAAACCCACAATAAACAGGGAAGCGGCCACCAGGTAGGTGATCTCAATGCCTGAGGAAAGAAAGCCGGTTGTCAACATGCTCAATCTAAGCTCCCTTCTTCTTGAACATTTGCAGCATCCGATCGGTGACCAGGAAGCCGCCGACTACGTTGATGGTGGCTAAAACCACCGCAATCAGTCCCAGGATGACCGTGAGGTTCAAGTCTTGGGCACCACCAATCAGCAAAGCCCCAACGACAGCAATACCGGAAATGGCATTGGCTCCAGACATGAGGGGGGTATGTAGGGTGGGAGGCACTTTGTTGATCACCTCAAACCCCACAAAGGAGGCGAGGACGAAGACAACTAAGCCCGTCAGCAGTCCTGCTGCCATAGAAATAACTCCTGAGTAATATAACGGTGCATTAGACTTCATCGGAATTAGGAAAAGCCATCAGTTTTTAGCCCAAAACCGATCGCTCTCATGGTTACTACGTCCATTTGGATGTTGAACAACTCATGACCGATACGGTTTATTGGATGAAATGACTGACTGCTATCCCGCGCTCACCGCAGATTCCACCATCAGGGCATCTTTGATGCGGGTATTGCGAATGTCGCCTTCATAGGTGACACAGGCCGCCGCGATGATGTCATCCTCAAAGTTCAACTGCAGGTCCCCGTCTTTGATGAGATGGTTCAGCAGGGTGAGGATATTCTTGGCGTAGAGCTGGCTAGAGTGAACAGGTACAGAGGCCGGTAGGTTGGTGGGCCCAATAATCGTCACCCCATGACGCACAACATCACGACCCGCCTGGGTGTAGGCACAGTTACCGCCTTGGTCGGCAGCGAGATCCACAATCACAGAACCGGGTTTCATGCCGGCAATCATCTCTTCGGTCACCAACAGCGGCGCTTTTTTGCCCGGCACTTGGGCGGTCGTAATCACAGCATCGGCCTGGGCAATGTGGGCAGCTACGACTTGACGCGATCGCTCCTTAGCAGCTTCCGATACCTCTCGGGCATAGCCACCCTCGGCAACGGTTTCTTCATCCAAGGGCACTTCCACAAACTTCGCCCCCAAACTTTGCACCTCTTCTTTCACCGCAGGGCGAATGTCAAAGGCTTCCACCACAGCCCCCAAACGACGAGCCGTGGCGATCGCTTGCAAACCAGCCACCCCAGCTCCCATGACAAACACCTTCGCCGGGCGGATCGTGCCAGCAGCGGTGGTGAGCATGGGGAAATATTTGGGCAGAGCCGTGGCCGCAATCAGAGCCGCTTTATAGCCCGCCACGCTGGCCTGGGAGGACAGAGCATCCATGCTTTGCGCCCGACTGGTGCGCGGGATCAGTTCCATACTGAAGGCGGTAATGCGCCGTCGAGCTAGAGACTGAATGCCCTCGGGATGTCCCAGGGGGTTCAAAAAGCCAATCAGGGTAGCCCCTTCTCGAAGCTGGCTGGTTTCTGCGTAGCCGTCATGATCCTGAGGCGGGCTAACTTTAAGCAGCACATCTGCCTCAGCCCAGAGTTGGGCGGTGTCACTGATGATCGTGGCTCCCGCCGCCTCGTAATCGGCATCGGAGAAGTAGGCCGCCTCTCCAGCGCCTGCTTCTAGGAGCACCTCCAGCCCCTGTTTGACTAGGCGACTGACTGTATCCGGAATCAGCGCAACCCGGCGCTCTCCCATGACTGTTTCTCGTGCAACCGCTATTTTCATTAACTCTCCTTCATGTTCTGTCGCTGCGAATCATCGTGATCCCCCGCCCCACTGGGTAACCCAAATGGCTAAACCATCGGTGGGGATCATCGGTGACAGGGTGGATGTCTATCCGTGGATGTCTACCCATAGAGGACACCCCTAGCTCAGGACGTCTAGGGGAAGGGTCGGGGGTATGTCATCCGCTGACGGGCCCGCCGCCTCAGGCGATCGCGGTGCTCATTGAGCTGGGAGTGCGGCAACGGATTGGCAAAAAACCGGTGGGAATGGTGTAGGGCTAGCGCAGATCTATGCATGGTCATCATGCATCGGGCTATGTGTAGAGCTGCCCTGAATCTCTCATCCTGAGAGGGCCAGTTCATGGGCATTCCTGGTGGGCTCAGGCCGTGAACCACCGGTCTGCCTTGCTAAGGGCTCCACAGACACCGGGGCGATCGCCCTCACGCTGCGTTGATCCTGTCCATTCTTGAACCGACTCTACCTAAACCTACCTGACAAGTGGGGAGAAACCCTCTAGTTTTCAGGCTTTCCTAAGAATTCAGGGAGACGAAACGTTACCAAGTTTTTGTTGTTCGAGGTAGGCGAAGACGCTTTTGTCGCCAATATCCGGCGGGATCGCTTGCATGGCCTTGCGCAGGGCAAAGATGGCAAACAGGACGGCCCAGGTTGCCAGCAAGCCTCGTTCGGCAGATAGGGGCAGCCATCCTGCCAGGTGTCCCAACAGCAGTAAGGGCACGATTACAGTGAGCGCTTTGGTCTCCAAACGGTTGAAACAAAAGGCTTCTTTGAAGAAAATTCCCGTCAAAGCAACGGCACCCAAGCCAATGCCGAAGATGCTCAGGGGCTGCTGATAAACCGTCACCCAGAGGGGATCGGGGCTAGAGAAGGCGATCGCTCCTGAGGCGATCGCTCCCATGGCCCAAAAAACCTGTAGGGCGCGATGCAAAACGGCCATATAGATATGGATCATCCATAGGCTGATCCCCAGACCCACCATCATGCCGGCATAGAGCCAGGTCAAGATCTCCGCTTGATCGACGGTCACCAGGCCGCTCAGGGTCAAGGCAACACCCACAGCAAAGCAAAGAGCCGCCATGCCCAACCCTAGGCGATAGATCATCACCTCGCGGCGATCGCGTTCATCAATCACAAAGGAGCCGAACTGCCCTTGATAGACCGCGTTGGACTCTATATCTAGGAAACCTGAGGATGGTGGACGGATCATCGTGACCTCCCAAAGCTGGTGTGCAGATCGTCTACCCCTACCGCTAGGTAAACGACATTGTCTCCTTCCAGCTTAAGCCAGAATTGAAATCGGGTTTGCCTTGAGCAACCTCCCCCTGAACAGTGACAAAACAGTCCATGCTCATACCCCAAGGGAAACAGGCTCTAGCAAGGCTGTGGGGGTTTAGAACCGCCACGTTATAAAAATTAACCCCAAAACAGTCCCACTTTGGGACTTTTAGTATTGCGATCGCGTGATGAGGTGCTATGTTATGGGGAAACTCTAGATGTAGTGTCTCGTTATGACTGTGGACACAATCCGTGACTATCTTCACGAAGTAGCAAGAACACCGTTGCTCAGTGCAGCGGAAGAAATCGAGCTGTCGCGTCAAGTGCAAGCCATGCTTTCCGTACAGGAGATGGCAGATGTTACACCTGAGCAACAGGACATTTTCCAGCGAGGACGCCGTGCCAAGCACCGCATGATTCAAGCTAATTTGCGATTGGTGGTATCCATCGCAAAGCGCTATCAGGGGCGGGGTGTGGAGTTCCAGGATCTAATTCAGGAAGGATCAATCGGACTAAACCGGGCGGTTGAGAAGTTTGATCCAGCCCAAGGGTATAAGTTTAGCACGTATGCGTATTGGTGGATTCGTCAAGGTATCACCCGAGCCATTTCGGAATCCTCGCGCACCATTCGCCTGCCGGTACATATTACAGAGAAGCTCAACAAGTTCAAATCCGCCACCCGTACCCTCACCGTTGCCCTAGGGCGATCGCCGTCTCTCGATGAGATTGCGGAGGAATTGGGTATGCCGTCGTCAGATTTGAAAAAGCTGCTCATCCAAAGCCGTGCTGTGATCTCCTTAGATCATAAAGTGGGGCGCGATGAGGAGACTGCCCTGGGCGAGCTGTTGGCCGATACCGACAATGCCAATCCCCTAGAAATGGCTGAACTCTTGGAAACCGGGGAGTTTATTCAAACCCTGTTGGATGGACTGCCGCCTCGGGAGCAATATGTACTCAGCGCCCGCTATGGCTTGGTGGACGGGAAACGGGCCAGCCTGGTGAGCGTGGGTCGAGATCTCAACCTGTCGCGGGAGCGGGTACGCCAGCTCGAACGCAAGGCTATGAATCAGTTGAAACGTAAAGTGCGGCAACAAAAGAGTGGATCGCCGAGTTCGCGGAGTTTGTCCACGGCTCCATAGTCCTCATTGTGGGGCATCTTGATCAATGCCTGTCATGGCAGCGGCTTCTGATGAAAAACGTCTGACAAGAGAATCAGGGGCTGATTTCCTTGGTTCGAGAGGAATCCTTGATTCAAGAGGACTTCCCTACCCTTGAATAGCGCAACCAGAGTTAGACAACTAGGCGGCCCGGGCAGAGTGTGGTTTGGGGAGCGGGAAACGGCTGAGGGAAGGATTCTCTCTAGCTAGCGGCTGGAGATCTGTACAAAGTGGGATAGAATGCTAAGTTGCTGCGAGGTTGCCATCCTACATGAGGGGGCGATCGCAGCCCAATCACCTTCGTTCGGGATGTCCCACCCATGACACAGCAGTACCGCATCACACTTCTCTCCGGCGACGGCATCGGCCCTGAAATTATGGCTGTTGCGGTCAAAATGCTGGAGCGCGTCGGGCAACAGTGTGATCTGACGTTTGATTTCCAAGATGCTTTGATGGGCGGCGTGGCCATTGATGCCACGGGCAGTCCGTTGCCGGATGAAACCCTAAGCATTTGCCGTCAGAGTGATGCCGTATTGCTAGCCGCCATCGGTGGTGCTAAATGGGATTCTCTGCCCAATCATCAGCGTCCGGAGCGCGGTCTTTTAGGATTGCGGGCGGGTCTGGGCCTGTTTGCCAACCTGCGTCCGGCCACCATTTTGCCCCAGTTAATCGATGCCTCTAGCCTCAAGCGCGAGGTGGTGGAAGGTGTCGATATTATGGTGGTGCGGGAACTCACCGGCGGTATCTACTTTGGCCAACCCCGAGGGATTTTTGAGACAGAGTCGGGGCAAAAGCGCGGCGTCAACACCATGGTCTATGAAGACGCAGAGGTAGACCGCATCGGGCGGGTGGCATTTGAAACGGCCCAAAAACGCGGCGGCAAGCTGTGCTCGGTGGATAAATCCAATGTGCTGGAAGTGTCGCAGCTATGGCGCGATCGCATGACCCTGCTGGCCAAGGACTATCCCGATGTGGAACTGTCCCATCTCTATGTAGACAACGCGGCCATGCAGTTACTCCGCTGGCCCAAACAGTTCGATACCATTGTGACGGGGAACCTCTTTGGGGATATTCTCTCCGATGCAGCAGCGATGCTCACGGGTAGTATTGGCATGTTGCCGTCGGCTAGTCTAGGCAGTGCTGGCCCCGGTGTGTTTGAGCCCGTGCATGGATCGGCCCCAGATATTGCCGGGCAGGACAAGGCCAACCCCATTGCCCAGGTGTTGAGCGCTGCGATGATGCTACGCTATGGCCTCAATCAACCCTTGGCCGCCGATCGCTTAGAGCAGGCGGTAATGACCGTGCTCGACCAAGGCTATCGCACCGGCGACATTATGTCGGACGGTATGACCCTAGTAGGCTGCGAAGCCATGGGCGAGGCCTTGCTGAAGGCCTTGGGGTAAGCGATCGCTTCTCCTCTTCCAAAATCCCGGCTGGTCTCAGGGCCAGTCGGCGATGAATTGACCGAAGAGTCCCACCTCGCGATTCTTTTGGATTAGAATTCAACAGGCGAGACCCACTACGTTGGATCACAGATAGCCATGGAGCGCGATAGTTCAACCTTCTCTCCCACCATTTCGCGCCAAGAACTGCGCGAGCTGATTCGTTCGCAGCTCCATTCATTGCTAGATCAAGGTAATCTCCAGGGCGCTAAGGCGTTGCTGGTGCCGGTGCCCTCTGCGGATATTGCCGATGCCATTGAAGAGTTGCCCGATGCCATGCAGGCGATCGCCTTTCGGCTGCTGTCGAAAAGTGAGGCTATTGATGTCTATGAGCACCTCGATTCATCGGTGCAGCAGACGCTGATCGAAGACTTCAAGCGCCAAGATGTGCTCGACATTGTAGACAAAATGTCGCCGGATGATCGGGCGCGGCTGTTCGATGAGTTGCCCGCGAAGGTGGTCAGTCGCCTGTTAGCAGAACTGAGCCCCCAAGAACGGCAGGCAACGGCGCTGTTGCTGGGCTACGAGGCGGATACGGCTGGGCGAATTATGACCCCGGAGTATGTGGCCTTGAAGGAAGTCTGGACGGTGACCAAGGCGCTGGAGCATATTCGCAACCTCGCCCATCTCAGCGAAACGGTGTACTACCTCTATATCACCGATGCCGCCCGCCATCTGACAGGCATTCTTTCCCTGCGAGACCTGGTCACGGCTCAGCCTGAGCAGCAGGTGGGGGATCTGATGGTGCGGGAGTTTGTCTCGGTGAAAACCGATACGGATCAAGAAGAAGTGGCTCGGGTGATTCAGCGCTATGACTTCCTGGCAGTGCCGGTGGTGGATGCGGAGCAGCGCCTGGTCGGTATTGTCACAGTGGACGATGTCATTGATGTATTGGAAGCGGAGATCACCGAAGACATCTATACCCTAGGTGGCGTGCAGACGGGAGCCAATGATTACTTTCAAACGAATCTATGGACGGTGGCGCGGCGACGGGTGGCTTGGCTGTTGATTCTGCTGGTCACGAATACGGCCACCAGTGCGGTGATCCAATCCCAGCAAGATATTCTAGAGCAGGTGGTGGTGCTGGCCGTTTTCATCCCGCTGCTGGTGGGCACGGGCGGTAATGTCGGCGCACAGTCGTCTACGGTGGTCATTCGTGGTTTAAATACCGATGAAATTATCGGATCGGGTGCCTGGCGGGTCATTTGGCGAGAGGCGATCGCCGGTGCATTTTTAGGGCTGATGCTGGGCAGTATGGTGACCGTTTGGGCCTTCTGGCTGCAAGGCAATCTCCCGGTAGCGATCGCCGTGGGTGGTAGCTTGGTGGTCATTGCCATCCTCGCTTCTGTGTCGGGGTCAGCTTTACCATTTTTGTTCCAAGCCCTCAAGCTCGACCCGGCTCTGATGTCGGCTCCGTTTATTACAACGGTGGTAGATGTGCTGGGAGTGCTGATTTACCTAAACTTGGCACGGGTCACCCTAGGGTTTTAGATCAACCGTGCGGCATCTTGAAAGGATACACATTGAGTAACAATCGGGGGGTTATGGTGCGCCTGTTTTCTACCGTGGTGGGTTTACGCTGTGCCTTGGATGCCTATCGCCAAGCGGCACCAGACTTAGAGGCTCAGCCCTTACCCCTGAGCATTGGCCTGGTGCCCACCATGGGCGCGCTGCACGAGGGGCACATGAGCTTGATCCACCGGGCGCGCCGCGACAATGACGTGGTGGTGGTCAGCATTTTCGTCAATCCCCTCCAGTTTGGCCCCCAGGAAGATCTGCAGCAGTATCCCAAAACCTTAGATCGCGATCGCCAGCAATGTGAAGAGGCGGGGGTAGATTTGATCTTTGCCCCAACGGTGGCCGATCTCTATGGTGAAGAACCGGCAGGCGATCGCCTCACCCAGGTAATCCCGCCGCGATCGCTGGTGGATCGACTGTGCGGCTTGGCCCGCCCCGGTCACTTTGAGGGCGTGGCCACGGTGGTCACCAAGTTGCTGAATATTGTGCAGCCCCACCGCGCCTATTTTGGCCAGAAAGATGCCCAGCAGCTTGCCATCATTCGCCAACTGGTCGCCGATCTAAATCTACCGGTGGACATCTGCGGCTGTGGTATCGTGCGCGAGGCGTCGGGCTTGGCCCATAGCTCCCGCAATCAGTACCTATCCGAGGAAGAGCGATCGCAGGCCGCTGTGCTCTACCGCAGTTTGCAACGGGCTGAGGCACAGTTCCGTCAAGGGGTGCGGCAACGGGACGATCTGTTGGCAGCGATACAGCAGGAACTGGAGACCGAAGCCGGGGTGCAGCCAGAATATGTAGACTTGGTGCATCCTGGGACGATGGCTCCCCTGGATCAGATTGATGACGTCGGTCTGGTGGCGATCGCTGCCCGGCTTGGCTCGACGCGCTTGATTGATAATCTACTGCTGCGGAACCGCGCTCCCATTGTGGCCATTGATGGGCCGGCCGGAGCTGGCAAGTCCACGGTGGTGCGTCGGGTGGCCCAGGAATTGGGTCTGCTGTATTTAGACACAGGGGCCATGTATCGAGCGGTGACCTGGCTGGCGCTCCATGAGGGTTTGGATCCTCAAGACGAGGCAGCGATCGCTGAATTAGTCAGTCAATGCCAGATTCAACTGCTGCCGTCCCCCGATGTGGCCCAGGCCTGCCAGGTGCAGATCAACGGTCACGATGTTACCCAAGCCATTCGCACAGCAGAGGTGACCGATCAGGTGTCGGCGATCGCAGCTCAGCCCTATGTTCGCAAGGCCTTGGTGCAGCAGCAGCAGCGCTATGGTCGCCAGGGTGGCGTGATTATGGAAGGACGAGATATTGGTACCCACGTCTTTCCCCATGCCGAGCTGAAGCTGTTTCTCACCGCCTCGGTGCAGGAGCGGGCCCGCCGCCGCCAGCAGGATCTGAAAAACCAAGGTCAAGGTACGCCAGCGCTGGATGATCTGGAGCAGTCTATCTATGAACGCGATCGCAAAGATAGCACTCGGGTGATTGCCCCCCTGCGCAAAGCCGATGATGCCATTGAGCTGCAAACCGATCACCTGACGATTGAGGACGTGACGGCCCAGATTGTGCGCCTCTACCACGAACGCATTAGCCCAACTCCCGAACAAACTCTTTAACTTCCGCCGCTAGCCACTGCCGCTCGGCGGCGGTGAGCCCCCATAGCCATAGCCGCTGCTGGAAGGGGGTACCCAGCAGGGCGGCTGGCAGCGGTGAGGTAAGCGGTGAGAGATGGGAGCTGGCAGAATCATCGATTAAGCGATCGCAACTGCCAATATAGTGTCCATTGAACCCAAAGCCTTGCCACTCACAGGTAAAGGTCTCGCGGGTGAGGATCAGCGTGCGGCGACTGTTGGGCCCTGCGGCAAGAATCCATAAGGGCAGCAGCAGCAGTAAGATAGCGCCGAGGTAGAAGCCCAGACTGAAGGCGATCGCTATCAATAACCCCGTGATCACCAAGACAGGAGCGATCGCTGGTTTCAATCGGGGTGGCGGAATCTGAATATCGAGGCGATCGGGCTGACGGGCGATCGTCATGCGGCTGCCCACCGGGCGCGGCGTTCGGGACACCGCTTCGATGGCCTTGGGCGCAGGCAGGTGCAGGGCCGTTAGGGCTTCCTGAGCTGAGTGAAACCGGTCTTCCACGGCTGGCTCTAGAATTTTCTCCAGCCAATGGGTGAAATCAGGGGAGACCTGGATGCAGTCGCGCACATCAATTTTCATGCGGCGCTGGGGCAAATCGGCGGGCGATCGCCCCGTGAGCACAAACATCAGGGTTGCTCCTAGGGCGTAGAGATCGGAGGCGAAGTAGGCCTTGCCGCGAAATTGCTCTGGGGGCATATAGCCAAAGGTGCCCACAAAGGTGCCGCCGTGGGTGAGCTTGTTGCCATAGACGGCTTGCACTGCGCCAAAATCCACCAGATACAGGCGACCATCGTCACAGCGCAGCACATTGCGGGGTTTGAGATCCCGATGCACCACCGGCGGCGTTAGCCAGTGCAGATAGTTCAAAATATCGAGAAGCTGCTTAGCCATGTCTTTCACCCCAGCTTCATCGGTACGCCAGCCCCGGGCCACCCAATCCGCTAGGGAAACTCCCGGCGCTAGCTCTTGAACGAGGTAAAAGCGGCGATCGCTCTCGGTGTCGAGATGAAAATAGTCGAGATAGTCGGGAATTTGGGGATGGTCAATACTTTGCAGCACCTTGGCTTCCCGTTCAAACAGTTCCAGGGTTTTCCAGTCGGCAGATTGCTGCAGCGATACAACTTTAATGGCCACGGCCTGCTGGGTTGCTAAATCATCCGCCGCATAGGTGCTGCCCATGCCGCCCTGGCCTAGAAGACGGGTGAGTTGGTAGCGATCGGCGATGCGATCGCCCAGGCTATGAAGAGAGTCACGCATAGGGTATCAGCAAGGGTAAGGGCAGGGGTTATCAAGACATCGCGTCGGGGTGGTTGGCCTGCTGCACAAAATCAGCGAGCTGGTAGATGATCCAGTCTTGCTCCCTAGGATTGAGCCACCCGCCAAACGAGTAAGGAATCACCCCATAGAGCAGGGTGCAGTAAGCATTGCGACGAACAACGCCCCGGAGACGACGGGTTTCTCCCATCAAGTGGCGGTAGGTGTACCCAGCACAGGAAAACTGGAGATGGAAGGTCTGCTGATCGATCTCCAGTTGGGTTTCATGGGTGCATAGGATCAGCAGCATAGCGGCACTGACCAGGGTAAACGGATTGAGGAGGAAGAGCCAGCTGAAAAAGAACGGTAAAATGCCAGCGGGGCCACTGAAGATCATGGCAAGAAAAGCACCGACGATCGAGGTCAGGGCTCCTAAAAACGGCAGACCGCCCAAGACTGACCAAAACAGAATGCTAAACCAAGCACCGGATCGATGGCGCGAGGGGAGGATGCGTAAATATAGTCGATGGGGCGATCGCTCATACTGAACGCTGTTGGCAGAGGGCGGGCGCTGCTCTAGGGCATCCAGGGATGGACGATCGTCGGGGATGACCGGCACCCGAGGCGTTGGAGCATCAACCTGCTGGAGCTGTTCCAACGCTTCGGCGGCAGTGGGGATGCGATCCTCTAGGGCAGGTTCCAGCAAGTGTTCTAGCCAGCGCAGGAAAGGCGGCGAGACCGTCACATAGGGCTGAACGTTTAGCCTCATGCGGGCTTGGGGGATGCGATCGGGCGATCGCCCCGAGAGGATAAACACCAGTGTGGCTCCTAAACTGTAGAGATCAGAAGCAGGGCGCACCCGTCCCTGAAATTGCTCCGGGGGCATATAGCCGGCTGTGCCCACAAAAGTCATGCCCATGGTTAGGGTATTGCGATAGATATGGCGGACGGCTCCGAAGTCAACCACCATGATGCTGCCATCCCTGCGGCTAATGAGGTTGGCGGGTTTAATATCGCGGTGGATGACCGACGGCACCCGCTGATGTAAATAGCACAGCACCTCTAAAACCTGAGCGGCGATCTGCTTGGCTTCCTCCTCCGTAGCCATCCATCCCTGCTCCACCCTGGCCTGTAGAGATAGCCCCACCGCTAGTTCTTGGGCAAGATAAAACAGGCGATCGCTCGCCGAATCGACATTAAAGTAGTCAATATAGTTAGGAATCTGCGGATGGTCGAGATTGGCCAACACCTGAGCTTCTCGCTCAAAGAGTTCCAGCACTTTCCAGTCTGTCGCTGCCAGCAGGGATACGACCTTCAGCGCCACTGGTTGATGGGTCGTGAGATCCTGCGCTTCGTAGGTCGTGCCGCTACTACCATGCCCCAGTTCTTTAACAATTTGGTAGCGATCGCTGACCACATCACCCGGTTGATGAAGCGCTTTCATGGGGTACATCCGTGATGCAAGGACAATGGACGTTGAAGATCTCCACGATGATGTCACAAATTGTCTATATTATGGCGGTCAGGGGATAGGAGATTCTATGGTTAAAGCATGAGTGTCGTTCACGCCTGTCATCGATGGCTGATCTGCTTGATCAACAAAGGTTGATACAGATAGCGCCCTATCGAAGGCAGATGCTTCTGACTACATCTTTCTAGGTCACTATCAGGGTTCAGATCGTTTAGAAACCATCGCACCAAGTTTTTGGATACGTACACCGCCATTCTCCTCACACTCATCTCCTCACACTCATAGTATGCGCCAGAGATGCTGCACGCCTAAGCGTTTACGGAAGCCATCAAGACAGCGCCTAGAAGCAGATTGACCGAGCACAGATTGACCAAGCACAGGTCGCCAATCATGATCCTTGTGTAGATGAGAAGTGGTCTAGTCTTAAGGGAATCTCGATCGAATGTGTAATGGTTATGTTAGCTGTATCTGACCTGTACCTAAACAGATGAGGACAACTCTGAGCAATGTCCCTAAAGACCACGCTTAGGAACGCTCGTCTTGGCTACATTGAGCAAGGCTCTTTTCCTCTCCATGACGCAACATCCCAAGGTAAGTGCAGACTTAGTCGCGCAAGACAGTCTGCAGGACAAAGAGTTGGATAGCTGTTCTGTTGTGCAGACCGAGCTAGATCGGCTGGTGGGCTTGGCAGCAGACCTCTGTCAACGCCCCATTGCCCTGATCACCTTTTGCCAAGGCGATCGCCTTTGCCTGGTTGCGCAACAGGGTTGGCCTATCACGTCTTATAACCAGACACCCCACTCTCTGGTCTTTGATGGTCATGTGCAGAGGAAGGCCGAGCCGTTGCACATTGAAGATGCTTCAAACGAACCTCAATTTTATCGGCTGCCCCACATTGCTAGCAGGCCCTACCTACGTGCCTACACCGGCATTCCACTCATAGGCGATCGCTTAGGGCTCATGGGCGTCCTGTCGGTGCTCGATACCCAGCCCCAGCCCGCCTCACCTCGGGTGATGGAACTGTTGCGCATCCTCAGCCATGAAATTGTGGGACTGGTGGGCGATCGCCCCGCAGAACCCACCTGGCGAATTCCCCCGGCCGCTCAGCAGTCGCGGCCGATGCAAGCCTTAGTGCCCTCGCCGGTGTTAACCGACGTCAAGCAACAAAATCTATACCTACGGCTTCTACAGCACCTAAACTATGAGCTGCAGCTAGGCGCATCCATCCGCAAAGCTGGCCCTTTGATTGCGCAAGTGTTGCCCCAACTGTTTCCCGACAGTAGCGGCTGGGTGTTGTTGTGTGATGGCGATTGCCAAGTGTTTAAGTCCCTAGCCCTTTGGGGAAATACGGCTTACCGCAGCGATTGTCTACTAGCCAAGCACTGCTGGGCTGTTCAATCTCCCCCCAAAAATCTAGAAGAAAGCACCCAAGCCTGTACAACCTGCCGTGATGCCTCCCAGCGATGGGTTCATTGTTGCTTGCCGCTGCGGGTGGCAGATCAGACCATCGGCGTTTTATCCTTACGCTTTCCCCACATAGGGGCCCTGCAGCCGGATGTACGCCAGCGGGCCGAGATGGTGGCCAGCCACCTAGCGCTGTCGCTGTCAACCCTGCAACGATTGGAGGCCCTAGAACAGGAAAACCTGCTGGATCCGCTGACAGGGCTCTACAACCGCCGCTATATGACCAAAATGTTGGCTGATATGCTGCACCGAGCCAGCCATGGCAACGTTTCTGTCGCCATCATTATGGTGGATATTGATTATTTCAAACGCTTTAACGATACCTACGGGCACCTGGCAGGCGACCAAGTTCTACGAGACTTTAGCGTGTTTCTCAAGGGATTTATCCGCAGTACAGACATTGCCTGTCGCTATGGCGGGGAAGAGTTTTTGCTGTTGTTATCGAACGCTAATCAAGCAACGGCCTACCGACGAGCAGAGCGCTTACGCCACGATACTCGCTATCTCACCATGAAGTATCAAGGTAAATCCCTAGGGAATATTACCGTGTCGGCTGGAGTGGCCACCTTTCCTGACCATGCCAAAACCGGTAATGCGTTGATCTGGGCGGCCGACATGGCCCTATACCGGGCCAAATCGTCTGGGCGCGATCGCGTAGTTTTAGCCGATGCCTCAGATTGTCCTCCCCCCAAGGAGCCGTAGCTTCAGGGCGATCAGGCTCAACCATGGCCGGCAGTTACGCAAAAATGGCACCATAGAAAGGGCAGCCCGTAGGCTGTATCTCCTATGCCATGGTGTTTCATTCCCTATGTTTCCCCGATTTCTCTCATCCCGCGTTCAGCAGCTCACGGAAGCAACCTCCATTGCCCTAGCCCAGAACATTCAACAGCAGGCGATCGCCACCCCGCTTTTAGACACTCCCATCATCACCGGCTATGTCCACCAGGGCGATCGCCAAGACATTCCCATCCTGTTGCTCCACGGGTTTGATAGTTCGGTGATGGAATTTCGCCGTCTGCTGCCGCTGTTGGCGGAGCACCATGAAACCTGGGCGATCGATCTGCTTGGCTTTGGCTTTACCGAACGTCCCCCAGGGCTGGCAATCACCCCAGAGCATATCAAGCTCCATCTCTATACCGCCTGGCAGGCTCTGATCCAGCGCCCCATGATCGTCGTGGGTGCATCCATGGGAGGTGCGGCGGCCATTGACTTTGCCCTGACCTATCCCGACTGCGTGCAGCAACTGGTGTTGATCGACAGTGCCGGTTTTGCCAAGGGGCCGAGCGGCCCGCTGCTGGCTCCCCTGGCCTATCTGGGAACGGAGGTGCTGAAAAATCCTTGGGTGCGCGATCGCATTAGCAAAACAGCCTACTTTGACCCGACGTTTGCGTCCGCCGATGCAGCAGCCTGTGCAGCCCTCCATCTCGATTGTCCCAACTGGCGGCAGGCCATGGTGTCCTTCACCCAAAGTGGCGGATATACCGGCCTGGCCAACAGCATTGCCCAGCTCGTGCCGCCGACGTTAATTCTGTGGGGCAAGGAGGATCGCATTTTGGGAACGGCGGATGCCCACCGCTTTGACCAAGCCCTGCAAGGACGAACTGTTGCCCATCAACTGGTGTGGGTGGAGCGCTGTGGACATGTGCCCCATTTAGAACAGCCCGCCGCAACGGCCAACGCCATTCACCACTTTGGGGCGATCGCCTCCGTTCCTTCCGGAAAACCAGCCGGTACCTAGTCCTTCATGGCGTAAATTTGTCCCCTGTCGCGCCAGCCTCTGGCTTGCTGCAGACGAGACGCCTGCGCGAGGGTCGTCAAGAGATGTCTGCCGCCCGATACTAGTACTCCGCAGCGGAAGCAACCCGCCTAGTTGCTAAGGCGGGAACCCTTGTGTGTCCTGGACTCCTTTCCGTTTTTCTGTCTTCGTTCTTCTATCTGGCGGCACTAGTCAACCATGGTGAGTTTTCCCATGCGTACATGGTCAAACACACGATTGATGAGGCGACGTTCCTCATCGGTGAGTTGATAGTTGGCGAGGAGGGCAGAGGTGAGCTGCAAATGCTCTTGACGGCTAATTTCCCGCGCCGCCATCACCCGCTCCACAATGTTGCTGATTGATCGGTCTAATTTTGTTGGCATGGCCCAAACCATACTCGGGTCACCTCGCAGATGATCATCTTGAAACAACGGCTAAATCGCTGATGGAAGATGGGTCATGTTGCTAGGCAAATGTTCACAGATGTCATGGACGTTTTTTTGTCTACCTTCCATTCTCATCTTAAACCGGATGAATTGGATCAAGTCCCCATAAGCCCTGCTTAAAGACTCGGTAAACCTAGACAGGGCAAATGATCTAGAATTGTAACAATAGGTCACGACTCTTATGGAAATTCACCGAATTCCCGTTTTATCCAACAATTACATCTTTCTTTGTCATCATCCCGAAACCGGCGAGGCTGCCGTGGTTGATCCCGCTAGGGCCGAGCCTGTTCTAGCCTGGCTCGATCGCCATGGTGCCACCCTGACGGCAATTTTCAACACCCACCACCACCACGACCATGTGGGGGGTAACCATCAACTCCTGCAGCGCTATCCCAAGGCGGTTGTCTATGCAGGAGCAGCCGATCGCGATCGCATTCCGGGACAACAGGTCTTCCTAGAGGATGGCGATCGCGTCTCCTTTGGCGATCGCGTCGGTGAGGTCTGGTTTGTGCCAGGTCACACCCTTGCCCACATCGCCTACTATTTTCCGCCGCTCCAGCCCGCCCAACCGGGGGATCTATTCTGTGGCGATACGCTCTTTGCCGGCGGCTGCGGCCGGTTGCTTGAAGGGACACCGGCCCAAATGCTGCAGTCGCTGAGTCGCCTGCGGACGTTGCCCGATCAGACCCGGATCTGGTGTGCCCATGAATATACCCTGCAGAATTTGACCTTTGCTCTGACGGTTGATCAAGATAATCCTCAACTCCAGAGCCGGCTAGAGCAAGTGCGGGTTGCCCGACAACAGCAGCAGGCCACCATACCCAGCCTTCTGGGACTTGAAAAACAAACCAATCCCTTCCTGCGATGGGACGTCCCAGCTCTGCAGGCGATCGCTGGCTCCACGGAACCGGTGCGTACCTTTGCCCGCCTGCGCGGCATGAAAGATTTGTTTTAGAGACAGATGGTGTTTAAGATGTGGTGGGCTAGCGCCGGTTCTTGGATCCATCCATCCAGTTTTTTTTAATCAAAGGGTTGCGATCGCCCCTCGTTTATCGGTAAGATTGAAGTTCTGGCCAAAGATTTTCCCAGCATTGCGATGGAAAAGTTTACTCTTGGCTAGGCGGTTGACCCTGTTTTAGATCTAAGGGCAACAGGGCATGCGCCCATCCTTTCTCACCCGTGAGGCTTGGTAGGTTGCTGCCATCCTCGTTCTACAAGCGATAGCAGGAAAAGCGATCGGCATCATGGCAAAACGGATTCAGTTGGTGCTCACCAAAGATGTGAGCAAGCTTGGTAGAAATGGCGACTTGGTTGAAGTTGCTCCCGGATACGCGAAGAATTATTTAGTACCCCAAGGGTTGGCCTCCTTCACCACCCCCGGCATTCTGCGGCAGGCTGCCCAGCGCCGAGAAAAAGAACGTGAACGGCTGCTGGCGGTGAAAGCACAGGCAGAAGCTCAAAAGACTGCCCTAGAAACCATTGGTCGCTTTGCGGTAACCAAGCCAGTGGGTGAAGGCAATGCCATTTTTGGAACGCTGACCAGCCAAGACTTGGCAGATGTGATCCTCGAAAAAACCGGACAAGAAATCGACCGGCGCGGCATTGAGATCCCTGATGTGCATAGCCTCGGCACCTACAAGGCGTCGGTGAAGCTTCACGCAGACGTGACCGCCAACATCGAAGTCCAAATTGTCGCCGCCAAGGTTGCCTAGTTAACCTGCGGTTGCCTAGCATCAACAGGGTTGGTAACATCTTGGCGATCGCCCCCTAGCCTAAGGTTGGGGGGCGATTTTTGTGGGTAACGCTGCTTGGGAGTGCTATAGTATACATGTACTCATAGGCAGCGTGTGTTAGAACCATGACGCTACATACAGAGTCTTTTCGTGACAGAACATGAGAAAACCTCTAGCGACGGTGCTAGCATAAGCTTCTAGTACGCTGATGCATCTGGGTCGATGAGATAGTCTGACCCTGTTTCCTATGGTTCACGAGCTCAATTTTCAGGAATATAGCGATCGGGTTCCGCCTCAAAATATCGATGCGGAGGAAGCGATCTTAGGCGGAATTCTGCTGGATCCAGATGCGATCGGACGGGTCGCAGAATTTCTCAGCCCAGATGCGTTCTATATCAGCGCCCACCAAGACATCTATCGGGCCATGCTGCTGCTGCAGGGACAGGGGCGACCGACAGATCTGATGAGTCTCACCAGTTGGCTGCGCGATCAGGGCAAGCTCGACAAGGTGGGTGGGCAAAGCCGCTTGGCGGAATTGGTCGATCGCACGGTTAGCGCCGTCAACATCGACCAATATGCGCAGTTAGTCGTGGATAAATCCCTGCGGCGCAACCTGATTCGGGTGGGCACGGAGATTTCGCAACTGGGCTACACCACCACGGAGCCGTTGCCCAAAATCCTTGATCTAGCTGAACAAAAGGTGTTTGGCATCACCCAAATTCGCCCCAACCAAAGCTTGGTGGCCACGGCCGATATTTTGACCGATACTTTTTCCGATATCGAAAGTCGTTCCCTGGGTATGGTGCTGCCAGGGGTGTCTTGCGGGTTTTATGACCTGGATGCCATGACCCAAGGCTTCCAGCGTTCAGATTTGATTATTACGGCAGCACGACCGGCTATGGGTAAGTGTTGCGCGGCGGATACAGAGTTAGTTCTGCAAGACGGTACGGTAGCTACCATCGCTGAGATTGTGCAGCGCCAAGAGGCCACCGTGCTTACCCTGGGCGATCGCTGGCAGTTTTCCTGGGCCCAGCCCTCGGCCTTTGTAGACGACGGCCAAAAGCCGGTGTTTCGGGTGACAACGCGATTGGGACGATCGGTAACCACAACCCTCAGCCATCCCTATCTGACGGTGCAGGGGTGGCGATCGCTGGCGGAGCTGAAGCCGGGCGATCGGATTGCGGTGCCGCGCCGACTAGCGGTCTTTGGCCGGGAGGTATGGCAGTCGGCAGCGGTGATTGTGCTGGCCTACTTGGTAACCGACGGCGACCTAACGGCGGATTCGCCCACCTTTGTCAACAGCAATCCCCATTTGCATGAAGATTTTGCGGCGGCGATTGCCCAGTTTGATGCGCCCCACGGTGGTTTAGAAGCTGACCGCAGTCCATCTCGCCTGCGGGTGGTTTCCTCTGCCCAGCCCATGACTGCCTCCGCTGGAGCTGCGATCGCCTCCCGCAATCCCCTGCGCGACTGGCTGGATCAGCTCGGCATCTGGGGCACCGACGGCAGCGATCGGGTCATTCCCGCGCCGGTATTCCGTTTAGGACGATCCCAGGTAGCGCTGTTTTTGAATCGCCTCTTCGCCGCCGATGGCTGGGCAACGGTGTTGACCAGCGGTCAATGCCAAATGGGCTATGCTACCCCCAGTGAACGCCTAGCCCGGCAGATCCAGCATCTGCTGCTGCGCTTTGGCATCATTGCCGCGCTCAAACGACGATCCCTAGGACGACGCACGACCTGGCAGATCGATATCACCGATGCCCTATCCATGCGCACCTTCCTCAGCGACATTGGCATGTTTGGCAAAGAGGGCATTCTGGCTAAGGTGCAAACCAAGCTTGACCAACGCAGCTATCAAACCAACCGCGATCTGATTCCCGTAGGTATCTGGCAAGCGATCGCCCAGGCTAAAGGGCAAGAATCCTGGGCATCCTTGGCAAAGCGGGCCGGCATTCGCGGCTATTCCAATCTACATGTAGGGAAGCGAGGGCTATCCCGCGATCGCCTCCTGGCCCTAGCGATCGCCCTGGATAACCGACAGCTGCAGCAGTTGGCCACCAGCGAGATCTATTGGGATGAGATCACGGCGATCGAACCCTTGGGGCAGCAGCAGGTGTATGACCTGACCATTCCCCAGACCCATAATTTCGTCGCCAATGACATCTGTTTGCACAACACCAGCTTTGTCTTAAATGCCGCCCGCAACATTGCCGCCTTCCATAAGCTGCCGGTGGCGGTCTTCAGCCTAGAAATGTCGAAGGAGCAACTGGTGTATCGTTTGCTTTCCAGCGAAGTGCAGATCGAAAGCGGGCGGCTGCGGGCTGGGCGCATCAGTCAACATGAATGGGAACCCCTGGGCCATGCCATCAGCGTGCTGTCGCAACTGCCGATTTTTATTGACGATACCCCCAACGTCTCGGTGAACGAGATGCGTTCCAAAGCCCGCCGTCTGCAGGCAGAAAAGGGCGGCTCCTTAGGGCTAATTTTGGTGGACTACCTGCAGTTGATGGAGGGCAGTGGCGACAACCGGGTGCAGGAACTTTCAAAAATTACGCGGGCCCTGAAGGGGTTGGCACGGGAGCTGAATGTGCCGGTGATGGCCCTATCGCAGCTCAGCCGGGGCGTAGAGTCGCGTACCAATAAGCGACCGATGATGAGTGATTTGCGGGAAAGTGGCTCGATCGAGCAGGATGCGGACTTGGTGATGATGTTATACCGCGATGACTACTACAATCCCGACACCCCCGATCGCGGCATTGCGGAGATTATTATCACCAAGCATCGGAATGGCCCCGTCGGCACCATTCGCCTACTGTTTGAGCCCCAGTTCACGCGTTTTCGGAATCTAGCATCTCCCGAGCGGCGCTAACGTCCGGCGGCTCGGCAATGGGAAGCTTTAGGCAAACCCGGGTGTAGCCTTGGGGCACGCTGTCGATGGTGAGGCTGCCGCCCTGCAGTTCAGCCATGCGTTTGGCGATCGCCAACCCCAAACCCGATCCCTGTTGTTCATGAAAGCAGCGTTCAAACTGGGTATAGGCACCAATATGGGCAAGCTGGTCGGCGGTCATGCCTCGACCGTAGTTGGTAATGGCGATCGCTAGTTGATCATCATGGGTCGTACTGTCGATCTCAATTGCCGTGCCGCGCTCAGAAAACTTGAAGGCATTGTCGAAGAGTTCATCTAGTATCTTTTGCAGCATCGACACCGATACCCAACCAAAAGACTCTTCCAGAGTTAAGGTAAGATCTTGAGTACGGTTAAGCTTTTCGGCTAGCGGTATCGTTAAGTCACGAATCAAAGAGCTAATGGGCGCATGAGTTCGATCATGCTGAAGTCCCCGTAGGCGCTCTGGATCATGGGCCGTAACTTCAAGCTGAGCATAAAGTAAGAAATTTTGCACCAGTCGCTGCAGCCGTTTACCAGAGGTTTGGATAGATTCTAGAATTTCGCGCCCCTCATCACGATCAATGGAATCATAATGGGTAAGGAAGAACTCACAGAATGCTAGAATACCGTTGAGAGGTGTATAAACCTCGTGAGGTAAAGATAGGGTAATATTACTGCGCAGATGATCGAGATGGTGCTGAACCTGCTTTTCCATGGCGTCGCGTTTATTGAGCCGGGCAATAATCGCCTTCAGCAGTTCCTTGGCCGTAAACGGCTTGGTGAGGTAGTCATCGGCCCCCAACTCCATGCCCAAGCGCTGGTCATCGCGCTCCACCCTAGCCGTGAGGAACACTAGGGGAATATTGCTCGTGGATTCCTGCTGCCGCAGCGCTTGCAGAACCTCATAGCCATTGAGGCCAGGCATCATCACATCGCAAATAATCAGGTCAGGACAGCTTTCAGTAGCCCGCTGTAGACCTTCTTGTCCATTCTCCGCCGTTTCGACGCTAAAGGCATAATCGTCGGTCAATTCGAGGATATCGGCAATATTGTCCCGAACGGACGGATCATCTTCGATGACTAAGATTTTTTTCATAGTTAAGTCCTGGATGCCCGTGATGCGTTAATTGAAAAGCGGTAGATGTGGATTAAGGCTGAGCAGCGATGCTGAATAAAACTATGAAATCAGAATGGGAGCAAGATACTTACACAACCTTGATGGTGAATGAAGTACGAGCGTCTTGCTCACGGCTGGTTAGCGCAAATCATATCGCGTTCAGCAACACCGGCTGAGCAGCCTCCCACCCATGGGGGAGCCCCTCACGGATGGCTTGACCATACCTGACGGTGCCTCCTTCTGACTACACAGGGACTATGCATCATCCCTTAGATTCGCCTTTATATCGCCAGCAAACCCACCCTAATCATGACGATAAAAAAGACCTTAGAGTTCTCCTATCTCAGTAATTTGTCGGAAAAGACGATGTTTGATTTTGTAGTTTGATGTCCTTGGGAGGTACGGAGCCATGGCTAGGATGCTAGATCGGAAAGCTCCATCCAGCGTTCGATAGACTGTTCAATCTCGTGCAGGATGGCAGCTAGGCGATCGGAAAGGGATTGCACCTGATCATAGCCGCTGGGAGGATTGTGGTAGAGCTGCTGTTCGATCGCTGTTTTTTCGGCTTCGAGGCTAGGAATATGCTGCTCAAGATGCTCAAATTCTCGCTTCTCGTTGTAGGACATTTTGCGAGGACGGGGTGCTTTGCGGGCGGTTGGCTCCTCCGTGGCGCTAACAGCCTTAGGTGCCGATGAGCTGGGTGAGGTCTCGGCGTCCTCCTGCTTGCGATAGTCCAGATAGATGGAATAGTTACCAGGATAGCGGCGCACTTCGCCTCCGGGATGGAAGGCAAAAATCTGATCCACCGTGCGGTCTAGGAAGTAGCGATCGTGGGACACAATGATCACACAGCCGTTGAACTGGTCTAGATAGTCTTCCAGCACCCCTAGGGTTTGTACATCAAGGTCATTGGTCGGCTCATCCAGGATGAGCAGGTTAGGAGCCTTCATCAGCACCCGCAGCAAAAACAGCCGCCGCTTTTCGCCCCCGGACAGTTTATGAAGAGGCAGATATTGCTGGTTGGAGGGAAACAGAAAGCGCTCTAGCATTTGCGACGCGGTAATCTGATCGCCGTCTTTGGTTTGCACGAGACTCGCTTCGTCTTTGAGGTATTCAATCACCCGCTGCTCTTGGTTAGCTGCGGCCATCAAGGTTTCCGACTGTTGATCAAAATAGCCGATGTGGATAGTTTGCCCCATATCAACGGTGCCGCTGTCGGGAGGGAGCTTGCCGATAATGATATTCAGCAGGGTGGATTTACCCACGCCGTTGCCGCCAATGACGCCAATCCGATCCTCAGGACTGAAGGCGTAGGTGAAAGACTGGATCAGGGTGCGATCGCCATAGCTTTTACTCACATCCTGGAGTTCTACCACCTTCTTGCCAATGCGCCGCCCTGGCGTGGAGATTTCCACCCGCTCTTGCCCGCCCTTGAACTCCTGATCTTGCATATCAGAGATGCGATCGATACGAGCCTTCTGCTTGGTGCTGCGAGCCTTGGGGCCGCGCTTCAGCCATTCCAGCTCTCGCCGCAGCAGGCCTCGATGTTTCCGCTGACGGCTCACGTCTACATCTTCAGCAAGCGCCTTCTTTTCCAGGTAGTAAGCATAGTTACCGGCATAGGCCGTTAGGTCACCCCGATCCAGCTCTAGAATGCGGGTGGTGACCTGGTCTAGGAAGTAGCGATCGTGGGTGATCAGTAAAATGGCTCCAGGATATTGATTCAGGTAGCCCTGCAGCCAGTCCACCGAGTCGGTATCCAGATGGTTGGTGGGCTCATCCATCAGCAGCACATCTGGCTCAGACAGCAGGGCCGTAGCCAGGGCAATCCGCCGCTGGTAGCCGCCGGACAGCGTGCCGACCTTGGCTTCAAAGTCTTCAATGCCCAGCTTGCTGAGAATAATCTTGGCCTTGGTTTCTAGCTCCCAAGCTCCAGCCGTTGCCATTTGCTCAGAAATGGTGGAAAGTTGCCCCATGATCCGATCCATGTCTTGACCGCTGACCCGCCCCAGTTGGTGGGATAGGGCTTCATACTGGCGCACGAGGGCCATCTGTTCGCCGCTGTCGGCAAAGACCTGTTCTAACACGGTGCGATCGCTCTCCAACTGCGGCTGTTGGGGTAAATACACCGCGCGGATATTGGGATTCACCCAGCATTCACCACTGTCAATGGGCTCTAGGCCAGCCAAGATTTTCAGCAGCGTAGACTTGCCGGAGCCGTTGGTGCCAATCAGTCCAACCTTGTCGTTTGCTCCTAGGCTGAAGCTTGCCTCCCGCAGAATTTCTTTAATACCAAAGTCTTTATTAACGGATTGAAGGGTCAAGATACTCATGGTGAATCACTGAAACGGAGGTCAAAGGTAAAAGACTGAACAAACGGGAAATTGACCATGGTGATAGGGCAGGCCATGGGGCATAATTCTTCTAGTTTAGGCATGATAGTAGGGAGTTCGTGTTCTTGAGAACCAAGCAGGCTTGCCCCATCGCTCCTAACGAATCTACAGTGACGGATCTGCAGCGATCGCTCCCTGCCTGACTTCCCCAGCTATTCCATCCAACATCCCACTACACCATCCCACTACATCACAGGACTGAGTTGCCCCATGTTGACGCAAAAACCCACTGCCCATAGTCCCTTTTTGGGAGACGAGGTCGCGGCAGACTACGAAACGGCGCGGGTGGTGATTCTGCCCATTCCCTACGAAGCCACAACAACCTACCGCAAGGGGTGTCAAGATGGCCCCGCTTCAATCTTAGATGCGTCGCAGCAAGTTGAATACTACGACGAAGAACTGGAGCAAGAATATTGGCCCGTCGGCATCTACACCCATACGCCCATTGCCGACACCCGCAGCCAGCCCATGCTCACGGCAGCGGTGATGCTGCAAGACACCTGTAAGACGGTGCGATCGCTTTGGGATGATGGCAAGTTTGTGATTGGCCTAGGGGGAGAGCATAGCATTACCGAAGGGCTAGTGCGGGCCTACCAAGAGTCGTCATCCACCCCGTTCACGGTCGTGCAAATTGATGCCCATGCCGACCTACGCCAGGAATACGAGGGTTCCATCCACAATCATGCCTGCGTGATGCGGCGGGTGTTAGACATGGGGCTGCCCACGGTACAAATTGGCATCCGCAGCATTTGCCGAGAAGAAGCTGACCTAATTCGCGACAAAAATCTATGCGTCTTTCGGGCGCGGGAGATTGCTCGCCAGCCCGATTGGATCGATCGGGCGATCGCTAGCATTCCCACCCAATCCGTCTTCCTGACCATTGACCTGGATGGCATCGACCCGACCCAAATGCCCGGCGTCGGCACCCCAGAGCCCGGTGGGTTAGATTGGTATGGGCTCACAGAATTTCTGCGGCGGTTGTTTGAAGAATACGACGTGCTGGGTTGTGATGTGATGGAACTGGCCCCCGTGGTTGACTCCGTTGTTTCGGAATTCACGGCGGCTAAGCTGGTGTATAAACTCATCGGCTATCAAGCGATCGCCCAACAGTGGGAAGTTCCCAACTAGGCCTCGCTCACCTAGGCTACACCGAACTGTTGTCTTGCTGGCTGTTGAAATCGTCCGAGTTGACCTTGTCCGATAGGTCGCCGATCTATGATCAGCGATCGCTCGTTTGACCCACCTCGCTGAATCTTGTGGCATCCATGACTTTTATAGAACAGACCGGTACCCGCATTGGTGACTACGCCCCTGATTTTGAACTACGCGGGGTGGATCGCCAAGTGCATCATCTAGCCAACTATCTACAGCAGTTTCGGGCCGTGGGTGTGGTGACGCTATCCAATCACTGCCTCTATGTGCGCACCTACCTCAACTGCCTCAAACAGCTTCAGACCCAGTTTCAATCCGCAGGCTTTACGCTAATTGGCATCAACGGCAATGACGATCGCCGCTATCCCGAAGATGACTTTGGCAACATGATTAGCTTTGCCAACGACCACCAGCTCAACTTCCCCTACCTGCGAGATGCCACCCAAGATGTGTTGCGTAGTTTTGGGGCCGACTACACGCCGGAAGCCTTCCTAATCGACGCCCAGGGAAAGCTATGCTATCGCGGGGCCATTGATGACGCCAACCATCAGCTCAACCAAGCCGTCCACCACTACTTTCAAGATGCGATCGCCCAACTGCTAGCCGATCAGCCGATTGCCGTAGTTTCCAATCCCGCCACGGGCAGCACCATCAAATGGCGCAGCTAGCCGCCCGACGGATCCTGGTTTCTCCATCCTGCGTTCCCTAGCCTGACCTAGCGCCACAGGGACGTTGCTTAGGCAGCAAGGTGTCTAATGTAACCTTTTGCAACTTTGCAATACAGGGCCCTACAACGGCAGTTGTGCTGCTATCTTAAGTGGGAGATCACTTAAAAAAGCGTTACACCGGGATGACTTACCAGCGCATTCTGCTGAAATTGAGCGGTGAAGCCCTGATGGGGGAGCTAGCCTACGGCATTGATCCCATGATCGTGCAAGGGATTGCAGAAGAAGTATTAGAAGTTGTGAGTATGGGTGTCCAGGTTGCCATTGTGGTAGGCGGGGGCAACATTTTTCGGGGCGTCAAGGGGGCATCAGCCGGCATGGATCGGGCCACGGCAGACTACATCGGTATGATTGCTACCGTGATGAATGCCATGACCCTGCAAGATTCCCTAGAGCGCGCTGGCGTGCCCACCAGGGTGCAGACCGCGATTGAAATGAAGGAAGTAGCTGAACCCTACATCCGCCGCCGGGCCATTCGCCATCTTGAGAAACAGCGCGTGGTGATTTTTGGGGCTGGGTCGGGCAATCCATTTTTTACCACCGATACAACAGCAGCGCTGCGGGCGGCTGAAATCAATGCTGATGTAGTGTTTAAGGCAACCAAGGTGGATGGCGTCTACGACTCCGACCCCAACAAAAACCCCAATGCTCAGCGGTTTAATACCCTCACCTATGCCCATGTCTTGACCCAAGACCTCAAAGTCATGGACAGTACCGCGATCGCATTGTGTAAAGATAACAATATCCCGATCGTAGTGTTTGACCTATCGGTGCGAGGCAATATCCGCCGCGCCGTCATGGAAGAACCGATTGGAACAGTTGTGGGAGGTTCTTGTGAAATTAGCTGAACTTGAAGAGCATATGCAGCAGACCATTGAGGCAACTCAACGGTCGTTTAACACCATTCGAACTGGGCGAGCTAATGCGTCCATTTTGGATCGGGTCATGGTGGACTACTACGGTAGCCCCACACCCCTGAAATCGTTGGCCAACATTAGCGTGCCCGATTCCAGCAGCATCACCATTCAGCCCTTTGATCCGGGCAGCATGACAACCATTGAAAAGGCCATCATGATGTCAGATTTGGGCCTCACGCCCAATAACGACGGCAGCACCATTCGCCTAAATATTCCCCAACTGACGAGCGATCGCCGGAAGGAATTGGTGAAGGTGGCGTCTAAGATTGCGGAAGAGGGAAAAGTTGCTCTGCGCAATATTCGTCGAGAGGCGGTGGATGAGGTGCGAAAACAAGAAAAAAATAGCGACATCTCCGAAGATGAATCTCGCGATCAGCAAGACACGATCCAGCAAATCACAGACAAGTTTGTCAAAAAGATCGATGAGTTGCTCAGCACTAAAGAAAAGGACATCACCACCGTCTAAGTGATGACTCCCTGGCAAAATCGGCGCTCTCCAGTACAGGCCATGCTGGAGAGCCCTGAGGCTCAATCGACGAGCGGTACACCGCAGACAGCACCTAGGTTTCACGCTATGCCTGTTGCAAACAGCCAGGGCGATCGCCCCGCGACATCCTCCGAGGAGCCTGGCATGACAGCAGAGTTACCTGCGACAGTTTTTGATTTCAGCCCAACTATCGTTAGAATGGGGGGTAAGAGATGTGGACTTCCCGTTTCTGAACGCCTCCAAATTTGTTCTGCTCAGAACAAGGGGGCATGAGGTGGTTCTGTACCCGCAGCGATCGCGCTCTGGGTTTAGGCAAATGCACTCTTTCAACATACTATCAACGATGATTTTAATTGCGTATCATCCTGACTGTGATCGCGTTGCTCCAAGGGGTTGCGGCATCCAATCCGCTCCACCAACCATCTGGGTTGCAGCCTCCAGTGCCAACCCTGCCCTAACCCAAAGGAGCGATCGCCGGGAACTATACGCCTAAGGGCTGTGTGGATATCTAGCCGGATGATCTGGTTTTTTTCGATCGGATCCTAGACGTTTCCCGCTAGATCCCTGTTTCAGTACTGTTAGGCAGCTTGGCTCCGTCCTAACCCGCATTGAGGATTGACCTCTCAGGAGAAGCGACATTATGCTACATCGCAAAATTTATCAACTATGTTGTGATGGTCGTGACGTATGGGTCTTTTTACGCGATCAGCAGCGCTGGATTGAGCGCGCGCGTATCTTAGATATTGAAGGAGATTTAGTCACCCTGCGCTATGAAACCGAAGAGGAAGACGAAACCTGCTCTTGGGAAGAAATGGTGCGGTTAGAGAGCATTGGTTCGGTGATGCAAAAACTAGCGGCTGTACCCCGAGGCGATGTGGAACCGCTGGTGTCGGATGATTGTCCAGAAGCCGAACAACTGCGCCGCCCCTATCCCGAATCAAACCCCGACTAGAATAATCGTTCTGAGGGGACTGGAGACGTCCGGTCGCTCGTCCCTTCAGTCGACGCACCCTCAGGCTAGCTACGCGGCTCGAAGGCAGGGCAGTAGCCCTCCGGCGTGACCTTGAAGCCAAATAGGGGAGAATTCTGCCCAGAACATCGCTGCTTACGAAAGAAGCGACAGTTTTCGCAGCATTCTAAGCCGCTGAGGGCGGCAGCTTCCGTGCCCTGGCTCAGCAGTTCTCGCTGCGATACGCCCCGCAACACCAACTCATCTCCCTGCCAGCGCGCCTCGACCAAGCCCGTATCGGCTAGGTGCTGCCAGCGAGGATCGTGGGTCATATTTTCTGGCAACGTCACCATGATGATGGTTTCCAGCTCGGTCAGTTCCCCTTCGTAGCGTATGTCTGGGGGAGCTGGCTGATGGAACATCTCGCCAATGGGCAGCTCCACTAGAGAATTAGCCGTGGGGCAGTGGAGATGATAGCGGCTTTGCAGTTCGTCGAGCCCGGTCAAGTCTGTGAGGTACTGGGGGGCTCCGTGGACGAAGATGACATGCTGGGGGCGGAGGTTGTGGATGAGCTGGGCGGTACCCGGCCCGTCGCAATGTTCGCTGAGCAGATAGGTGTCGACCAGCCACTGTCCCGATTGGATGAAGGACTGGAACTGGGAAGGCATATGCTCAATTAGCGATGGATAGAGATCCTGGGGCGATCGCCCTGGTTGTTCCGTCAATAGCAATAGCCAGCGCTGGGTGGCCGCTTGGGGGCTGCTCAGCACCCGCTCAACGTCATCTGTAATCACAATGCAGGGCGTTTGATACCAGGCATCATCGCCCGTATGCTCATCCCGCTGGCTCCAGCGCCGCACCCTAGGACGCACGCGGGTATCCCAAAAGAGGGGCTGGTGGCGGGCGAAGTTTTGCACCGTACTGGGCAGGTAGGGCATCAGCGTTAGATAGGCATCACACCCGGCGGCGACCATGCCGTCTACCCAAATATCGATATCCCGCCCGGTGAAATGGTGATGGCTGCGCAGCAGCATGAGGAGTTCTTGCCCTAGCCCTAGGGGTTCGGTGGGCAGGAGAACCGATTGACCGTTGGCGATCGCTCGATGGATGCGTTCGGCCAGTTGATTTTCCTGCTGGCGGCGGTGGGGATGGCGAGAGGTGCCATAGCTACCTTCGGTAATCAAAATATCGGGGCGCAGTCCCCGCAGTTCATCCAAGGGCAACCCATCTACGAGACGGGAACTGGAGAGTAGATAATCCCCGGTGTAGATGAGGGTGTAATCGCGCTCGGGGGTTTTGTGGGTAATCAGAGCAGCAGCAGCACCGGGGAGATGGCCGGCGGGCCAGAGTTCAACCGTGAGATCGGGGTAGAGATTAAAGGGCGATCGCCACGCTAGGGGTTGGCAAAAATCAGGAACCTCCGGCTCCTCGGGCCAATTGAGAGGCAGCAGCTTGGCGGTGACGCCGCTGGCATAGATGGGAAGCTGGGGATAGGCCTGGTGCAGCGCCAAGAGTCCCCGAGCATGGTCTTGATGGGCATGGCTACAGAGCACCACGTCGGCTGGAGGCAGGGAACCATCGTGGCTTTTGAGCAGGGAAACGTCCTGCAGACCACAGTCTAGCAAGATGCGATAGGTGCCAATACGGACGAGCAGACAAACCCCTTCTGTGGCGTGTCCCACAGCATAGGGCAGGCACTCTAGCTCAAGCACGATACTTGGCTCCTTGGGTGGCGAATGCAGGTGAACACAACACTAGAACAGGAATGCAAGGGTTTGGGGCTATCATCAGTTTCGTACAGTTGAGCGACAGATCACTCACAGTTAACGGGACGCTTGAGTTGAGTCTAACGACTAAATCTAGCGTGATGCAAGCCAAACCCAAGAGATGCTACTTGTCATCGTCTGGAACAGGTTTATCTCTATCAAGCCATAGAAAACCTTGAGCAGCCTACCTAGCGGGAAGCTGTCCTTAGCAGAAATCTATGAGTCTAGAAGAGCGATCGCTCCCTAGTGGGCAGAACCATTGCCATGGTAATCATCGGAGTCGTAGAAGCCGTTTCGGGTGCCGAAGAACAGGCAGGCCACGATAAACACGGGAGTTAGAAACAAAAGGGCGAGTTTAATATCCATACCGAGATCTTAACAGTGGTTTGAACGAAATCGTCAGCGAGCCCCAAAGGGGATGGTGCATCGAAATCTTGCTCCATTTTGGGATAAAAGCTGGAAAAACCTGATAAATCCGCAGAAAATCTTCACGGTTTGTCAACCGATGCGTCAACCTAGTCGTCAACTTCGTCAACAATGAAAGACATGAACGAGTTGATGAGACCTCGACGCCTGTGCTCCTACCCTTTAGCCCATCGCCCTTACCGCCTATTGCTGCTGACTGGTTAGCGCGACCCTCTCCAGCGATCGCCGTAGACCTGCTCGGCTGCGCCCTCGTGCGCCAGTTTGAGAACGGCTCCACCCTGCGCAGCCTGATTGTGGAAACCGAAGCCTATGCCCCCGATGATCCAGCCTGCCACGCCTACCGCCGCCGTACGCCGCGCAATGCCGTTATGTTTGGCCCGGCGGGCTACAGCTACGTGTACCTGATCTATGGCATGTACCATTGCCTGAATGTGGTCACCGATGCGGAAGATGTGCCCAGCGCGGTGCTCATTCGGGCCGTGCAGTTGCAGCAAGAACCCCCCGGCGATCGCTCCCCCCAACCCCTCGCCCGCCTTGGCGCGGGCCCAGGAAAACTCTGTCGCGCCCTGCAGATTGATCGTTCCCACTCAGGTCAACCCTTCGCGCCAGGGCAACCGCTTTGGCTAGAGCAGCGATCGCCTAGCTTAGACCAGCAGATTTCTGAAGGAGCGATCGCCCTGCATCAAACCACGCGCATTGGCCTAACCCAAGGAGCCGATATTCCCTGGCGGTGGTATATTCGCGACTCGGTAGCCGTGTCGAAGCGCTAGGGCCGAGCCGTATCTTGAACCCTCGCTCTGTTTCTCGTTTAGGAAAAGCTGGCTGGGGCCAAGATTGCCACCATGTTCTAGTTATCCTCCTCTGGACGCGACTCAACGGCAGGAAGCGATTGGGCTGCCGTGGCAGGAACTGTCGGCGTAGAAGGAGCTACTGGCTGTGGAGTGGCAGCCTCTAGAGACTCCTTCGTGGATTGCAGCGTTTGCGCAAATTGGGCCTGATCGCGCAACTCCTGAGTTGAGGACACCAGCCCGCTCAACCCCTCCACCAAGTCTCGCAAATTATTGCGAAATTCTGGATCGCCCATCAGTTCATCGAGGTCAGAGGTAATTTTCTGAGCATTTTGGAACGTAGCCCGGGCAGAATCCAGGGTCTGCTGGATCATCAGTAAGTTTTCTGGGCTACCCACCGTATCGGAAAAGTTGCGCAGGTTATTGGAGGCGATCACCGCATTTTCGGACAGAATCTGCAGATTTTCCACCAGTTCTCCGTTCTCAATCGCAGGACTGAGATTGTCAACCACCCGGCGAAGCTGGAGGCTGGTCTCATTGATGTTCTCTAACGTGAGCACTAGGGTGCTGCGGTTGGTGTCAATCAGCTCATTCACCTGACGAGAGGTGATGCTGAGTTCTGTCGCAGCCTGTCCCACAGCGTCCGTGGTGCTGATGGCGGAGGCCGTGAGAGCACCTAACTCACCCTCCAGAGTGCGGCTGAGGCTGGCAAATTCACGGGTGAGTTCCGAGACGCCTTCCGCAGCATCGGCAGAATTGCGGGTCAATTCCCGCAGTTCGTCAAAGAAGCCAGTCTCGGTCAACAAATCAGCAATTTCCGTGGTTGAGCGAATCAAGGTATCGTAGCTGACACCCACTGCACCATTAAGGCGATCGCCATTGCACAAGATGAGCTGGGTGTCACAATCTGCCGCTAGCGGATCGGCTTCTTCCGTCACGGCCTCGGGCAGCAGCACCTGAGGAAAAATATCAATCGAGGTTTCTCCAATGAGCCCCACCTGATTGGCTTCAACAATCACATCCTTGGGAATAATTAAGCGGTTAGAGTCGATTTGAATGATCGCTTCCGCTGCATTGGAGGCTGTTTGGACATCTTGGATTTTGCCCACCACCACGCCGCGATAGCGCACGGGAGCCCCCGGACGCATTCCCGCCACATTATCAAAAGTGATATTGGCTTGATAGCTGCGGCGACCAAGGTTTAGCCCTTGAATCCAAAATGCTAGACCGCCAAAGAGTGCCAGTCCCACTAAGATGAGCAACCCCACCGAGCCTTCTCGCAGCGTTCTCGATCGCATGATACGTCCTCACAGATGGTTTTCGGATGCCGTTGCATCGTTTGTCCTGCTGGGCATCCATTCATTGACAAACATAGAACGGGTGCATCCCACTTTTGTAGCCCTCACCCTAAATCCCTCTCCCAGAGCGGGAGAGGGACTTTGAATCCGGCTCCCCTACTCCCTTTTTGGGGAACAAGGGTTGGGAGATGAGGGCTAACTTGCGAAACTAGGATACTCCCCATAGAACCGACCGACAGCCTCTAGCTTTTCTTACTAAGATCGATCCATTCCAAGCCTCTAGGACTCTCCGACCGCTGAGTTGTTTCCCCAAAGCCCGTCCATGAGCCATCGATAGGCCATCGAGACGGTCAGGAGGTTCACTCCAGCGATTTTAACGGGTACAGGCGTAATCTGGATAATACTTGATGGATTCGATAGGTGATTCTACCCCACTTGGATGGGCCCCTCAACACTACCGCTGAAGAACTGGCGCACGAGAGGCTGATCCGTGGTGTCAATATCTTGCACGAGCCCCTGCCATTGCACCTTGCCTTGATAGAGAAACACAATGCGATCGGTGGTGCGGCGAATGGTGCTGTCTTGGTGGGTGACCATGACGTAGGTGCTGCTGCCCGATCGCCCTTGGAGTTGACGAATCAGATCTTCAATCACCGTGGAGGCGATTGGATCCAGACCAGCGGTGGGTTCATCATACAGCAAGATTTCTGGGGATTCTGCCGGGCGTTCTGGGTTGGTAATAATGGCGCGGGCAAAGCTCACCCGTTTGCGCATCCCGCCGGACAGTTCTGCCGGTAAGCGATCGCCGGTGCCGGGCAACCCTACCATCTCTAAGCATTCATCAACCAGATGGCGAATGCGATCGCGGGGCAATTTGGAATGTTGGTAGAGCAAGAAGCCAACGTTTTCATCCACGGTGAGGGAGTCAAACAGGGCGGCTTGCTGAAAGACCATACCGATACCGATGGGATCGTGGTAATCACCCACCAGGCCTTCCCGCCGCTGCCCTTGGATATAGATCTCGCCAGAGTCGGGCGCTAGCAGACCCGCAATAATCCGCAGGATGGTCGATTTTCCGGTTCCGGAGGGGCCAATAATTCCCAGGGCCTGCCCCCGGTAAATCGTTAGGTCTACATGGTCTAAAACGACGTGATCCTTGCCAAAGGACTTGCTGACGCCTTTTAGCTCAATAACAGGTTCACCCACTGACTGCACTGGTATTCTCCAACCAACTACACCGTATGATAGACGATGCAAGGCATAGCGACATCAGGGCGATCGCCCTTAGGGTGTGACTTTTTTCGCGATCGCTGATCACGGTGGCAAAAAAGAGACTGGTAGGGTTGAGTATCTAGTTTGAGTATTTAGGGGAGCGATCGCCGTCCACCTGTCGAGCCGCCTCAGTAGCGTATCTCGTCCATGTCTCGTCTTCACGTTTCTATTCGCTCAGATCTCAAGGGAGGGAACGAGCATTAGATGAGATAGATGAGAGCGATCGCTCCTTAGAGAACATTAGAAAATATTCAAGGAGCGATCGCTCTACAGATTGGGGCATAGCAAGATTGGCTATTAACATCACCATGCCCCAATAGGCTAGAAAACCTGTTTTAACAGATTCTAGTGATATCGGCGCTGGTACTAAGCCGCCACAAAATCACGACGACCGAGATCATCAGCACTGGTGCCAAGAACAAAGAGTAGGTTTTCTTGTCCTGCACGAATCAGCGTATTGCGACCCCGCTGAACCAAGGAAAGATCACCAAAGCTCAGACCATTGGATAGACCAATGCGATCGGTGCCTTGCTCAAAGTCAAACGCAATATCGCGTCCAGCCCGGCGACCAATCACAAAGATATCGACACTGGCTCCACCGATGAGGCGATCGTTGCCAAGACCACCGATCAAGGTATCGCGACCAGCACCGCCAATGAGGACATCATTCCCTGCTCCTCCCTCTAGTGTGTCATTGCCGGCATCGCCTAGGAGGCGATCGTTGCCAATGGCACCAATGAGGCGATCGTTGCCGTCACCACCCCGCAGGATGTCATTACCAGCACCGCCATTGAGAAGGTCGTTACCGATATCTCCAAAAAGGCGATCGCTCCCTGCCGCACCCAGCAAAGTATCATCCCCTGCTAGGCCCAAGATGACGTCATTACCGGCCAGTCCGTTGATCGTATCTGCATCAGGAGTGCCGGTGAGTACATCATTGCCTCGGGTAGCAAAGTCTGTGGCATTGTAGTTGATGCTGAAAATGGTGGTGCTACCGCTGACTTCGTTGGATACCACGAGTAAGGGAAAACCGGTGGGGCTATCCTGAGCAGAGATAAACACCAACCCTTCTGGCCCAAGCGGCCCAGCCATGCCTGCAGCGGCATCTCCTGCAAAGTCACGGGGGTTAATATACTCCACAAATTCTGCTGCAGATGGGTCAGTGATGTCATACACCATGACACCGCCAATGCGCTCTAGGCCGATAAAGGCGTAGGTGCGTCCGTTAATTTGCCCTAGGGTTACGCCTTCGGGCTCCGGCCCTTTGTTGTCGCTACGGCTCTCGAAGCTACCATTTTCGTCATTGTTGGCATTAAAGTCATTGGGGAGTTGTGCCGCCGTAATCTGTTCGAAGTCATCACCGCTATCGAACACAAGATTGCCTTGAGCATCCCAAATGGAGAAGGAACGGGAACCGTAGGCGTAGAGAGCCTCATACTCTCCATTTTCATTTTGCCCCAGAGTCGTGGTGACGGTTAGGCGGCCCAATTGCTCATCGCTTTGCAGATCCACAGCATTGGGGAAAGCCGTCGCATCTAAGGTAAGATCTGCGATTCGAGATTCTTCGGCAAAGCCAGCATAGTCACGAGCATCACCTTCGTTGGCACTAACGATGAAGGTTTGGCCACCCACGGAATAGGCAGCGATCGCATCAGGCTGATACATACCAAAGACTGGCCAGGGTTGAATATTGATGCTGTCATCGCGATCGCTGGCATCGATACCATTACCGGGTAAGCTATGGTCTTTAAAGCCCAAGGGCAGAATATCGGTAATCTGTCCTGTGGTTAGATCGAGAACTGCAAAGGCATTGTTTTCCTGCAGAGCAATCCAGGCTGTGGTGGAATCGGCGGAGACGGCGATATATTCTGGCTCAAAATCTTGAGAGGTACTGGCATTGGGGCCAAAGATCCGTACACCAGCCGCAATTAAGTCTTCTCTCTGAGCATCAAAGGCATTAAACGTTGCCGTAGTGACATTGGTTTGGGTGACGTTGGCAACACCGCCGGAGAGATCAATGATGCTAACAGAGCCTTCCGGATCGACAGTGTAGTCATCACTGGGTTCACCTTCGTTGGCCACCAAGAGCTTAGTGCCATCCGGCGTAAAGATGAGCATATCGGGCAGTGCGCCCACATCTACACTGCTGAGGGCCGTGGTGCCGTCGCCATCAGCGGCATAGAAGACAACCTGACCATTGGCTTGCTTGTCGGAGTTTTCGACAGCGATCGCCACGATGCCATTTTGTACCGCTACACTGTTGGCAGCACCACCGTTGCCAAATGCAGACACATCAATGTCGAATAACTTAACTGGCTGACTAGGATCACTCAGATCAAGCACTTCGATGGTAGCACTTTGAGCATTAACAACAAACAGCCGTTGAGTTGTGGGATCGTAGGCTGGAATTTCTGCGGCAGATTGACCAAATACACCGGTTTCGTAATTGCCAATCACGCTGAGTTGAATATCAACCATAATAATCTCTACTTACATTACCCACTGGGAACTGGACGAACATGTATCAAGCCCTCGTATTTTCACGGAAGCTTGACAGAAAAGATTGGGCCGTTGCCACTCTCCCACACAGAGATGAAGGTGCGGTAAATTTTACGTTAAGAAGAGGTTGAAATCGCCTGATTGAGCAGACTAAGGGGGTATGGCTACATTGAGGCATAAGGGACAACACCAACTCTCTGATGACCATGGCTATATCAACGTAGCTGCTTACAGAGATTGATACGTGCTCTCTAAAGCTTCGTTGATGGCCTTGCCATGACGGCAGTGCCAATTCTAAATAAGATAATGTATAACCACCATGACATGTGTGAATAAAGCCTAATGCCAATCCGCCCAATCCTGAACGCAGGCATGAGATTGTCCAACCCATTTAGTACCGCAAGGCAGAAGAACGAAGATAGAAAAACGAAGATAGAAAAACGAAAAGGACTTTCAGGACACACAAGGGTTCCTACCTTAGCAACTAGGCGGGTTACGTCCGCCTCAGAATACTCGTTCTACTCTGTTCAACCAGCTGGGGCCAGACACTATCGTTCCTGCGCGGGGCCATACTCTAAGCGGCGCTCCTGCACCCAGCTTAGTCGCAAGAGAAGAGTCGCAGGAGCGACTGAGCTGGTTGACTGACCAATTTTGTTGCCTAGGCTAGGTTGAGCAACGTAAAACCCAGTACCAGCTTAGATTCCGTTGGGTTACGCTGACGCTAGCTCAACCTACGAGAGAATCAGGATCGCAGGAGTTTTATCCGTCAATCAGGCGGCCGAGACAGGTGTCAAGGCGGGAGCGCTAGCACCTTAAGCGCTGGCAGATTCAGACATCAGGAACCAAACATTGATCTCCGGCATGGAGAGGTGCTGGCTGGGAGCGTCGCTGGTTCATCCGTCATGCTAATGGGCATCTTAGAGCGTTGATTTCTGAAGATTGAACAGAACCATGGGCGGCGATCGCCTCTTGAGATTCCACGAAGCCATAGATCTAGAGATCAAATCTAATGAAGAGGTCATGCTCTTAAGGGCAGAAACGGTCATTGGTGTAGTAGCCTAGGGAGAATGGTAATCCACTCTGGATTGCACCGGATGTCTACCGTATATCTACCGCTATAATTGGGCGATCGCTCTCGTTCCCACAGTCTACTCATCCTAAAAATCGTCCCAGATTTGGGTCAGATTGATTTGTATGATCGAAGAGTAGTCGCGCTGTGGGCGTGGGCAATGTCAAGAAACACGTTGAGTGTGTCTCCTAGGGCTATCCGTTTCTTAAGTTTGATGCTTAAGGTTAGGAAACGGGTCATGGAACGATGAAGGTATTCATACCCATCTCGTTCCATGGCAAACTACTAGGGTGTTTCTCCCGTTCAAAGCGCTATCGTACGTTGACCCTGCACACATCACGACCGTAATGCTTCATTGCCCCAACCATACCTGTCAGACTCGTAACCCAGAAACAAATCGGTTTTGCCAAGCCTGTGGCGCGTTTCTACCGAAACACTATCTGTGGGCGATCGGTCATGATGTGGATCAGTACCATCCCGGTGATATTCTTGCAAATCGCTATTACTGCAAGGCTCCCCGCATTTTCCTGGATACCCAACCTGGCATCAACCCAGATCCGTTTCAAGAACTGCCGGTGAACGTCAATGCCTACCTGAAGCTAGCGCCCTACCGGCTGCATGTACCCCAACTCTACGATGTAGTGGCAACCGGTACGGAAGGGAGCGCGATTGTGCTGGTTGATGATAGTCCCATAGACATCATGTCGTCGCTCAGCATTGCCGATACATCCCCCGATCTGCGCAATCCATCGCCCCCCGCCGAGGTGATGGTGCAATTACTGCCCACGCTCACCCAAGCCTGGCCCAAGGCGATCGCCCTCCGGCAACTCAACTGGCTTTGGCAGATCGCTCAGCTTTGGCAACCGCTGCAGCTTCAGGGCATGACCCGCACATTGCTGACGCCGGACAGTTTGCGCGTGGAGGGAGGAATTCTCCGCCTACTAGAACTCCAGGCCGATGACCCGAATACGCCAGAACTAAGTGAACTCGGTCACCATTGGTTGGATTGGCTGCCCCAAACGCAACCAGCGATCGCGCCTTTTTTTGAACACCTTTGCCGCCAGCTCACCCAGGGGCATATCCAAACCGTAGAGCAGCTCATCGGCCGACTGGATGCGGCCCTGGCCTTGGCAGGGCGATCGCTCACCCGTCATGTCACCCTATCTACCCAAACGGATCAAGGGCCCCACCGCAAGCGCAACGAAGATGCCTGCTTCCCAGCCAGCGGTAGTCTAGAACGCTATACCCTCAACTCCGCAACCGACCCTAGTCCCTTACCCATAGCGATCGTCTGTGATGGCATTGGCGGACATCAAGGCGGTGACGTGGCCTCAGGGTTGGCGATCGCCACTATTCAAGAGCAGATCCAGGCCCTCCAGCCCCATAACCTCACCCCCCTCAACCTCACCCTAGCGCTAGAGCAAGCTGCCTGTGCGGCCAATGATGTGATTAGCCAGCGCAATGACCAAGAGCAGCGCCACGATCGCGAACGCATGGGAACCACCTTGGTGATGGGCTTGATCCACCAGCACGAACTGTATATCACCCATGTGGGCGATAGCCGCGCCTATCGCATTTCCCATCAAGGCTACCACCAGGTCACCCTCGATGACGACATCGCCTCCCGTGAGGTGCGTATGGGCTACAGTTCTTTCCGGCAGGCCCTGCAGCAGCCCATTGGCGGCTCCCTCGTGCAGGCCTTAGGCATGGGGCCCTCAAGCATTCTGCGTCCTACGGTGCAGCGCTTTATCTTAGACGAAGACTGTATCGTTTTACTCTGCTCAGATGGTCTGAGCGATTTTGATCGCGTGGATGAATATTGGGATTCGACGCTGCTGGGTGTGTTGCAGCATAAGCTATCGGTGGAACAGGTAACTCGGGAGCTGGTCACCATTGCCAATACGCGCAACGGGCACGATAACGTCACTATTGGGCTGCTGTATTGTGCGGTCGAAGCGGCTCAGATGCCCACGATTCCCGCCAGCTTAGCGATCGCTCCTGATCCAGCCCCAACGACCCACCGCCCTGAACCTGCTACACCCACCCCCACGATCGCCGTTGAAACCCCTGCTAAGTCTGAATCACCCAACGTGGCTGCCCTCATCCTCAGCAGTTTGTTGCTGGTGGGGATTGGTGCCGTCATTGGTTATCTCCTGTTTCCCTCCGCCATTGAGCAGTGGCTGGTTCAATCCCCCGAGCCTGCTGCAGAATCCGCGTCATCGGAGCCAGAAGAACCCACGGCTACGTCTTCCTTAGAACCCTTGACAGAATTATCGACCCAAAACGTGATTCAACTGCGGCGTGCTCCCACCGATGGCGAGTTGCTGCTCTATGCCAATCCCCCATCTCCGACCACTGCAGCCGATGAGCCCGCTGCTAACCTAGAGCCCATCGGTCAGCCTGCCGTCGGCAGTGTCTTTTTAGTTCAGAGTCGCTCGGCTACAACACCTGGTATTCCTTGGGTGCAGCTACAGATTTGTTCGACCCCCACCGATGCTAGCCTTGGGCGCGTGAGTCCCGCTCCCCTCGATCCAGAGGCTGAGCCCGACCCGTCTAGTCCCGAGGTAGGCGGAGAGTCGCTCCCCACCTCTCGGGACGAGTTGTCTAGCGATCTCCTACAACCCGGTGATCAAGGCTGGGCTCTGGAGAGCGATCTCCTGCCGCTGGTTGACCGCTTGGCGGATCCAACACCAGAACTCTTGGGGACCTGCACGCCGCCCAATTCTTAGATCGCTAGACGGCCGCAGCTACCGGGGCGGGTTCATACAAATACTCAAACCAGTTGCCATCGGGGTCACGACCGTAGAACGATGCCGTGCCGTCTCGATGCTCATGGACTGGGGTGACATGCACGCCCTCTGCCTGCAATCGTTGATAGGCCGCATCAACCTCAGCGCGATCGCTAAACACAAAGCCAAAGTGGGGCCCAGCTTGGTCATACTGGGGACTGAGGAGGGCCAAGCCATCATCACCGGCTTTCAGGTAGGCCCAATCCGCATCTTTCCAGGCTAGCTCCATGCCGAGGCTTTGATAGAACTCCGCCGCGCGTTCAATATCGTCTACACAGATTGCCACGTGGCCAATTCGCTTCAAATTCATAGCATCCCCTTGACGTTTCAATCACACAACCATCCCTCACGACATCCCTTAAGGGCGATCGCTGCCTGTCTTCAGACACCCTTGGCAAGGCGTAGAGGGCTCTAGTTCTATTGTATGGCCGACGAGGGGAGGTGGTCATAGAGGGGGGCGATCGCCCCCGAGATGGCCGACCTCTATCGCGATACGATTATCTCAACCGCATCAATCCTGCGCTACCCATACGGACACAGAACCCGCCGGACAGCGAAAGTCAGCCCAGCCCTCCTCATTGGTGGTCACCGGCTCATCAATATGTTCAGTAATATCCACATAAACCTGATTAGCCCGGCCAACTTCCATCCACTTGCTGCCGTCTCCCCCATTGCTGAGCACCACTGCCACGCCTCCGGGATGTTCTTCATCTCCCAAACGTGTCCAGCCTAGGGTATTGGCATGATCGAAGTAGTCATACTGATCGCCATAGGCATAGTCTCGACGAACCTGTAAAAACTTATCGATCAGCCACTGATGGCTATCGAGCCAGATTTCATACTCCTGACCATCCCGCCCTACATCTTTGTAATGTGCGCCATAATAATCGGCTACAAAAATACAGGGGTAGCCATCAGTTCTGAGCAGAATCAGCGCATAGGCAATGGGTTTAAACCACCCTTCCACAACAGACTCAAGAGACTGGAGTGGCTGGGAATCGTGATTATCAACCAAGGTCACAGCTAAGGCAGGCTGATCCTTAACTAGCGTGTCATCAAAGATTTGACGCATATCATAGCTGTCACCTTGCTTACTTGCTGTACTAAAGTTGTAGTGCAAGGGTGCATCGAACAGCATTACATCCCCACCCGTCACCTCAATAAAGTGGTGCAGTGCTTCCACACCACCCGACCAATATTCCCCTACGGCAAACAATGGGCGCTCTGTATGTTGGCGCACATAGCTCAGCCATTCAGGAAAGAAGCTGGCCTTTACATGCTTCACCGCATCAAACCGAAATCCGTCTACCTGAGTCGTCTTCACATACCATTCTCCCCAGTAATCTAGCTCGCCCCGCACCTCAGGATGCCCCATATCTAGGTCGCAGCCCATCAGATAATCAAAGCTACCCTTTTCTAGATCCACCCCTTCATCAAAGGATTTTCCCTCAAAGAGATAAATAGCATCTTCCGAATCGTTGAGAGCATTGTAATCAACAGCATCAAAATGCCACCAATGCCACTCCATGGTGGAGTACTTACCTTGACGTCCAGGAAAGGTGAAGTGCGTCCAGGCTTTGATGGTTTGAGTTTCGCCCATGGGCTGGTGGCGATCGCCAGGATTGTAGGGACGTGCCTGAAACTCTTCTTCGTGATCAGCACCTAGCCTATGGTTAAGGACGATATCAGCATAGACTTCGATACCCGCTTCTTGAGCCGTCTTGATGGCGCTAATGTACTCATGCTTAGTACCGTACTTAGTCGGAATGGATCCTTTTTGATCAAATTCCCCTAAATCAAATAAATCATAGACTCCATAACCCACATCATATCCACCACCTGTTCCCTTATAAGCTGGGGGAAGCCACACTGCGGTAATCCCTGCGTCTGCCAATGTCTGAGCGTTTTCCGCCAGCTCATTCCAAAGGTTTCCTCCGGGAGGAGTATACCAATGGAAGTACTGCATCATGACACCATTTACATTTGCCATAAAAGCCCTTTGAAGTACCTTGAGGAATAGTGAACCCGAGATTGAGGAACAGCATGATCAGCCTCTAAAGCATAGCTTGATTCCTCTCCGTTGTGGCTATCGGCGATCGATGTGAATAGCACAAAAGTTTAAGCCAGGATTTACTCGCCCGGTCTAGTATGCTTCTCAGAAAGTAGTCAAGCTCGTTGATCATTCGCCTACCTGATATAAAATCTGGTTGACGCGCTATTCATTCAAGGCTTCGGCATTACCAATGGCTCATTCATGCTTTGAGCGATAGCCAGAACCCGTTGATGATTACGATCGCTCTGATCAGTTAAGGCAAACAAAAACCAGTGTCAAGTATTGCCGTCATGACTGATCGATTAGTTTGCTGTTCCAGCCATAAATAGGATCTATTTCATTTCGTAGAACTTCTTTATCCGAATCTGAAATATCCTGTTGCCCAGACTTATCCACGGCTGCAACAGATAGCAAAAAAATGCTTAGGACTATCGGGCTCCCTACCGCTGAGACGTTTTATAGCGTAGGTAGTCAAGAAAATTTGCCAACTCTACCAAAACCTCATCAGGCAGAGTATTCACTACCTCAACGAGATCTTACCGTTCTACAGTTGTTTCAGACATGGCTATCTTACTAATGACATAGCGTGTCCACTCTATTCTACCCTACCAAAAAGCAACATGGGAATATCATAACGGCACAGTTGAGCGGCAGTAAATATCTCTGAACTAAGCACTAAGATCCCCCGGCTGTCCGCTCCAATGAGGTGTTGGGCTACTGACTGTACCGCTAGGGCTATTAAGGCTCAACAACCACTCACTTGTAGTTTGTGGGGATAGCAAATGGACGATAGATAGATGTGCATATTCCTGTTGCCGAAATAGTGCAGGATACTTTTTACGATTTCGTTGATAGGTTTGCAACATCCATAGCAAGATAGACTCCTGACTAAAGAACGATTTCCAAATATCTTCACGATTGCCATTCCAAAGTTCCTCTTGTTTAAGCGATCGCTGCAATGTTCGCCGCAGCAGTCGTCCCATCACTAGCCAGAAAGAATAATCCAGAAACACTACTGTATCAGCTTGACCCCAAACTATGTCTCGCACTCCACTATAGTTGCCGTCTACAATCCAATGATCGCTGCTCACAGCCTTGGTCACTCGCTCTCGAAAAACTTGTTCTGAAGCTGCTGTCCAATTTGACTCCCAGTGGAGTGCATCTAACTCTATATGAGGAATCTGCAAGTGCTGAGCAACTTGTCGTGCTAGGGTTGTCTTTCCTGACCCCGTAGTCCCAATAACAGAAACTCGCTGACCGCAACTCTGAAAATTGTCTTGCATAAGCCTGATTTCTACACTGCAACTCTGCCAAAGCAGCTCAACGATGCCCATCATCCGCCGCAAATAATCTCTGTATCATAGTCAACTACCTCTCGGCGATCGGTGTTCATAGGCTTTGTTAGGCTGTGACTACTTACTACTTGCTTCAAGGAATTTATGAATATGGTGCGTTCCCAAAAATCTATCTGTGAGGTGATGGGAGTTGCAGTAGGGAACGCACCCTACAAGATCAGCGATCGCACTTAAAATAGGTGTACATCACCTGACATCGCCAACTCTTAGCTAAATTTACTTCCTCTTCAATCGAATTTGTCCAGAATTACAGCCAGGATCTGACCAAGGTCCACGGAGGAAAACCCTACCGTTAGAAACCGAAATCTGTAAGCGACCGCCTTTAATACACCAGCGAGATCCAGGCGGCGGATTTTGATCCGTAATTCGAATCTCCTTGAAGAGGAGAGCACCATTAACTACTCTGCCTCTTAGCGACATAACTCCAAAAACGCTTGGATTATTTAGATCAGTGATTACTGATGTTCCTGTAAAACGTGATGTTCCTATGCGCCTGAGACTCATTTCATAATCCCAGGTTCTGCCTGGTTGAGTTAAAAATCCTGCCCAATTTCCCCGAAAACGAGCAGGATTCAAAGATCTTGGTTGCTGACGAGTGTTGGAGACAGCAGATGAAGAACTACGTCCTAAACTTACTGAAGTTTTCAATTCCAATTCAGGAGCAGATAGAGGAGTTGAAGCTTGTCGTGTATTTGAAAAACATGAACATGACGAGACTTTGTTTTCAAACCTAACCTTGGCTGTCATCATAACGGTAAAACCTCATTGGACTGATTCTCAATTAGCCGCTAAATTTCTGACTGAGTTTTGACCAAAGACTGAGTAGCTTAACAATTTATTGGATGGATCCAATCTGCCTACATACCTCCTACCAGGTGAATATGCAGATTACTTGCAGCCTATCTACCCCCAGAGGGTAATTAGACAGCAAATAATTTGCATAATAGCCCTCTCTGGGGTAGATAGACAGCAAAGATCCGTATATCTTCCATTTTGCCATCAGCGGACTTCGCTATCCGGTTGATCAACCACCACGATTCCCACAGTTGCCATGCTATCGCCGCCTATAGTTTAGACGGCATAACGCATAACTGCTGGGGGTTTGCGGTGCGTTACGCTGCGCGATCGCACCCTACGTCCAGTGTTGCTTCCCATTCAATTGGTATGAGGGCCAGACCAATCCGAATTGGAGTTCGCCTCGTAACAAGAGTGAGACCCTTACAAGAGAACACTGATTATGATTCCTACATCCAAGCAGGCGCTATCTCGCCGTCAAATCCTGGCTGGGGGTGCGATCGCTGGTCTATCTGGCGCAATTGGCCTATCGTTGCTCAAGCCGCGTTCTGCTATGGCTTCCGAGGACGATGTAGCCAATGATCTAGGCATTTTGAACACCGCTCTGTACTACGAACACCAAGCCATCTGGGCCTATGGCTTTGCTGCTCCTCAACTGAGCGAAACCGAGGTTGGGCAGGCTGTCTTGGCGCTTGCACTCAGAAATCAAGCCGACCACATGGAACACCGGGATTTACTAGCCTCCGTGATCACCAGCTTGGGCGGAATGCCCGTTATGGCAGAAGAGAGTTACGACGTTTCTGCCTACATTGAAGCTGGCGAAGGTAACCTAGACTCGGATGTGAATATTGCCAAGCTAGCTCTGGCGCTAGAGGTCGATGCAGCGATCGCCTATGGCAATGAAGCCGCTCAGTTCAAAACCCCTGCCTTGGTTACCGCTGGGGTCTCCATTGCAGCCACCGAGTCTGCCCATGCTACGGCCATTCGCGCCGCCTTTATTTCCCTCGGCGTAGATATTTATCACGTGCCTGTAGCGTTTATCAATGGCGACACTCGCAGTGAGTGGGTGTTGATGGTTGAATAAGATTTTGAGTTAACCGAGGAGCGATCGCTTTCATAGGGGGCGATCGCTTGTCGTATACCAGAGCTCAATGCCCTACCAGGGCAGCACCTCGCCATTGGCGTGCCAAAAGGTGCCGGTTGTTTCTAGATTGAGCGCATCAATCCGTTCTAACAACCCATTCACAGAGGTTTCAGGCGTAATGCCGCCGGAGGTAAAGCCAGTCATGCGGGTGCTCACAAGCCCTGGATGAAGGATGCCGACCGGAATACCACGGGGTTTTAGATCGTGGGATAAGGATTTACCTGCCATAGATAAGGCAACTTTCGACATGCGGTAGCCATAGGAACCACCGGAGGTATTATCGGCGATCGACCCCATGCGACTGGTCATGATGATCACCTTGGAGCCGCTGTGGAGATTGGGCAACAGAGCTTGGGTAACCCGCAGGGTGCCCAAGGCATTCACCTCAAACTGCTGACGAATACTCTCGAAGTCTAGATTTTCCAGAGTATTGCGCTGCAAGATGCCGGCGTTGTTGATCAATACATCAATCTCAAGCCCATCGAAGCGATCGGTTAGGTCGGCCACCGATCGGTCAGATGCAATATCAATGCCGGTTTCGACCTGCACTCCTAGCTGCTTCAGCTCATTCGAGGGTGTACGACAAACGGCGATCGCTGTATCGCCCCGTTCTTTGAGTTGGCGGCAATATTCGTAGCCGATGCCGCGATTTGCTCCCGTGATGACGTAGATTGCCATGGCTGATCCTGGAATTCACCAATGGCCAGTGTACCGAAAGGCGATCGCCCTTGGAGGACTTCTCACACCCCTCAGGGCTACAAGAATTGACATTTCCTAGGCCACAGACCACTCTCAGGACGTTTAGGATTGAGATTAGGATTGAAATTCTGAAGCTACAATCATGGATCCAATCCCAGCATCGGTGAAAATTTCCAAGAGCAGCGCGTGGGGAATGCGGCCGTCGATGATGTGAGCTGCCTTGACGCCCTGGGCCAGCGATCGCACACAGCAGTTGACCTTAGGAATCATGCCGCCGCCGACAACGCCAGAATCAATCAATTGCCGCGCCTGTTGAATGTCCAGTTTGGCAATTAGGGTAGCTGGATCGGTGTAGTCTTGCAAAATGCCTGGGGTATCGGTGAGCAGGATCATCTTCTCGGCACCTAGGGCTGCGGCCATTTCGCCCGCCACCGTGTCGGCATTGATGTTGTAGGCTTGCCCAGTTTCATCGGCGGCCACGCTGGAAACAACCGGAATGTAGCCGCTGTTGACGATCGCTTCAATCACCTGGGTATTCATGGCGCTCACTTCGCCCACAAAACCGATACCCGCTTCGCCTTGGGGACGGGCGAGGATCATGTTGCCATCTTTGCCACAGAGCCCGATCGCGGCCCCGCCTGCCTGGTTAATCAACGACACAATTTCCTTGTTCACCCGACCCACCAAGACCATTTCCACCACATCCATGGTGGCGGCATCGGTGACCCGCAGGCCATTTTTAAACTGGGGCTCGATATTCAGCTTGGTCAACCATGAGTTAATTTCCGGGCCGCCGCCATGCACCACCACCGGCCGCAATCCCACGCAGGCCATGAACACAATGTCCCGCATCACCTTGGCCTTGAGGCTGCTATCTTTCATCGCCGCCCCGCCGTATTTCACCACAATGGTGCGTCCAGCAAATTTTTGAATGTAGGGCAGGGCCTCGCTCAACACGCGAACTCGGGTAGCTTCGTCTCGTTCGATATAGTTGCTATCGTTATCGTTGATCATGGGCGGCTTGGTGGCAAAGGGGCGAAGATGGGCACAACCGATGGAGCATAACGCTCAACTGTCAGAGATTTTGGCAGAAAGCAGGAGCCAATGGCGATAATGTCATGAAATCCTTATCGTTTTACTCTGCGGTGGAGTGGGGTGGCCGCAGGATGGCGCGAATGCGATCGATCACTTGGGCAGCGATCGCTTCTGGCGCTTGGGGTTCGGTCACTGAAATCGTTACATCTGCCTGAGCATAGAGCGATCGCCGTTGGTTGAGCAAGGTTTGCAACACCTGTTTAGGATCTGGTGCCTGCAGCAGCGGGCGGGCCTGATCGCCCTTGAGGCGGTCGTAGAGCAAATCGACGGAAACATCGAGCCAGACGACGACTCCATGCTGTAGATAGCTCCAGTTCTTGCGCTCGATCACAATGCCGCCCCCCGTGGCGATCGCCATGCGGGTGTAGCTGGCGAGCTGGCCCAACACTTGGGTTTCTAGGGCACGGAAAGCCGATTCCCCATCTTGGGCAAAGATAGCGGAGATGGGCTGTCCCGCCGCCTGCTCGATCACCGCGTCCGTGTCGGCAAAGCGGTAGCCGAGGTCATGGGCCAAAATCTTGCCCAGGGTACTTTTGCCAGCACCCATCATGCCGACCAGGTAGAGGTTGGTTCCCTTTAAAAAATCATCCACGGTGCGCCGCTTGCATATCGAGTAATTGGACAAAGGCCAGCCCCAGAGGGGTGACCGCGCCCCTGATTCTAGCGTCAGACGGGGACAGGGGGCTATGGTGATCGGCCGTTCGTGAAACGAGGCATTTAACCGCGATCGCCTTCCCCGCTATGATAAAGAGCGTTGGGGAATTCTGCCCCCTTTTGTTTTGGTGAGTGCTATGAGCAGCTATTTTCGGCCAGCGGTTACGGCCATGACTGGATACATTCCTGGGGAACAGCCCCGGCCGGGCACCCCGGTGATTAAGTTAAATACCAACGAAAACCCCTACCCGCCTTCTCCAGAGGCGATCGCGGTTTTGCAAACCTTGGACAGCGAGTGGCTGCGGCGCTATCCCACACCCTACGCCGACGATTTTCGTCAAGCGGTGAGCCAGGTGTTTGCCGTGCCCATGGATTGGATCATGGTCACCAACGGCAGTGATGAACTGCTGAACCTGCTCGTGCGGGCCTGCGCCGACAGCGATCGCCCCGTGGTCTATCCCACACCAACCTATGTGCTGTACAAAACCCTAGCTGAAATGCAGCCAGCGAAGGTGCTAGAAATTCCCTACGAGGATCACCATCGTTTGCCTGTGGAGGCATTGATCGCCGCCCAGGGTGCGGTCACGTTCATCGCCTCACCTAACAGTCCCTCGGGCTATTCGGCACCCATCGCCGATCTGCGCCAGCTTGCGGCCGGGCTATCGGGAATCCTGGTGGTAGACGAAGCCTATGTAGACTTTGCCGAAGAGACGGCGCTGTCTCTGGTGCATGAGTTTGAGAATGTGATCATCAGCCGCACGTTGTCCAAGGGCTATTCCCTGGCAGGTCTACGGCTCGGGTTTGGCCTGGCCCAACCAGCTCTCTTAAGCGGATTATTCAAAATCAAAGACAGCTACAACGTGGATGCGATCGCTTGTCTCGTGGGCGCAGCCGCCATGCGGGATCAGGCCTACAAAGATGCCTGTGCAGCCAAAGTGAAAGCCTCTCGACAAACCTTAGCGATCGCCCTGAAGCAGCTCGGTTTTCAAGTGCCTGAGCATGTGCAGACCAATTTTCTGCTGGTCACCGTCCCGTCCCATGGCAACGCCGGCGCGCTCTACCAAGGGTTGAAGGATCGCGGCATTTTAGTGCGCTATTTCAGCCATTCGGGATTAGAAAACAAACTGCGGATCACCGTCGGCACCGATGAGCAAAACCAACTGCTGATCGAAGCCCTGAGTTCGCTGCTGTAATCAGGCATGTGAGGCAAGAGGTTTGGCAGGTATAGCTGTGACTAGGCGCGGAGGCTAGAACGCGATCGCTTGCGGGTGCGGCGGCCTTGCAGAGCCACTTGGCGCACGAAGTCGGTCAGCCAATCCTTGACGCGGTAGGTGGCGATGCAGTCGTCTTCGTTGTAGCGCAGGATGGTGTCGAGATAGGAGCGATCGCCGGTGGTCATCCACTGGTCATACCAATAAATCGCCTGAGCCCCGTTCGCATCGGCATCCCGCCAGCTAAAGCCAATCCAGCGGGCAATAGACTTGAGGGCATAGCTTTCCACGGGCATAGTAGCCACGCGGGTAATCCGTTCGTGCAGGTCTACAAACCGGGACAGCAGCGGCAGCAGCCAGTCTCCCTCAACGGGATAGCGATGGGCTAACCGTTTCACCGTTTGCACCTCATAGGGACAGAAGTGGAAAATGGGCGCATCGGGATAGCGCCACACTAAGTCGAGAAACTGGTACCAGATCGCCGCTTCTTGGTCGGGATGCTCAGCTAGGAGCGGATGGAACACCTCGGTGCCCGCCTGCCGATCCACCACCAGCACCCCATGCAGGTAGATCAGATCATGTTCGGGGGCAGCTTCAATGTCAAAATACAGCTCCACCGGTGCAGTGGGTAGCTCCTCTGGCGTGAGCAATAGCCCATCTAGGGTATCGAGGGATTGATGGGGATCCGCCGAGTAGGGCAGGGCAATGTCGTAGAGCAAGGACTGGGCTTGGCGCACCATTTTACGAGCCACCACCACCCCAAACCCCGGCAAGCCTTCAAGCTGGCTAGCATCCATGGCCGCGAGGGCCTCGACATGGGTTAACTGTAATTCTTCAAGCTGCTGATAGCGGCTGGGCGTCACCCCTGGCAACAGGGAAAGATGCTGCTTCGTTTGGGCAATGCCATAGCAATGGCTAAACCAATGGCACAGATCACAACGGTTGCGGGCAATGAACACCTCTGGCTCAGCCTGCTCTAGCAGCATCGCCACACAGCCTTCTAAGACATCATCTAGGCGCAGCAGCCATTCCTCTAAATTTACGGCGTGGGGCGATCGCTCCCGCAACACTAGCCAGCTCGTATCTGGAGCCACCCCCTGCACCTGCGTCAACACAAAGGCATGGAACGCTGCCACCACTTGGTAGTCTGTTTTGGGACGCTTACCCAGCTTGATATCCGTGGGTACATACATCCAGTCGCCAAAGATCGAAGCGCCGGGCTGGCGCACGAGCATCTTAGGACAACTGACCAACTGCACGCGATCGCCGTAGGGCATGGTCAGCACACCGTAGGCAATCCGGTCTACGCCTTGGCGCATCAGATCCAGGGTGGCTTCTGCCCCAGCAGCCCAGTCTCTCCGAGGATAGCGGGGACGCTGAATCGGAGCATCTTCCATCACCGCAAGCTGATATTCAACGCTATCTTGGCGCAGCTTGGCTAAATAATCGTTGGGTGTATCCCGGCGGCTGGCATCTCCGTAGGTATCCAGAAAGGCCCGACGGTTGCAGCGCTGGTAGTGAAACAGCAGATCATCCGTTACCCACAGAGGAGCGATCGCTGCTGATGTATCGATATGGGGCGATCGCTCACTAGGGATAGGCATGGAGACATTCGAGGCTGACCGTTGTGACTCAGCCCCGTCAATCCTGAGTCGGTGGGGCTTAGCCGTCAAAGGTCGTCGTCATCGGACAAGAACAAGGGCTCAGCACAGCACGACCGTTCATCGGAACGGGCTGAGCGGGTCTAACCGGAGGAGAAATCCAATCCAGAAGCTGAACTATCACGTCTTCAACCAACATCACAGAGGTTCTTCATGCATCAAACCTGATGGACTGACCCATCGTTTCCCTCATCCCTAGCCCCTTCTCCCACAGGGATCACGGGAGCAAGAAGGGTGTTTCTAAAGCCCCTCTACCGTCCTGGGAGAGGGGTTTGGGGTGAGGGTCTTCGAAGTTTCGTCAGCCAAACAGACATCAAACCCATCCAGATCAATCCAGGTATGAGTTCGACCTAGAGCTGATCAAGCTTGCTCTTATGCTAACAGCCCGCTAGCAGATCTTCCAGTGTCTGACCGAAGTTGCGAGGAGCGATCGCCCGATCGCCCCCCATACCCCTTAGGCAGCCCGTTGGGAAACGCGGCCGTCAGCTACAACAGGTAGAGCAGCAAGAACAGAATGATCCAAATGACATCGACAAAGTGCCAGTAGATCTCCGCTGCTTCGATGCCAAAATGGCTGCTGCTGGAATAATGCCCTTCCTGACGCGATCGCCAGAGCACCGCCAAAATTAGCACCAGACCAAACAGGACGTGTAACCCGTGGAAGCCGGTGAGCACATAGAAAGTGCTGGCGTAGAGATTCGTCTTCAGACCAAACTCTAAGTTGCTGTATTCATAGAGCTGTCCTGCCAGGAAGATGGCTCCCATCACCGCCGTGATGCCAAACCAGAGGCGCATCCCCTTGGTGTCGTTGTTTTTAATCGCCGTATCCCCCCGGTGGAGCACAAAGCTACTGGCGATCAGAATCAGGGTATTAATGCCCGGCAGCAGCAGCTCCCGCTCCGGGGTACCCGCTGGCGGCCAAACGGGGGTCACGGCCCGAAAGGTGAGATAGGCCAAAAACAGTCCGGCAAAAATCATGCCTTCTGCAAACAGAAACACGAGGATGCCGAAAATGCGGTGGTCGGGATGGTCTTCATGGTGACCGCCCGCTTCCGAGGGATAGTTGAGCGGCGACTGGGCCGTATCAATCGTAGAACCTTGCATAGTGGTATGGGGATGATTCCAATGGGGTCAATACAAGTGGGATGCGATCGCCTGTCTCCGTAGGTCGAACCAGGGATCTGGAACAAGCGATCGCGATCGCCCTAGCTAGAAAGCACTGGGGTGTCTGTGGATGAAGCCTCAAGGTCTTCGTTGTTTTTGCCGTAATCATAAGGGCCGGTTGTGAGTACAGGAATGCCCTCAAAGTTCTCAATCGCAGGTGGCGACGTAGTTTGCCACTCTAGGGTGAGCGCATTCCAAGGGTTATCCCCAGCCGGCTTGCCCTTAAACCAAGACCACAGCGCATTCACAATGAACGGCACCGTAGACACCGCCAAAATGTAGCTGCCGATGGTGCAAAGCACATTCAAATCCGCAAAGCGGGGATCATACATCGCCACCCGGCGGTTCATCCCCAGCAGCCCGAGTTCATGCATGGGCATAAAGGTGAGGTTCATGCCCACGAAGGTCAGACCAAAGTGGATGCGTCCCCAGGTTTCATTCATCATGCGCCCCGTCATTTTGGGGAACCAGTGGTAGAGGGCGGCGTAGATGCCAAATACCGATCCGCCAAACAGAACGTAGTGAATGTGGGCCACGATGAAGTAGGTATCGTGGACGTGAATGTCAAAGGGTACGGAAGCAATCATCACCCCGGTAATCCCACCAATCACAAAGGTGGCGATAAATCCTAGGGCAAACAGCATGGCGCTGTTCAACTGAATCTTGCCGCCCCAGATGGTGGCTAGCCAACCAAAAACCTTGATCCCCGTTGGTACGGCAATGATCATGGTGGCAATCATAAAGAACATGCGCAGCCAGGCCGGCGTGCCGCTGGTGAACATATGGTGGGCCCAAACAATCAGCCCTAGGAAGCTGATGATCATGCTGGAGTAAGCGATCGCTCGATAGCCAAAGATCGGCTTACGGGAATGCACCGGCAAGATTTCGGAAATCGCCCCAAACAGCGGCAGAATCATGATGTAGACCGCTGGGTGGGAGTAGAACCAGAACATATGCTGATAGACCACCGGATCGCCACCGCCGGTGGGGTTGAAGAAGGCGGTGCCGGCCAATAGGTCAAACGCCAATAAAATCAGCGCTCCCGCTAGAACCGGGGTGCCGGTGAGAATCAGCAAACCAGCGGCCAGCATCGACCAGCAAAACAGCGGCATTTGGTAAATGCCCATGGAGGGCACCCGCATTTTGATGATCGTCACCACAAAGTTGAGCGCCCCGAGAATCGACGAGGTACCCAAAATCAGCAGGCTAAAAATCCAGATGCCTTCGCCCACCTTGCCCGAGACCAAACTCAGGGGTGGGTAGGACGTCCAGCCAGACTGGGGCGTTTCTAGCCAAAAACTAGAGAGCAGCAGCGCACCACCCGCCACAATCATCCAAAAAGCCAGGGCGTTGATTTTAGGAAACGCCATGTCCTTGGCCCCAATCATCAACGGGATCAAGTAGTTGGCAAGACCGGCTCCGGCAGGCACCACCCACAAAAAGATCATGATGGTGCCGTGCAGCGTCAACATGCCGTTGTAAAAATCGGGGCTGACAAAGTCCGACGGCGGGGTAGCCAACTCAGTACGAATGGCGGTGGCCAACGCTCCACCGATCAGATAAAACACAAACGAGGTAACGAGGTATTGAATACCAATGACCTTGTGGTCACTATTGAATGTAAAGAAGTCTGTCCACTTGCGTTCTGCTTCCGCATGGTGTGCAGGTTGGGCGGGGACGGACGCTGGAATATCAACTTGTGTCATGCGTCAGTTATCAAGTCACGTCAAGGTCTGCAATGGATCGTAGGCAGGCTAGCTTTAAGAGCCTCTTGAGGCTTAGAGCGATTGGGTCAACACCTCAGCCCCTGCGTGGGACTCATGGAGCGATCGCAACATTTCAGGCTCCAAACCCATATCGTCGGCGTAGGGCGTGAGGTAATCCACATCCGTACGAGGGCGATCGAGGGAGGCAATTACCTCATTGATATCTGGGCGGCTAGCAATTTGTTGCTGCTTCCAGGCTTCAAACTCCTCCGGCGTGTCCACATACATGCGCGTCACCATCGAGCCATGGTAAGCGCCACATAGCTCAGCGCAGATGACCGGATAGTCGCCGGCACGGGTTGGGGTAAACCGCAGTTCAGAATCTCGTCCAGGAATAGCATCCTGCTTGAGGCGAAACTCAGGTAGCCAAAAGGCATGAATGACGTCCTGGGCCTTGAGCTTCAGCCGAACATCCTTGCCTTGGGGCACATGTAGTTCACCCGAGATGATCCCTGTTTCGGGGTAGGTGAAGATCCAGGCATATTGCAGCCCCATCACATCAACGGTGAGATCGGCCATCTGCCCAGCCTTTTCCGGTGATGCGCCAATCCCCAGCGCCATATGGTGATGACCACCATGGGAATTGCTGCCATCCATCAAAGGAGCTGCATAGTCACCCTCTCCCGTCATGGCCACCTGAGTGACCGCAGGATCCCCCGCAGCGTTGGGATCAAAGCCGCCCATCTGGGAATATACGTCAAAACTATAGACCCCAATGACTAGCACAATCACCGCCGGAATGCCTGTCCAGACAATTTCTAGGGGAATGTTGCCATCAATATCCGGGCCGTCGGTGGTGTCGTCCTTGGCACGGCGGAATCGCAGAATCGCGATGATCAGAACACCTTCCACGAGCAAAAACAGCCCGATGGAGATGGTCATCATGGTGTTGAATAAGCCGTCAACCAGTAAGGCTTCGTTGGAAGCGGCGACAGGCAGTAGCCCATGGTTTTGTCCATACCACAGGCTCACTAGGGTTAGGGCTATGCCCGCCAGCATGGTGGCAATACTACTCGGAATTTTCACAGTTATTGGTGTTGAGAATTCGGCAAACGGTGGAACGGTGGTGAGAGGCTGACGTTGAGAAACTAACGTCGAGGCACGGTGCAGATGCTTAGGGGTGAGGGTCTAGGTGCAGCGATCGCTCAAGGAAACAGCAAGACTGTACGGGTGTGATGAAGGCGATCGCCATGCCCCTGTCTGCCACATCTTGATGCCCCATGCACCCGCGTCACCTGAAACCCTTCAGAGGTGCTACGAACCATGACCATGCAGCATCAAGTTCAGCATCAAGAATACACAGGACGTAGAGTCGTGGTCGTTCTACCGCGAGAAGCCACTACGCTTACCACGTTAAAGCAGTCCTTTGATTTTCGGGAGCGTTGTAAGGCATCTTTAATCTTTTCCCCAGATCCAGCGCAGCAGACAGCGGCTAAAGTGTGGCGATCGCTACAACTGACTTGAACGCATTCCAGGGATATTGCAACACGTAACAAAATCCTGCGCTTTACGAACAATCATTTCTAAAGATTTTCTGTAAAAACATTGGGATTTTTACCCCACAATCCGAAGAAATTCCAAAAGCTTTCCCCAGAGCCGAATAGAGTCATTAAAGTGTAGGGGTTAGACGCTAGGGCAGGACGTGGCATCTCTTAAACTTTCTTCACACATTTCAGCAACCTGCTGCCAACCTTGATGCCAATCCGTCCAGTTCAGCCTCGAACGAGGTCTGACTAGATCTGACTACCTAGATAGATATGAGATCTGCCTAGATCTAACCGTCTGACATCTTGTTCCCCGCAAGGAACCCTTCAACTCGAATCTATCCCGAATCTGTTCCGAATTTATGGTGACTTTGGAGACGCTTGCATGACAGACTCCATCCTGCAGCCCACTATCTCAACTGCCTTGGCAACCCCCTCTGTAGCGAAACCGCTGCCGATAGACCGGGTGCGACGCTTGCTATGGAAAATGGCGATCGCCACTTGGATCTTGATGGCCATTGGCAGCGCCACCCGCGTCATGAATGCCGGCTTAGCCTGTCCCGATTGGCCCTTATGCTACGGCACTCTCTTTCCTGGCCAGCAGATGAACCTCCAGGTCTTTTTGGAGTGGTTCCATCGCCTAGATGCTGCCTTGATCGGGGTGATGGCGATCGCGTTGGTGGTCTACAGCCTATGGCAGCGAGCCGCCTTGCCCAAGTGGGTACCCTGGGGGGCATTGCTAGCCTTAGGGCTGATTATGGCTCAGGGACTGTTAGGCGCTCTGACTGTCACCCAACTCCTGCGGTTTGACATTGTCACCGCCCACCTCGGGACGGCCCTGCTATTTTTTATCACCCTGCTGGTGATGGCGAGCTTGCTCTTGCCCTATCAACGCACCGGCACCGTGGGGAATTGGCCCCAAGTCAGCCTAGTTGCGGCTCTGCTGATCTACACCCAGAGCATCACGGGGGCGCTAGTCGGATCCCGCTGGGCTCTGCACCAATGTTTAGCCGGTGGCAATACCTTTTGCACAGTGCTGCAAAGCCATGTCTTGGGCGTGATCCCCGCCAGCCTAGGCACCTTGATTTTGGTGATTGGCGTTTGGCGCACCCCGGCCCTGCAGGCGAGCCTGCGGCAGTTAGGTTTCATGGCTCTGGCGCTGCTTTGCATCCAGGTGGGTCTGGGTCTATCCACGTTTTATGCTCACCTGCAAATTGAGCTGCTCACCGTTGCCCACCAAGCCGTTGGCGCGGCCCTCCTAGGTACCCTCGTCTGCTTCACGGTGCTAGGCAGCCGCGATCGCTGTCTTCCCTCCATTTCGCTGGGCGATCGCGTGGGTGCTTGAGCGATCCCCACCCCTTGGCAGCCTCACCAACGTTGCTATCCTCACCAAACTTTCCGCCCCGATTTCTACCGTTGCGAACCCTTGGGACTTGAACTGAATGCATGAATCCGTCTTACATCCATCCCCTCGGCACCATACCAACATCTGGCAGGTGCTCCGTAGCTATTGGCAACTCACCAAGCCACGCATCATTATCCTGCTGCTGATTACCACCGCTGGCAGTATGTGGATGGCCGCCGAAGGCCAGGTTGACCCCGTCCTCTTGCTCGTAACCCTGCTGAGCGGAGCCTTGGCCGCCGCCGCCGCCAATACCATCAACTGTCTCTACGATCGCGACATTGACTATGACATGGAGCGCACCCGCCATCGCCCCCTACCGTCGGGACGGGTGCAGCCCCGCGATGCTCTGGTGTTTGCCATTGCCCTAGCCGTCATCTCCTTTACCCTGCTGACGGTCTTTGCCAATTTGCTGAGCGCCTGCCTGGCCATGTCTGGGATCGTCACCTACGTGCTGGTCTACACCCATTGGTTGAAGCGCCACAGCACCCAAAATATTGTGATCGGCGGTGCCGCTGGTGCTATTCCTCCCCTAGTAGGCTGGGCTGCGGTAACCGGCGATCTGGGCTGGCCCGCCTGGATCTACTTCATCATCATTTTCCTGTGGACGCCCCCCCACTTTTGGGCTCTGGCGATGATGATCCGCGAAGACTATGCCAAGGTCGGTGTCCCCATGCTGCCGGTGATCCACGGCGAGGTATCCACCGCTCAGCAAATTTGGGTCTATACCCTGCTGCTCGTCCCCGTGACCCTGCTGCTGGTCTATCCCTTTGGCGTTCTGGGTGCGTTCTACGCTCTGTCGGCGCTGATCCTAGGCGGAATCTTTGTGGGCAAGGCCTGGGCGTTGCTGCAGGAGCCAGCGGATCTGCAATTGGCGCGATCGCTCTTCAAATATTCCATCTTTTATATGATGTTGCTGTCGGCGGGTATGGCCGTGGATAGCTTACCGGCCACCCACGCCTTCGTAAGTCAGCTAACAGAAACTCTGGATATGGTCGTCAGCGCTGTGCCGATCAATCAAATTCGCGTCCCGTAAAAAAGCTTCACACTTTAGAATAGAAGGCAGAGTCTTTCATGTGATGGCGATCGCATTGGCGGACATGATCCCCAAGCGATCGCCGATCACCACTGATGCATCACGCTAGGAAACCCATGACGCCTGCTATTTGCATTCAAAATCTGCAAAAATGCTACGGTTCCGTTAACGCTGTTCAGAACGTCTCCCTGCAGGTCGAGCCAGGGGAGATTTTTGGGCTACTGGGCCCCAACGGGTCGGGTAAAACCACCACCCTTCGCTGCCTTTGCACCCTCACCACACCTGATGCCGGTACTGTGGAGGTGTCCGGCATTTCCGTCTTAGAGCATCCCAAACGCGCCCGACAGCTCCTAGGCTACGTGGCTCAAGAAGTCGCCATCGATAAGGTACTCACCGGACGAGAACTGCTCCAGCTCCAGGCCGCTCTTTACCATTTGCCATCCCAGCAAAGCAGCGATCGCATTCGCCACATGATTGATCTGCTGGGGCTAACAGAATGGATTGACCAGCGCAGCGGCACCTACTCCGGCGGCATCCGCAAGCGCCTAGACCTGGCCGCAGGTCTACTCCATCAGCCCCATGTGCTGGTGTTAGACGAACCCACCGTGGGTCTAGACATTGAAAGCCGCGTGATTGTTTGGAACTTCCTGCGTCAGTTGCGTGAGCAGGGCACCACCATTCTGATCACCAGCCATTATTTAGAAGAAGTAGACGCCCTCGCCGACCGCGTGGCGATTATTGACAACGGCACCGTCCTGGCTACCGGCCGGCCATCCGATCTCAAGGATCAGCTCGGGGGCGATCGCATCACCCTCCGCATCCGCGAATTTACCCCGGCTGATGAAGTCGAAACGGCAAAATCTGCTCTAAAATCCGTGAGCTGCGTGCAAGAGGTGATCGTCAATCCCGCCCAGGGCAACTCCCTGAACTTAATTGTGACGCCCCAAAGCGATGCCCTGACCACCGTTCAACAGGCCCTGCACCAGGCCGGACTACCCACCTTCGGCATCTCCCAGTCTCGCCCTAGCCTCGATGATGTCTACCTAGCGGCCACCGGCAAAACCCTGATGGATGCTGAACTTGCCGCCGCCAGCCGCCGCGATCCCAAGGCAGAGCGTAAGCAAAATATGCGCTAAGGTTCTCTCGCTCTCGCCCGTTGCTACCCACACGAATGCGGAGCAAGGTTGATAGTGTGATATTGAATCATTGATTGAGTAGTTGATTGAGTAGTTGATTGTTGATCCCCGCTGAACTGCACGGCTAATTCCTATGACACGTACGGTAACACCCCAAGTCTCATCACCCGAGGTTACGGCCTCGACGATCCCGGAAGCGATCGCCCTCCCAGGTCTGTTCTCCTCTGAGTTTGTCCAAGAAACGGCAGCCCTCACCCGCCGCCTCTTCATTCAGCTTCAGCGCCGCCCAACGACCCTGATTGCTGGAGTGATCCAGCCGTTGATGTGGTTGGTACTCTTTGGGGCGCTGTTCCAAAACGTCCCCCGCGGACTGTTTGGGGAAAGTGATAATTACGGACAATTTTTGGGAGCCGGCATCATTGTCTTCACAGCCTTTGGCGGTGCCCTGAATGCCGGACTGCCGGTGATGTTTGACCGCGAGTTTGGCTTTCTCAACCGCCTGCTCGTGGCTCCCTTGGCCTCGCGGCTGTCCATTGTCTTGGCCTCAGCTCTGTTCATTGCCACCCTCAGCCTGATCCAAACCGCTGCCATTGTTGGCACCAGCGCTTTCCTAGGCGCAGGGTTGCCCGGTCTAGGAGGATTGCTGCTAGTCACCGCCATCGTCCTGCTGCTGGTGTTGGGCGTCACCGCCCTGAGTTTGGGATTGGCCTTCTCCTTGCCAGGACATGTGGAACTGATCGCCGTCATTTTTGTCACCAACCTACCGCTCCTATTCGCCAGCACGGCCCTCGCCCCCCTCTCCTTTATGCCCGCCTGGCTACAGGTCGTCGCAACCCTCAATCCCCTCAGCTACGCCATTGAGCCCATCCGCTATATCTACACCCACAGCGACTGGTCGCTGACCAGCGTGGTGATGCAGGCTCCCTTTGGGGCAGTCTCCATGGTGGCGGCGCTAGCGGTACTCGTCGTCTTTGATGCGATCGCCCTTTTAGCCGTTCGCTCCACCCTCAAACGCACCCTTTCCTAACAGCAGGCTGGGAGCAAATTCAGGGCATCCAGCGTCTCTTACTGTAGTTCACGTCTTCTTGCAACTATTGATGACCATGGCAACAGTCTCCACCGTTCGATTCCTCCGTCGCACCGCCCTAATAGGGTTACTGGCAACCAGCAGCCTGCTGGCAGCCGGTACTGCGATCGCCCAAACTACAACATCCTCCGACCTCGATCCCCTAGAGGGACTGCGCACTCAAGATGGCGGCAGCGGCAATATCCTCGACAACAACAACGGCGGCAGTATGTTTGACATCTACCACCGCATGAACCTGAACAACGGACAATCGTCTCAGCAGTTCTATAATCAGCAGCGAGACAATATTGACGCCGCTGCCTCCGACTTCCGCGCCGAACAGCTCCGCCGCATGCAGCAACAGGAAGAGCAAGACACCCAGGCACCCAGCGAAAACTAGCGCTTGCTAAAAATTCGGGTCAAACCTTGATGATCTTGTCGGACGGATCAAGAATCTTGAGGTTGTAAAGCCGTGCTTCGCTAAGATTTCGGTGGATCGCCGGTGTTCCTCACCCGCATCACACTTCCCAGCAAGTTGTACCAAAATCCGGCTCCCATGGAAATGGCGATGCCGCTCAGCACCCATCCCACCATTCGCTTCAAGATCGGCACGGGCCACGATTGGCTCGCGGCTTGCTGTTGCTCGGTCACCATTGGCGATCGCCCGATCGGTAGCGGAATGTCATCCAGGTTCTCCGCCACGGCTGCCTTCAGTCGCCGCAGTTGTTCAGCCTCAGGCGTTGCGGCATCTAGGTTAGAAGTATTAGAGGCATCGGTTTGCGGTAGGGTCAGCCCCGTCAAGGTATCGGCCGATCCTGTCGGGGAATCAGTTCCATCCAATGGCTGATCCAACGACTGCTCTGACAAGCTAGGCGGCTCAGCACTGGGGAGCGTTTGCAGTTGGCCAGCTGCGGTTTGAATGGCACGACGCAGATCTGAATCCTGGGAGAGCCGCTCGATCATGTATAGCGTATCGGCATTAGCCACATAGGCGATCGCCACGCCAATGATCAGAGCAATGCCCTTCGCATTGCGTTTATACACGCCGCTGGCCCGCTCCATAGATTGATCAAACCAGCTACTCAGCTCAACTTCGAGGTGCTGAACGCTTTTTTCTAGCGACTGCTCTAGGGCATCTACACTGGTTTCAGCCATCCGCGCCAGGTCTCCGAGGCTACGCTGGAGATGGAGGGGAAGGGCGACCTGCGCCTGAGATGGAGCTGTCGTCGCCAAGGCTTGATCCACCAGATCTCGCAGTTCTGGATGGAGGCGATCGTAGGTGGTGCGATCGGTCAGCAGGCTGACAACTTCACTGAGGGTTGGCGGACTAATAGCCAACCCCACAGACTGACGCAGATAAGGTAACCGGCGACGAACAATATCCTTACAGTGATTGTCGTTGATCAGCAATTGATCAATAATCTGCGTAAACTCCAGCAGATAATCTGTCACATCCTTCAGGCTTTGGCTCAGCGATCGCCGCTGTTGGCAAAAGTCGTAAATAATGCGATTGAGATTTTGCTTAAGCTGCTCTACTTCCGATTCAAACAGGGCATCATTGGCAACGCTGTAGCGCAAATCGAGTAAGATACTCTGAATCTGCGTCAGCTTTTCCTCCACCGCGTCCCGCAGCAAAATTTCACTGTACTTGTGCCCCAACTCCCGAATCTTCAGCTTTTGGATCAAAGCAGCCGCAAAGGTTGGGGAAGGAATATAGGAGGGGCCACTATCGGCTTCCCCAAAGATCTTGGGCGATCGCGTGAGGGTTGTATAGGCGCTGTAGATCATCTGTCCAAACCAACGAAATCCTCGGGCGATCGCCCCAGTAGCTTCCTGGTTGAGCGATCGCATCAAAGGAGCACGATATAGCTCATCGACAAACTCGGAAAGGTGGGATTGCCGCGCTTCATCACCCGTGAGCAACTGATCCACGGATTTTTTCAAATGCTCCGCTCGCCACTGCAGGACAGTACCGATTAATTCCTGAATCTCAGATGCTAGCAGACTCAAAATTAGATAAACAAAGATGAGTCCAATAGCAATGTCTAAAATAAACGGTAGATCCATACAAGTCTCCTATCCCACCAGTACACCAACCTGCACCACGCGATCGCCACGCATGGCACACCATATTCAAGCACAGTGCTGGCGAATCGACATGCATAGGCTCCTGACACAGACTGGGAGAAAGATGCGGATCGGCAGCAGGCAGGAGCGATCGCTCCCCATTCACCCCCCATGGACAAAAGCTGGCCAACGATTCCACAAGGGCCAAGCTGGTTCAATATCATTACTAGCGATCGCCCCATAGGTAGCCACCATCCGCCCATCCCCCAGCGTTCCAGCAGGAGCGATCGCTAGGACACCGACGCGTAGCTGGCTGCAAAGTCTTGGATGCTCTGACTTTCATACTGCTCAAAGGGCTGGTGAATCCATGGATTATCAGGTAAGTAATCTACATAGTAGTCCGGCTTGATCACCGAACAGTCCTTGTACCACAGCACCGCCGTGCGCACCTCTTCGATATAAAATCCATAGCGGCGATCCAGCCAGGGAAGGGTTTTCTGCAGCGTCACCCCAGAATCGACCAAGTCATCCACTAACAGCACATGGCTGCCCAAGTTCGCCGTCGTTTTGGTCAGATCTGCCCCAAAGGTAATTGAGCCACGGGTTTGGTTATTCTTGCCCCCATAGGATGTGGTCGCCAAAATAGCCAGCGGTACATCATAGATGCGAGCCAAAATATCGCCGACCCGCAGCCCCCCCTTCGCCAAACAAACAATTTGGTTAAACTGCCAGCCCGATTCATAGATCTGCACGGCCAGTTGTTCAATCTTTTGGTGATAGTCTGCCCACGACACATAGAGGTCTGACATGGTTGGCGCTCCTAACTCTTGGCAATCACGAATGAAAAGCATCATACAACTGTTGCAAGCGTTGGGTTAGATTGGGTTCATCCAAGATTCGTGACAACAGACTCAGACACCCCCTAAAACACCATGCTGTTACACCATTCCTACCTAGCGCGATCGCTTGCCCCCCTGGTGATCACGCTGGGTCTGGTTGGGGCACAAGCTGCCCAAGGCACCGAGAGCGGCGATCGCCCCCAACTCTATCCCGTTCCCATCGATGACCGCTGGGGATTTATCGACGAGACGGGCGCGATCGCGGTGGCACCCAAGTTTGAAGCAGCCCAAGGTTTTTGGGGTGGAGAGCTAGCGCCGGTGCAGGTGGGCGGACGCTGGGGCTATATCGATCGCAGCGGCACCATGGCCATTGCGCCCCAGTTTGATGCGGCAGGTCTGTTCAGCCAGGGGCTCGGTGTCATCCAACAGGACGACCTCTGGGGCTTCGTGGACAACCAAGGGGCGATCGCCCTAGAGCCCGACTATGTCTGGGGCTATGAATTTGGGGAGGATCACCTGGCCGCCGTGGCGATCGCCGACCAGGTTGCCGACGACCAAGCCGCCCGCTGGGGCTTCATTGACCCCCAAGGTACGGTGATCATTCCCGCCAAGTTCTACGATGCTCGCTTCTTTGCCGAAGGACTCGCTCCCGTCTCCGTTGCCCCTAGCTGGACTGGCTATTCTAGCTGGGGATTTGTGGATACCACAGGACAGATGGCGATCGCCCCCCAGTTTGACGCCGCCTTCTCTTTTTCGGAAGGACTGGCTCCCGTTAGCGTGCAAGGGCGATGGGGATTTGTCGCCCCAGATGGCAGCTTGTCCATTTCTCCCCGCTATGCCCAAGCCTGGATGTTTGGAAATGGGCTAGCTCCGGTGCAAAACCTTGACGGTCTGTGGGGCTTTATCAACCACCAAGGCGACGTGGTGATTCCCTTCCGCTATGACTACGCCTATAGCTTTTCCGAGGGGCTAGCCTACGTTATGGTTGAAGGACAGCCAGCCTATATCAACCCAGCGGGAGACCAGGTTTGGCCCGCTCCTCCATCAAGCCGCTAACAGGACGTCGTTAACCCCCTATGCCTCATCTTGCCATCATTGGCGGTGGTGTCGTTGGCGCAGCGATCGCCTACGAACTCAGCCATATCCCCGCCCTGCATCTCACCCTGCTTGAGCAACATCAGCCCGCCCAAGCCTCCACCGGCGCTGCCCTCGGCGTTTTAATGGGAGCCATTAGCCATAAAACCAAGGGACGGGCCTGGCGCATGCGGGAAACCAGTTTGCGCTGCTACGACGCTTGGATACCCGAGCTAGAGAAGCTTACGGGTAAAGCCTTTCCCTACAACCGCCAGGGCATTGTCATGCTGCTGTCGGAAGGTGCCGACCTGGCCAATTGGGATACCCTGATCAGCACTCGTCGGGCCCAGGGCTGGAGCCTGGAATGCTGGAGTCGCGATCAGTTGAGCGATCGCTGCCCCCAGGTGCAAGATGACACGATTATGGCGGCGATCTACTCCTCCGGCGATCGCCAACTGGATCCCACCGCCCTCACCCTCGCCTTGCTCGATGCAGCCCAGCAGCGCGGTGTTGCTCTGAAACTGGAAACGACCGTCACGGCAGTAGACTGTGCCGCCGACGGGACAGCTCAGGTGCTGCACACCACAGACGGAGACCTAGCTGTTGATGGCCTGGTGATCGCCGCTGGCCTTGGATCCACGCCCCTCACGGCCGCGATCGCCCAACCCGTCGATATTCGCCCGGTGCTCGGTCAAGCCATGCGGGTGCGCTTACCGGAAGTTCTCGGACATCCAGACTTTCAGCCCGTCCTCACCGGCAGTGACATCCACATCGTTCCCCTTGGGGATGGCGACTATTGGATTGGCGCAACCGTGGAGTTTCCCGATGATGTCGGTGAGCTTCAGGCCCATCCAACGCTGCTCGACCAAGTTTTGGAAGGGGCGATCACCTTCTGTCCTAGCCTCAGCCAGGCCCAAGTGGTACAAACGTGGTCAGGTCTGCGTCCTCGCCCCTTCAACCGCCCGGCCCCTATCGTGGAACCGCTGCCTGGAACCGCCAACGTCTGGCTGGCCAGCGGTCATTATCGCAACGGCGTCCTGCTAGCACCGGCCACGGCCAAGGCGATCGCGGCCTGGGTGCAGAAATTCTTTGGACTGGAGCCAGCCTAGGCGATCGCGCCACGTTTGGGTCATACCTGAGGTATACAGCTTCGGTTTATTGGTGAGAACGGTTGCCTGAAAGTGATCTGCCAGTATCTAGTGTTAAGTGAGCTATCAATGTCAAAATTATCACCCGAAACTCTGAATCTCTTTTTTCCACAATGGCAGGGTTCAGCAAGATTTGAACTTTATGAAGGGGCTAAACTTCTTTATGAGTCCCTTCATAACAGAATTTCATTCACTCAGATTCCTAGTTCTTCAACTTATTCCCTAGCTGCTGACAAAAACATTCTTGGATACAGCCAAATCTTTTCTCAACTTCTAGATGCTTGCAAGGTGATTCAGACTCATATCCCAGAACGTATTTTGACTATTGGAGGAGATTGCGGCGTTGAAATTGCTCCAGTTTCTTTTCTAAATAAGAAATACGATCAATCCCTAGCTATCATTTGGCTAGATGCTCATGGAGATTTGAATACACCTAGTTCATCTCCTAGTGCTCATTTCCACGGAATGCCGTTGCGGGTTTTACTGGGTGAAGGCGACGTAAGCTTAGTGAATCAAGCCTTCTCAACATTACGCCCAGAGCAAGTATTTTTGATTGGAGCAAGGGAGCTTGACCCACCTGAAAAAAGTTTCATTCAACAGAATGAATTATCTGTTTTTTCTGCCGAAGCAATAAACGATGGAGATGTTGATTGCTTATTCTCAATGCTGGACAAGACTGGCTTTGATAAGCTTTACATCCATCTTGATTTAGACGTCATCGACCCTGAAGAATTTCCTCATGTTGCTTGTCCAACGCCAGGTGGAATACACATAGACAAACTCAAGGACTTATTAGTTAGCTTAAAACGAAAATTTGACATAGTTGGCTGTAGCGTGCTGGAATTCTTACCTTCTGGGTGTAAAAACTTGGCAATCTTAGAAGTTGTCAAGCTGCTTGACTACATTAGTTTGCCGCTGCTGACAGCCGTATAACCATTGCAATGCAGCGGACGGAAACATATCGCTACTTCTTAGTTCAGTTTGCATATCGCCGCTGGCTGCAACCGTTCGATGACGTTATGAGTAAGACAACTCTAGGGATAGGTAGGATACGTATAGCCTGCGACTTGGCTCCGATAAGGCGATAGCGCAACGCCTCCAAGCCTGATGAGACGATGCGTCACGGCTGCGCCTAACGGCATAGGAAGTGATCATTCCACGCTTTCTGGATCATGAATAGGCAACAGCAGGCAGCCATTGATCCGCCACATGTGGTCGAGCTGCTGCTGCATCAGATAGAGGGCGCGGGATAGGGTGCCATCCTGGCCTAGGATCAACACCGCTTGCGCAAGGTGGTGATCAATCATCCCTAAATCTTCGAAAATCACAGAGCGGGCTTGATACACCGATGGATAGGCGCGCCGCACCATATGCATAAAGCGATCGGGGGTTTGAAACTGCAGTTGAATGCTGGGGCTGGCGAAGGAAAAGGCCTGCATGGCATTGCCCTGTTCAAATGCCTGCAACTGTTGAGAAATCGTGGTTTTGATCGCCAAGCGATCGCGTTCGGTGATGTCTATCATGACCTCGATTCTGCGAATGGTTCAACGGATCGTTCAATGGATGGTTCAGTAGATCGTTCAATAGATCGCTCATGGAAAAGATGACAACGGTCGATGCTAAGTGGGAGAACATAGCGATGGGCCAGCATTTCGACATCGCTCAAGGCTTAAATCCTGATGGAAAGAGGGTTGAGCGCAGTCGAAACCCGGCCTTGAGTCCACCTACGTCCCAATCTCTAACGTCCTCACCAGGAAGGCATAGCGATCGGCAATTTCTTCAATCACCTTGGCCGTAGGTTTACCAGCTCCATGCCCTGCCTTGGTCTCAATGCGAATCAGCACTGGAGCCTCGCCCCCCTGGGCCGCTTGGAGAGCAGCCGCAAATTTGAAGCTATGGGCGGGCACCACTCGATCATCATGGTCAGCCGTGGTAATCAACGTGGCGGGGTAGGCCGTTCCCGGCTTCAGATTATGCAACGGTGAATAGGCATAGAGGGTGGGAAAGTCGTCGGCATGTTCCGATGAACCATATTCCGAACACCAGGCCCAGCCAATGGTAAACAAATGGAAGCGCAGCATATCCATGACGCCCACGGCGGGCAAGGCAGCCCCAAAAAGCTCAGGACGCTGGGTCATACAGGCTCCCACCAGCAAACCACCATTACTGCCACCGGCGATCGCTAGCTTGTCTGAGCGGGTATAGCCTTGGTCGATCAACCATTCCGCTGCGGCGATGAAATCATCAAAAACCGTTTGCTTGCGCTGCTTCGTACCCGCCTGATGCCAGTCTTCGCCATATTCACCCCCACCCCGCAGATTGGGCACCGCATAGACACCCCCCATCTCCATCCAAACCAGGTAGCTAGGGGAAAAGCTCGGGGTGAGAGACACGCCAAAGCCACCGTAGCCGTAAAGCAAGGTGGGATTGTTACCCTCCAGCACCAACCCGGCTTTATGGGTGATGAACATGGGAATTTGGGTACCGTCGGCACTGGTGTAAAACACCTGGGTGGTGGTGAAGTCTTCGGGATTAAAGTCCACTGTGGGCTGGCGGAAGAGCTGGCTTTCCCCGGTCACGGCATCGTAGCGATAGATACTGGTGGGCGTAGTGTAGCCCGTGAAGCTGTAGAAGGTTTCCGTATCCTGGCGCTTGCTGCCCAAGCCCCCCACCGAACCAATGCCGGGTAGGGGCAGTTCTCCCAGGGGTGTACCGTCTAGAGCAAAGCGCTGCACCTGACTGCGGGCATCTTTTAGGTAGGTGGCCACAAATTGATGATTCAGCACCGTCATGGATTGCAGAGTTTCCGCCGCTTGGGGAATCACCTCCTGCCAATGATCGCGATCGGGCTGGGTTAGATCAATGGCAATCAACCGTCCCCGAGGCGCATCTAAGTCGGTCTGCACCCAAAGGCGATCGCCCTCAGCTTCCACCACGTTAAACTCCGCCTCAAAGTCTCGGATCAGCTCCACGACTGGACTATCGGCCACCGTCAGATCTTTGTAGAACAAGAGATTTTTCGGTTCAGTGCCCCGCCAGACGGAAATAATTAACAGCCGCCCATCGTCCGTGACGCTACCGCTGAACCCCCATTCCTTCTCGTCAGGGCGATCGTAGATCAGCACATCGTCAGCCTGGGGCGTCCCCAAACGGTGGTAGTAGAGCTTCTGGTAATAGTTCACCGCCTCAAACTGGCTGTCGGCGCTGGGTTCATCGTAGCGAGAATAGAAAAAGCCTTGGTGGTCATGACTCCAGGCTGCCCCGGAAAACTTCACCCACTTGAGATGATCCGGCAGGTCTTCCCCGGTTTCAACAGAGCGCACCTGCCACTCTTGCCAATCGGAACCGGAGCTAGATAGCCCGTAGGCCATAAACCGCGCGTCTTCACTGATGGCAAAATTCGATAGCGCCACCGTGCCATCCTCCGAAAGCCCGTTGGGATCGAGGAGCAGTTGCGGCTCGGCGTCTAAACTGGGCAGGGTGTACAAAATGCTCTGGTTTTGCAGCCCGTCATTTTTAAAGTAAAAGTAGCGATCGCCCATCTTGAACGGCGTGCCAAATTTCTCGTAGTCCCAAAGCTGGGTGATGCGATCGCGCAAGGTTTCTCGGGATGGAATCTGCTGGAGATACTCAAAGGTGAGCTGGTTTTGAGCCTCAATCCAGGCACGGCTGTCCGGCGAATCAGGGTCTTCCAGCCAGCGGTAGGGATCCGCCACCGCTGTACCGTGGTAATCATCCACATGATCAACCTGCAGACTGGAGGGATAGGTGAGGGGAGTTTCAGCCATGGCGATCGCCGCAAATCCAACACCTTTCACTCTATCGCGTTTGCCCACGGCCCAACCAACCCACCACGATGGGCCACACTGAGGGTATTAAGGAAAGGCTGGGTGCGTCATAATAGTGAGCAGATTGCTGACTTAACCCAAGATCGATAGAACCCATGACCCCTCCCTCTGACCTTGAGACAGCGACGCAAGATATCAACCCAAAGCTAGCTAGCGCGCAGGCTAACTCGCGTTCAGCCAGTGATGATTCCGTCGATGAATTTCCTGATGAAGTCGAGATGTCAATTTTTGACCATCTTGAGGAACTCCGTCAGCGCATCTTCTACTCCCTGGGGGCGGCCATCCTCGGCGTGATTGGCTGCTTCCTGTACGTGAAGCCTATCGTGCAGCTCCTCGAAGTGCCTGCCCAGGGCGTCAAATTTTTGCAGCTCTCCCCCGGAGAATATTTCTTTGTATCCATCAAGGTGGCTGGCTATAGCGGTCTCTTGGTAGCAACGCCCTTCGTGCTCTACCAAATTGTGCAGTTTGTGCTGCCGGGGCTATCGCTGCGAGAACGCCGCTTGATTGCGCCCATTGTCTTTGGATCGAGCATCTTGTTCGTTGCTGGACTGGGCTTTGCCTACATCGCCCTCATTCCTGCCGCCCTCAACTTCTTCATCAACTACGGCGACGGCGTGGTGGAGCAACTGTGGTCCATCGATCGCTACTTTGAATTTGTGCTGCTGCTGTTATTCAGCACCGGTCTAGCGTTTCAGGTACCGATCATTCAGCTCCTGCTCGGCACCTTGGGCATTGTGTCATCCCGGCAAATGCTGTCCAACTGGCGATATGTGATTATGATCGCGGCGATCATGGGCGCAGTGCTCACCCCATCTACCGATCCCATCACCCAAAGCCTGTTTGCTGGCGCAGTGTTGATTCTCTACTTTGGCGGTATTGGCATGGTAGTTGCCACTGGACGGTAGTAGCTTAGAACTCTAGCAACCACTCCGAGGCCCGTTCCCCTAGATCAATGGGAATACTCACAGCCTTGCCCAACCGGGGGCGATCGCGCGTCTGTTCAATATACTGACGAATGTACTGTTCGCTGCCCCAAGCGTTCATATAGTGAGCGATCGCCTCCAGATGGGCGAAATAGTCAGCTTCACTGCGGGGAAACGACACCTGCTCCAAATATTTCCACATCACCTGTAGAAACACCTGGTCTTGAATGCGTCGTAGCTGTAGATCGTACGATCGTCCCCATTTGTCTATGAGTAGCTGATGCAGCTCCTCTCCTGTCATGATCTGTCCTGCTGCTAACCCGTTCCTATCTATCTTAGAGGCTATTGATGGGCGGTATCACTCCCAGCGTCTGACCTGTGGGGTCTTAGGACAACCCACCCCCGTCTCTGAGTGCAAGTGCTTTCAAAGCCCCTCTACCGCCCTGGGAGAGGGGTTTGGGGTGAGGGTCTTCAAGGTTGGTCAGTCAACCAGTCCCCATCTATCTCCTCGTCCCAAGATGCAGGCGATCGCCCATAGACCAGGATTTCTAGTAACAACAAACGCGCCACATTCGATCAAAACTTAATATTTTTTCATATTGAAATCCCTAGGTTTCACGGCATTTCTAAGGCTGTACAATACTTCTAGAAGAAGTGTAAATTTCTATCATTAATTGCTTGTGTAACTAATCGTTAAGTCCGGCGATGGTAAGCGTGGCTGTCAAAGCGGCAGGGCGTTGGGGCGATCGCATTGGTTTAGCTTTCCGAGAGTGATCTGACTTAAGAAAGCGATACGATTAAACACAGAACACTTGTAGAACACGACTCAAACGCCGTATCCAATAAAATCATGACACAACTGTCTGGAAATGCTGATGTGCCCGATATGGGGCGTCGTCAGTTTATGAACCTGCTGACCTTTGGTGCTGTGACAGGAACCGCCCTAGGGGCCCTCTATCCCATCGTGAAATATTTCCTGCCTCCCTCCAGTGGTGCTGGTGGCGGCGGTGTCGTTGCAAAAGATGCCCTTGGTAACGACGTCGTTGCGGCAGACTTTTTGGCGAGCCACAGTGTAGGCGATCGCGTGTTGGCCCAGGGTCTTAAAGGCGACCCCACCTACATCGTGGTTAGCAGTGCCGAAGAAATTGCTCCCTACGGTATCAATGCAGTCTGCACCCACTTGGGTTGCGTGGTGCCTTGGAATGCCAGTGAAAACAAATTTATTTGCCCCTGCCATGGGTCACAGTACAACAGCGAAGGTAAGGTGGTTCGCGGCCCCGCACCGCTGTCCCTAGCGCTTGCCCATGCTGAAGTAACCGATGGCAAGGTAGCCTTTGTTCCTTGGACAGAAACCGACTTCCGCACCAACGAATCTCCTTGGTGGAGTTAGGCGATCGCAGTCCCCAACGCATGTCTGGCGATCCTTTACCGTTCCGATGCATCCTTTGGCTGCTCGGTTTTTAACCCATACCCCTGTCTTGTTGAGCTTTCTGGTACCCATGAAATCAAGAATTTGGTCTGCGCTGCTGCCACGTAGCGCCAAGCTGATGGCGAAGGGCACCCTCGCCTTGCTGGCTGCCTTAACGATTTTCCTCGGTAGTGATCTGCTATTGCCCCAATCGGCGGCAGCTTATCCCTTCTGGGCACAGCAAAACTACGAAAGCCCCCGTGAAGCAACGGGGCGCATTGTTTGTGCAAACTGCCACCTTGGCGCAAAGCCCACGGAACTGGAAGTGCCCCAGTCGGTGCTTCCCGACACAGTCTTCAAGGCTGTGGTGAAAATCCCCTACGATAGCGATGCTCAACAGGTGCTGGCCACCGGAGAGAAAGGTGGTTTGAACGTGGGCGCGGTGCTGGTTTTACCCGAGGGTTTCACCATTGCTCCTAGCGATCGCATCCCAGAAGAGATGCAAGAGGAAGTTGGCCCCAGCTACCTCTTCCAAACCTACAGCGAAACCCAGGACAATATCATCCTGGTTGGCCCGCTGCCCGGTGAGCAATATCAAGAAATCGTCTTCCCCGTTCTATCGCCCAACCCAGCCACCGATAAGTCGGTGAGCTTTGGTAAATACTCGGTGCATGTAGGCGGCAACCGTGGCCGCGGTCAAATCTACCCTGCGGGCAACAAGAGCAACAACGCCATCTACAACGCCTCTGCTTCCGGTGTTGTGAGCAAGATTGCTGCTGATGAAACCGGTGGCTACAACGTCACCATCCAGGCAGAAGACGGCAGTGTCGTCGTTGACAACGTTCCTGCTGGGCCCACGCTTGTGGTCACCGAAGGCGATGTGGTCACCACCGGCGCTCCCCTCAATGCTGATCCCAACGTGGGTGGCTTTGGTCAAAAAGATGCAGAAATCGTGCTGCAAAGCCCCACTCGCATCAAGGGTCTGATTGCCTTCATGGCAGCGGTGATGCTATCCCAGGTGATGCTGGTGCTTAAGAAGAAGCAAATCGAGAAAGTGCAAGCTGCAGAAATGAGCTTCTAGAGGACTCCAGCGGTTGGGCGATCGCTCGCCGCTGCCCCATTCTCACCACCTAGTTAAAACGGGGAGGCGATCGTGCGATCGCCTCCCCGTTCGTTTTAAAGGATAGTCAGCTCATCTGGCGGCTGGGTCTAGTTGCCCGTGCCGTTATCCATCCCGCTATTTCCGCCATCCTCCATCCCGCCATTAACGCCATCCTCCACCGACGTCAGCGGCAAGAACTCCGCCTCCGCTAGGTACTCTAACTCCACCGAGGACAGCAAGCTAGACCACTGCTCTTGGATCGCGGCACTGGTGGGGTTGGCCAAGCGCAGGTCAGCGAGAGAAGCGATCGCTTCATACCAGAGACCCGATTGCGCATAGAGCGCTGGGCGATCGCTCTCCGGTAGGGTTTCTAGCTCCATGGCCAAGGTGGCAGGAGTTTCAATGCGCTGTAGCCAGCCCGAGACCATGGAGTCTCCCGATCGATCGGTGCGATCGCAGATCAACGAGAAGATCCATTCGTAGTTTTCGCCTATGGCCAATTCCGGTAAGCCCACCGTCGAAGGCAGGTGGATGGCGATAACTCCCGGTTCGCCCGTGACTTGAAACTCGGAGGCATAGATTTCATCGCCAGCTTCATTCAGCAAGATAAACTCTGCTGCTTCTGCATTGAAGTCGGGGACATAGAAGTAGAACGTTGGATAGGCTGCTAGGGTTTCACCATAGCCATTCATGGGCATCAGAGCTGTCAGAGGCTGCGGGCTCATGCAGCCGCCCCGAGTGCCACCGCCCTCTCGACGACCAGGAATACCGCGATCGGGGGGAGTATAGTGCGTACCGCCGCCCACTAATCGCCCTGGACTGCCGCGATCGGGGGGTACAAAATCTTCTTGAGCAAGGGTGGCTAGGGTCAACGGGGTGCCCATCCACAGGCCAGCAGAGACCAGGGTATAGGCTGTAATCTTTTGGGAAAGAAGCTTGAGCGAAGACATAGTTAGTAAGCGTCCTGCTATCAATACGATAATCAACAAGGTTGAAAGCTTGGGCTCAGCACAAGGTCTGATGTCACCGGCCATCACGGGGTAAACGCAACTGGCAAACCTAACGAGGTACACCATTCGCGAGGTACACAGACGAGGCACACGAAGGTGCATCCGTCACTGTGCCAAGATGGGCTTGGTAACCGCATACTTTCTGCAAGACTAGCTTCCACCATCCTCTCGGGGTTCTCACTGATGGGTCTTGATCAATTAAGACTGAAGACTCAAGGTAGAGTTCCAATTCAGCATGGATAAACGACAGTCCATCGTCAATTCGTCAATCAACCAGAATTCCTTAGGTTGAGGATCACCCCATCTGCTCTTAGTGTCAACGGGACTCTTACGAGAAAGTACACAACACCCGTGCAAAGCATCACATGTTGTGTTAATTAACTCTTCACAGAATCTACATCAATTTTCGTATAGGTTGGCGATTCTGGATTGAGAGGGATGATCGATGGCTGAGCTGTCTCCGTAGACGGCACCACCACACGGTAGACCTGCACCGTTTGCTCCCGTCCTCGCAACAGCATACCGCCCCAGTCTTCTAGGTCAAACCGCTCATCAAGGTACTGACGGGTTTCCTCGGCAATCAAAATCCGGCACTGTCCTGGATGAATGTCTTTACAGCAGCTTTCTAGGCGAGAGGCAATGTTGACACTATCTCCAATCACCCCATATTCCAAGCGGTTTTTGCCCCCCAGGCTACCGGCAATAATGTTGCCTGTGAAGATGCCGATGCGGGTGTGACATTCCGGTAGATCCCTAGCTTGCCAGGCTTGGTTCAGCCGCCGCAGGCGATCGCTCATATCTAAGGCACAACTGACGGCATGGCGAGCATCTTGGGCAATTTCGTCCTCCGTCGTGCGTCCCACAGGCACCCCAAAGACCGCGATCAGGCCATCCCCGGTAAACTTGTTGACGATGCCCTGATGCTCTTGAATAGACTGGGTCATTTCATCTAGATATTCATTCAGCCACAGCAACACCCGATCAGGAGACTGGGTTTCAGCAATCCGACTGAAATGCTTAATATCGCTAAAGAGAATGGTGGCAGTCAGGGTTTGCCCTGGCAGCTTGCCCGTATCCATCAGCGCATCTCGATTGTCCCAGAGAGCCGCAGCAATTTCCGGCGAGGCATTTTGCCCCAGCAAGGTCATCACCATATGCTCCTTGCGTTGAGATTCACTCGCCCGCCCCGCCGTTACCGCCGCCACATTGATCAACACGCCGATGGCAGAAGCAGCCGACGGTAGCCAAAGGTGATAGTAGTGCAGGGCTCCATAGCTGATCAGGGCAATCGCAGCAGCGATCGCTATGGTCGCTACCCCCAACACTAGAGGATGGCGCAGACACCAAGCCACCGTACCGCCTAGCAGCGTCCAGCCCAAGAGCACCAGACCTTCACCCCAGGATGGCATAAAGCGAAACAGGCGATCGCCATCCAACGCCGCCGATAGAATCTGACTGACCATATGACCATGAATAGTCACGCCCGGCATCAGGTGATCGCGAGTTTCGGCAGCACTGTAGGGAGTTTGAAATAAATCTTTACCGCTGGGAGCGGTGGTGCCAATCAAAATAATCTTGCCCTCAACCCAAGCCGGATCCACCTGGCGAGCCAGCACCTCCGAAAACGTCACTTGGCGAGCCAAGGAGCGAGGCGATCGGTAGTTCAACAGCAGTTGATAGCCAGCACTGTCAATGGTGTAGTAGCCGCCGTCGGTGGACTCTAGGGGAATGAAAGAGGTGCCATTCAGGCTGAAGGATGAGTCATCCACAGGGCTTGCCTCTAAGCCAATCCCTTCCTCCGCCAGGTAGGCCAAGGCTAAGCGCAGGGCAAAGGCGTAGTACACCGAACCATCGTCGGTCGTGGCAAACAGCAGGCTGCGGCGCACCACGCCATCGGGATCGATCAGGAGATCATTAAAGCCAACCCGTTCTGGCGGTACGCCCTGGGGTGGCAGAATGCCTTCGGTAACCGCATCGCCCAGTTTCGTAATCGCAAAAACATTGGGTCGCTGCAGTTGGGTCAGCAAGTCCTCATGACCAGGGTCTTGAGGCACCTCGCGGTAGAGATCAATGCCGATGGCGCGGGGAGACGACTCACTCAAAATAGCGATCGCTTCTGCCAAACTAGCATCCGAGGGCGTTGCTCGCTGCAGGGCACGAATATCGCCTTCCGTGACCGCCACAATTAACAGCCGAGGATCTTCATCTCGATGGGGGCGGTGCTGCACCATGGTATCGTAGGCGCGCAGCTCCAAGGGCTGCATCCAGCCCAGTAGCTTCATACCAGTGACGGCACCGGTGGTCACGAGGCTGAGGAGTGTAACAACCGAAGCGCCCGTATGGAGCACTGGACGAACAGACCTACGCCAGCGGCTGCCCAGACGATTGCGAATAGTGCGAAAGTGCTCGACGTTCACAGATACCTCAGGTAGATGACGAATCCTGGAAGTACAACGATGAACAGGGGCAAATCAACAAACGGGTGAACCCCAACCACCACGGGTGGGCTGAAGATTGCGATGAACAATGCTTCATCGGCCAAGAACTTCATCGGTCAAAAAAGAATTTAGGCTTGCCCCCGCAACAACCGATATCATGCCTGCTATCAGGTTACGGTCTCGGGCTGGGCAAACCAGGATAAGACACGAAACAGGAGCGATCGCCCATGGGATGCCCAAACATTCCATAACGTTCTAGGTAGAGCTACACCGTCCGGTGTGCCTATGTGCAACAAACCCTAGGACACCAGCGCATTGCACAACGGGACATCGTTGCGGGCTGGTGATCCAGTCCTGAATCGCTGTAAAACAAACACCCTGAAATAAGCATCTTAGGCATGACGGTAGTCTCTCAGACCAGGCCGGGCCATGGCTGATGAAGATACACAGTCGAGGCTGCGTCGTTGCCCTATGTTCACACTTTAAAAGCGACCTATCGTGGCGCTTGGACAGCACTCACGCCTCGCGTCTCTCAATATTGGCATTCTTTCCGCACAAATCAAAACCCATGAGCTGAAATTCTTCCAATGCGCAAGGATGGCAACAACGCGATCGCCCCCCCAAGGCTCGGATCGATGCAGCAAGAAAGTCCGCCACCGAAGGCATTGACATCCTAGACATCTAGCTTTGAGAACCCAAAAGCCCCGTGGGCTGCCCAACGCAAAGCCACCCACGGGTCAGTCAACATTAAGACGATCCTATCGGACTTCCCTATCGGACTTCCAACGGCGTCAGACGCAGGGATGGATTCGTCTCCAGCAAAACACTGGGTGCATATTGAATAGCACGGTCATCCGCATCAATGCAGACATCCATGGCAGCGATCGCCTCTAGGTCAATCTCGCGGCGCAACCCCACCACACAACTCGAAAACTCCAGCGGCAGTAAGCTACGACGGCAGTAGTCCAAAGACTCGATAGACGCCACACTCTGGGTGTCTGAATCAACATCCACAACGCATTCTGCCAAATCTAGAGGACGGCGCACCCGCTTGCAGCCGGTCAGAGCATCCACCGCAGCCACCGGCGTACCAGAATCAATACTCAGGACACAACTGGACAAATCCTGGGGATGGAGAGCGGCCGCGCAGGAGTCTGCCGCCTCTTCTGGCGAAATACCGGCACTCAGCAGACGATTGGCACAGATCTCGTAGTCATTACCACGGGGAGACGATCGAAACAGGGCTTGGGCCGGCGAGATCGGCAAACCAGCGATCGCCACACTAGAAGCCAGGGCGATCGCTGCCCCTGCGGTGGGAAACCGACGAACAAGGAGCCTGCGGTTAGACATGATGTGACGGAAACAATTCAACATAAAGTTCACAGTGGTGGAGAGGTTCTGAACACAACAGCAAGTAGATAGTACCCGACCTTGCTCTATCTTCGGGCAAAAGCAGGGGATGGAAGGTTGCTATCTCACAAAATGGGCGTTCGAGATGCTATGCCTCCAGACGCCTCGGAGCCTTCAGGCTGTGACGGATACCGTTCGATACATCACGATCCTATGCAGGGATCTAGAGGCCGGCATCAGATGCGATCAACAGCACCATGGCACATTAGGCACAACCTTGCTAGACCTAGGACGGATTATTCCGCCAATGATCACCAAAATAAGGTACATATAGGGTCAGGATGCTGGAATCGTCATCAACCCCAACAACCTGTAGGTACACAGGGCACTTGCACACATGCTAGTTAATATTCAACATGAACTCAGCCGACAACGGGTTAAACACATCGTCAATAGCTACAGGCTAGATGGACAAGAGCCCTTTCAATTCAATGCCTATCTCCATGACCTATTCGATGCCTACCAAGCACCGCTCATAGAGCTGGCCTTAATCGAAACCCTAGTCGATTGCTGGGCCAGCGTGCCCCTCGTGCGAGGAACGGACTTTCTCCGCCGCGCTCACACCATGCTCCATAGCTGGGATGAGCATCCGATCATCAGCACGCTGACGCCAGAACAGTTCAGCCAGATTTCTGGACTAGACCCGACGCCGGTCTATGGATCGGGCGATCGCCCCAATAGCCGCCCCATTGCCCACTCCTAGCGATGAGGGGTCAGGATTCCTGGGAGGATGGCCCCCCGCTCGGGCTAAGACCACCACGCCCTGCACAGGGATAGCCGCTGCCTGAAAGACCTGTAGCGCTGACCGTACGGTTGCGCCGGTGGTGTAGATATCATCCAAAAGCAACACCGGCGATCGCCCCTTCATGGTGCCCAGCCGAAAGGCCTGCTGTAGATTTGCCTCCCGCTCCGCACCGGAGAGTTCAAACTGAGGGCTGGTATTCCGCTCCCGCACCAGACCACGACGGGCCAGCGGTAGTCCTGTCACCTGGCAAAATGCATCGGCTAGCAGTTCAGCCTGGTTGTAGCCCCGCTGCCGTTGCTTGTCGGCATACATGGGAATGGGAACCACAACGAGCTGGGGCATCTTGAGCAGTCGCTGGTTGGCATGGTTGGGATGGCTCGTTTGCTGATCAAGCCAAGCCTGCCCCAGCCAATGCCCCAGAGGGCGGGCAAGCTGAGGACAGTTGTGGTATTTAATCAACGCGATCGCTTGGCGGAGCATTCCCCCATAGTCGCCCCAAGCAAAGAGCGGGCGGTCTAAATTCGACGGTGGCGCATGGGATACCTGACAGCATCGCAACTGGCGATCGCAGTCACGACAGAGATGACCTGGCGTAGGCCGTTGGCAAACCAAACAGCCCTCATCTAACAGGCATCCAAGGACAGCTTGGGTGAAGCGGTTAAGCATCTGCATAGGTTGATGAGCATAGGCAACGTGGGCATCGATCAACAGGTGCAAAAGATGGGGGCGATCGCCGCACTGCCGTATAACAAATCTGTAAAACTCTGAAACGCAATCCAGCCAGATCGCATAGTATGTTTAGTATTAAGGGCACAGGTCATGATCAAAACCGTGTACCCACTGATTCATCTCCCATTCATGTCCCACTGGGGAGCATGCCTTAGATGCCCTGTGATCTAGAGATGCCCTGTGATCTAGACACCGTGGTTGACGTTTTCCATTCAGCCTTTGCACCATCGATGGCCCATTGCACTATCTCAACTTCCCCTTATTCTCTAGGTTTCAAACCTCTGGTATGTCGTGACCATGGTTAGACCTTGTCTCAGCCGTTGGTGTGAGCCGACCATGACAGATGCCCTAGGGTTCATGACAAACCATTCCGGCTCTCATCCATACCCATCAAGCCCTGCAGATAGCTGCGGGCGATCGCCCTTGCGTTTGAATCATAACGATTGTGTGACGTCACTCACAGCCATCCCTAGTGAGTGAACAGTTATGGTTAGATAGTGTTTGCGTTGTCTCGTTTACGTCCTCATCGTAGATTCTGACTTGATTGTTTTGTAGTGTTTGGCAAACCCTCGCAAATTCACGCATATCATCGTCGCCCATGGTTTTGACTAAGAAGAATCGTAATCGTGACCTGCCCACTATCAACGAACGGATTCGCTTTCCAGAAATTCGGGTCATTGATACAGACGGCGCACAGCTTGGCATTATGCCTCCTTCCGAAGCCCTGAGAATTGCAGAGGACAAGGATCTAGACCTGGTTCTAGTCAGCGATAAGGCTAATCCGCCGGTCTGCCGAGTGGTGGACTATGGCAAGTACAAATTTGAGCAGGAGAAGAAGGCGCGGGAAGCCCGCAAGAAGCAGCACACCTCCGATGTCAAAGAGGTGAAGATGCGCTACAAGATCGAAGAGCATGACTACAACGTTCGTGTGAATCAGGCAGAGCGCTTCCTGAAGTCTGGAGACAAGGTGAAGGCGACGGTCATGTTTCGCGGACGAGAAATCCAACATGCAGATTTAGCAGAAGTGTTGCTAAAACGGTTGGCCCATGATCTCCAAGAACTGGCCGAGGTGCAGCAAACGCCGAAGCGGGAAGGGCGCAACATGATGATGATGCTCTCTCCCAAGAAGGTCTAAACCTCTAGGAATAGGCCATCAATATCCCTAGTACCGCAAGACAGAAGAACGAAAAGGAGTTCCAGGATACACAAGGGCTCCCGCCTTAGCAACTAGGCGGGTTACGTCCGCCTCAGAGGTCTAGGGTGGATGCATCCCAGACTGTCCCAGCTCGAAGGCGATCGCCCCAGATGCTTCTCAAGTATCTGGGGCATGGTCTGTATCATGATTCACGGCAGGATTCACGGCATGGTGGCTAACGGCAATCGCGATCGCTGCTGCTGCCATCGGGAAGCGTGGTACGACAGAGAATGGCTCCATCTAGACCAGACTCTGGCGATAGCTGGGCACCAGTGAGATTAGCCTCTCGGAGATCTGCCCCTCGCAGATCCACCGCATCGGGCCAGGAGCGTTGGGTGCTGGAATACTCGCGATAGACAACGGCATGGCTGAGGTTGGCTCCCCGCAGGTTAGCCCCGGCTAGACTGAGAGGCTGGGCTGTAAAATCTACGCCCTGGAGGTCGCAGCCAGGACATTGCCCCGTGGTGCGCAGGCGGGCCAGATTGAGATCGCGCTCTACTTGGGCCAGGAACTCTGGGGGAGCGATCGCCCCGGTCACATCACTCTCGGTGAAGAGGCTAGGATTCGCCTGGATCTCTGCCAAATGGGCTCGGCTGAGCTTCGTTTGGGTTAAATCCGGGATCAGCGCCGCATAGAGACAGAGGTCATCGGCACCCAGCAACGGCAGGGGATCAAGATTCACCTCACTCAAATTTGCATCCTGTAGATTCGTGCCCCGCAGATTGGCCGCCCGCAGATCGGCCCCCTTAAGATTGCCGTGGCTCAGATCTAGTCCCCGCAGATCGGCCCCCACCAAGTCACAGTAGGAACAGGTGCGGGTCGTTCGCAGGCGATCGCGACGGCCCTGCAGACGGCGGCGCTGGATGTCGGTGCGCTCCAGAGTAAACTCACAGGGTATACCGCCCAGACTCCAGTCCTCCTGCACCTGCTGAGCATCCTCAGGACTCAGACCAATGGCATAGTCAAACCGGGTCTGCGATCGCTCCGTATCCGTGAGGATGGCTCCCAGCAAATCCGCTTGGGTGAAATCAGCATCCCTGAGGTTGGCACCGGTCAAGTCTGCCCCGCGCAACGTCGCTTGATGGAAATTGGCCTTGCGTAAATCCGCTCCCCGCAGATTCGCCCCTGATAGATCCACCGATCGCTGGTCTAGCGACAGAACTGCATCTCGGAGATTGGCCTGCTGCAAATCTGCCCCAGATAGAGTAGCATTTTGCAGGACTGCTGCCCGCAGATAGGCTCCCCGCAGGTAGGCACCGGATAGATCTGCCCCCGATAGATCCGCAGCTTTGAAGCTAGCCCCAGCTAGGTTGGCCCGCCCAAAGTCTGCCTGGTGAAGGATCGCCTGATCCCACATCGCACCTCGACCATCGGCACCGGCAAACCGAGCCCCCCGCAGATCGGCCGCCGTCAAGGTCGCCTGTTGGAGATTGGCCCCCTGGAACTGGGTCTGCTCTAGGTGCGATCGCGCCAAGCTGGCCCCCTGCAGGTTCGCTTGACGAAAGTCGGCCTGAGCAAACGAGCGATCGCTCAAGTCCATGCCCGGCAAGTCGCAGCCCGGACATCCTTGAGAGCCGACTATCTGCCCCCAGCCACAGGCCACCATCAGAGCGATCGCCACCGCTAGCCCCATCCATCGAGAGCGATCGCCCCATCGATTTCCTGTCATCATCTTGCTCTCCCTTGAATATCCTAGCGACCCATGGGATACAGACATATCCGGATGGGAGGTTCCCGTGCTTAGATAGTAGGCAGCACAGCGTAACATCATGAAGTTAGAGGACTGGCAACTCAATCAGAACACACCGAGTGTTCGACAAAAGATCCTAGGATGGCTCAACCTCCGCCCAGAGGAAGGAGCCCGAACATTGCTGATGTTCTTGTTTTACACCACCACGTCCGTTGGCGTGCTGTGGTTTGAAGTGAGCGTCGCAGCGCTGTTCCTAGGAGAGTATGGAGCAGAAGGGCTGCCCTGGATTTACTTAGCCAGCTCCGGAATTGGAGCCGCTCTGGGATTGCTCTATTCCTGGATGCAAAAGTTTTTGCCCCTGCGCCACGTCATCTTTCTGATTGCCGTCTTGATGGCCGTGCCGGTGGTGCTCCTGCGCATTGGGATGCACCCAGCCCTCTTGGGGGGCTATGCCATTTTCATGCTGCGGCTGTGGGTGGAAGGGATCTATGTCCTCAACGAACTGACGACAACGATTACCGCCAACCAGCTTTTCAATATTCGAGAAATTAAACGCACCTTCCCCTTCATCAGCAGCGGCATTTTGATGGCCGACGTGCTCAGCGGGTTTTCCCTGCCGGTGCTGCGATCGCTGATTGGTCTACCCAATATCTTGATTCTCGCCAGCGGCATGATGCTGGTGGGCGCATTCACGCTGCTGCACATTGGCCGCACCTACCACCAGTTCTTCCCCGACTCGCCCCGACGGCGGATGCAGGAGAAGCAACCTGACTTTACCGCCCGTCGCCTGCGGGGGCCCTTGCTGCGGTACGTGGTGCTGATTGTGTCCTTCTTCGTGATGATTCAGGTGCTGCTGCTGCTGATCGACTTTCAGTATCTCAGCCAGCTTGAGAAAAACCTGAACGTACAAGTAGAAGAAATTGCCGACTTTTTGGCCCTCTTCAGCGGCGTTTTGGGGCTGTTTGAACTGCTCACCCAATGGTTCATCTCCAGCCGCATGATTGAGCGGCTAGGCGTGTTCTTCATCTCCATGCTGCCGCCGGTCTTAGTGGTCACCATCAGCAGCTTTTCCCTCCTCGTTCTCGGTCAACCGGCCGTGCTTTTTTGGGGGATCATTCTGCTGAAATTCGTGGACGAATTGCTGCGCTATACCCTAGTGGCCAGCACCAGCCCCGTCCTGTTTCAACCCATCCCCGACACCATGCGCAGCCGCGTGCAGTCTATGGTGCGAGGCGTCGCTGAACCCATTGCCATTGGCGTCACGGGAGGCAGCATGTTGCTGGTGCTGAAGGTGTTTCGCACCCAGGCGGGTAGCGCCAACTCCGTCCTCTTTCAGCAATTTCAAGACGGAGCCTTCACCGCGCTGATTCTCTTAGCTGCCCTAGTGTGGCTGCTGACCGTCTGGTGGCTGCGATCGCGCTACCTAGAACTCCTCGTGCTCAGCGCCGAACGGGGGCAGTTGAGCCTATCCGACGTGGATCTGCGATCGATTAAGCGAGCCGTGGTGGATGCCCTCGATCGCCCGGGCACCGAGGCGGACAAACAGTCCTGCATTGAACTGCTCACCCATATTGACCCCAGAAACGTGGGAGATGTACTGTCGCCCCTACTAGCCCGCCTGACGCCACGGCTCCAGCGCCAAAGCCTAGAGGCCATGCTCGATCATCCCAGCTTGGACTATCTCGACCGGGTGCGATCGCTAATCCAAAACCCCCTGCAGCCAGAAGTGCTAGCCGTTGCCCTGCGGTATATCTGGCTCACCGAAACCAATCCAGACATCCCCGAACTGCGCCACTATCTGCAAGCCCAGCAAGATCCCGTCGTGCGCGGCACGGCCGCCTCCCTGATGCTGCGGCGCGGCAACTCCCACGAACGGGCAGAAGCCACCGCCACCCTACGGCGGATGCTCACCCACACCCAAGAGCGAGAACGGGTCATGGGCTGCCGAGCCCTCGGGGAAGCCGTCTATATGCAGGCCCTGCGGCTCTATATCAAGCCCCTGCTACAGGATGAGTCTCTGCGGGTGAGGCGGGCCCTGCTAGAAGCGATCGCCTCCACCCACTTGGAAGAATATTATCCCTCCTTGATTCGGGGTTTGCGCTATCAATCCACCCGAGAGGCCGCCATGCAGGCCCTGACCCGCCTGGAAAATGACGCCATTCCCCTAGTGCTCTCCATTGCCGAAGATATTCATCAACCGGATATTGTCCGCAATAGCGCTTGGAAAGTGATGGGACGCATCGGCACATTAGAAGCCCTGAATGCCCTCGTGTCTCACTTGGTGACCTCCTGGGGCGCATCCCGCCGCAGCATTCTACGGATTTTGCTCAAGCTGCCCCACGATGCGGGCATTGAAGCCGTGGGCGATCGCTTAGGACGGCGCGGGGTTGAAACCTTGATGAATCAAGAACTGATGCTGATCGGGCAAATGTATGCAGCCCTGCTCGACTTCCTGCCAGAACGATTGGAAGGTCGAGAAGCTGACCTGCTGCGGCGGGCCCTGCGCTATGCCCAATCCGATGCCCAGGATCGTCTCTTTTTGCTGATGCGATTCCTCTACCCATCCAGCGCCATCCAGGCCGCGTCTTTCAACCTGCTCTCAGGCTCCCCCGACAATATGGCTCGGGGTCTAGAGATCCTGGATAATACGGTAGACTTACCCAGCAAGCGCGCCCTGCTTAGCATCCTCGATCGCCGCCCCGACTATGACAAACTGCAAAGCCTGTCCGACCTGGTTCCCTATACCCCCATGGCCGCCAGCGATCGCCTGCGATACCTTCTCGACCTACGCCATTTTCTCTCCGAGTGGGCCCTAGCCTGCTGTTTCCACCTAGCCCGGCGGCAGTTGTGGGGCGTGAAAGTGGATCAAGCGATCGCCTGTCTGCGGCACCCAGCGGGGTTTGTGCGAGAATCTGTGTTGTCCTACCTCCAGGTGGCCTCACCGCGCACCCTACGCATCTTGCTGCCCCAGTTGGGCCAAGATCCCAATCCCCTAGTGGCGGCCCAGATTCGGCATCTATTATTCATCATGGAACAAACCACCCTACCGCCCCAGCCCAGCCAGCCAGCACTTCCCAGCCTTCCAGATGCCTAGGAAAAGAGATGCGATCGCACCACGCGATATACTCTACGTCTAGACAACCTCTCCGAGCCAGGACTCAGGGACTATCCCACGTTTCGTGAACCCTCACCCTAAATCCCTCTCCCAAGTCGGGCGAGGGACTTTGAATCCGGCTCCTCTTATACCTTTTTGGGTGGGTCATGGCTTTGTCAAGGTGAGATGCTCCCTAGACTCAGTTCGACAATCCCCCGGCACTGATGCATTACAGTTGAGATATCGATGGACTGCCACCCGTGAGCTACGGATGAAAAAAATTCTGATTGTGGATGACGACATCACCCTCCGCACTGCGTTGATTCGGTATCTGGAAAAACGCGGTTACTCGGTGCAACAGGCTAGTTCTGGCTTAGAGGGCCTAGCCAAATTTGAAGACGATCCCCCCGATCTCATTGTGTCGGACATTATGATGCCCGAAATGGATGGCTTAGAGTTTTGCCGGCGGCTTCGCAGCACCCGCACCGGCCAGCTCGTGCCGTTCATCTTTCTATCTAGCCGCCAAGAGGTGGATGATCGGATTGAAGGGCATCGAACAGGGGCCGACGACTATTTGGTCAAGCCCTTTGAAACCAAAGAATTGGAAGCCAAAATTGAAGCGCAACTAGAGCGATCGCGGCGGATGAATGCCGAAATTGTGCGGTTGATGCAGCAGTCCAACACGGAGCAACCACCGGCCCCTGCAGCACCGCCCCCCGAACCTCTACCCCTGACGCCTGCCGAAGAGCGCGTCTTTTGGGAAGTGATTCGCGGTTTGACCAATAAGCAAATTGGCGATCAGCTCTTTGTCAGTCCACGCACGGTGCAAACCCACCTCAGCAATATTTTGAGCAAGCTCCAGCTTGAAAATCGGGCCCAGTTGATTCGCTTTGCCTATGAGCATGGCTACCATCCTCCCGCAGAACCCCAGGATGGAGACGATAGCCATTGATGTTGTCCAGCAGGAGCCATGGAATGATCGGAGTGTATAGTCTCGCCGAATTGCAAGCAGCGATCGCCCGTGAACCTGATCGCTGGCGACCCCTGGTTTTTACCAACGGCTGCTTTGACCTGATCCATGCTGGGCATGTGCGCTATTTGCAAACGGCCAAAGCCCTAGGGCGATCGCTGGTTGTCGGTCTCAATAGCGATCGCTCCATCCAAGGGATTAAACCCCAGCCGGCCGGATTGCCCCAGCGACCGATTGTGCCAGAAGCGGAACGGGCGGAAGTGTTGGCGGCGCTGAGATCTGTCGATGGCGTGGTGCTGTTTTCAGACCCCACTGCCACGCACCTGATCACCACCCTCCAGCCCGACATCTACGCCAAAGGGGGCGACTACAATATTGCAACCCTACCCGAAGCTCCTGCCGTCCAACACTACGGCGGCCGCATTGAGCTAGTCCAAGTCGAAGTGCCCAGCTCCACCAGCGGCATCATTCAGCGGATCCTCGCGGCGGCATCGCCCCAAGCCTAATCCCATCAAAATCAGGTAGGATGCCTATGGTCAATCATGGCGATGGATAATGGGCGGATTTTCTGCAGAAGAGCGCATTGAGTCGCTGAAGGTGGGTACGGTTGGGGCGATCGCCACGGGTTTGGCTTGGTTGCTCACCACGGGGCTAAATCAGTTTATTCCGCTACCGCTGCAGCCGATTTTGTTCCAGGGCGATCGCCTTCTGAGTTGGGTGGGGGTCAGTCAAGGAGCGATCGCTTTGGTATGCGGTGGATTATTTGGCATCACCTATCGCTACGTCATCCGCACGGAGACGAATGGACAACTGAAAACCGGAGCTGTCTTTGCCTTTGGCGGCGTGCGCGGTCTGGCGCTGGTGGAAGTAGGGCTACGGGATAGGTTTCCTCTGTGGAGTTTAGCGATTCCTTTACTGGAGGCGGTGGTGTGGTTTGCGATCGCTGCCCTGTGGATTGATGTGGGGCTAGGGCGAGGCTGGCTAAAACCTTGGACGGGGGGAACAAGCGATGGGTAGGTTGAGCTGGAGGGCGATGGATCGATGGCTGGGTACTCGGCTAGGGTGGGATGGCCTAGACTAGGGAAATCTTGTGTTTCTTCCTGAATATAGCGCTATGACCAACCCCGAGCCGCCTACCAACCATACTCCCTTAACTTGGAACGACGTTCGGAACCTCTTAAACTCCAAGCTAGTAAGTACGGGAGTCCCTGGGATGATTGTGGGTGTGGCTATTACCCGAGCAATTGATGGTGCATGGGGACAAGCCATTCAAGCCCTTGGCGTTGCAGCAGGAGCTTGGGTTTTAATCAAAGTTGGTGTCCGCCTAGCGCCCAAAGTTGAGCGAGTTGTTGATCATGTAGATCGAACGTTTGATAATCGCGTTGAACTTACCCTCAGTACAGTCACTGGATTTCATCGACAATACCTAGAAGCCTTAAAGACACATTGCCACAGTATTAATATAGAAGGCTATAAAGGTAGGTTACCTCGCCTAGTTCTTGAAAAAGTTTATGTGCCGCTACGAGTGAGTGTAGATGATCCTGATAGATCACCACTGCAGAACCGCAGCCTCAAGATTTGGGATAAGTTGCCTAAAGTCGAGCAACCTGATGGCTATTTCTCAGAGCGTTTGATTGCTATTATTGCTAGTCCTGGGTATGGAAAAACTACACTTTTGCGATTCCTGACTCTAAGTTTTTCAAATACAACCTATATTGAACATGGAGCAAAGGACTTAATTCCTGTTTTACTTCTATTTCGTAGCTTTCATTCAGCAATTCAGTCGAAGAAAGAACCTTCACTTCCAACACTGATTGTGAGCCAAGTCAAAGAGTTACCTCGCTGTGATGAGCTGCGCACTTCTGAGCCATGGTTTAAAGGGCAGCTTAGCCGAGGAAAGTGCTTAGTAATGTTCGATGGCTTGGATGAAGTTCCAGAAGAACGGCGAGATTTAGTAAGCCAGTGGGCAAACTGGCAAATGCAGAACTATCAAACTCAATTTATCATTACATCACGCCCCCATGGATATGACAACAGCCTATTTTCAGGAGTGCAGCGCTTTGATGTTCTCGACCTTAATAGTGATCAACAAAGACTATTTATTGAGCAATGGTATTCTTGCATCACGTGGGAACGAGAATGGAAATCTCATTATGAGGAAAGTCAGCAAGACCCCAATTCAAGTAAGCGCTTATCCCAAGAGCAAGCAGCCGCTGAAAGCGAGCATCTAGCCCAGCTAGCAGCAGATGACCTAAAGCGTCAGCTATTTTCGGATCGCAGCTTGACGGATCTTGCCAAAAATCCGCTGCTGATTACCATTATTGCCGCAACCCATGAAGCTGGGGAGCAATTGCCTAAGCAACGTATTCATCTTTATCGAGAAATTTTTAAGGTGCTGTTGGAGTATCGCCCAAATCGGCGAGATACCCGACTGACCATTACAAATGCTGACGACAACCAAAAAGTATTGCAGGGGTTAGCTTTGAGCCTAACCGAGGCTAAAAAGACCCGATTTTCGGCGGAGGAGGGAGCAGATTGGATCCGAGATCGCCTAACGACGGTTCATCCCGCAGCAACTCTGACACCCAAAGGCTTCCTAGACGAGATTCAAAAAATTTCAGGCTTGTTAGCTGGAGGAGAGGGAAACTTATACGAATTTACCCACAAAACCTTTCAAGAATATCTGGCTGCTCTAGAGCTGAGCAGTATAACAGACGGGTTTTCAAGAGTGATTTCCCAATTAGAGAGTGAAGATTGGAAAGAGGTTATCTATTTCTTTGCCATGCAAAAGGATCCAAATCCTTTTATAGAAGCTGCCTTAAAGAGTCCCAACGTGAGCCATCTAGCTCTCGCCTGGCGATTGGTTAAGGATAATCCACGGGTTAGAGAAGATCTGAAAGATAAGACGCTAGATGCGCTACGAGAACACAACTTTATCTTCTCATCAATGCAGCTATACCAACGTTTTCGCAACCTAGTACAAATTAATGATAAAGCGGGCGTCTCAGAATTTATAACCTGGGGAGAATACAAATTACTCCAACAAGATCAACTTGATGGACAGTTTCATTCCCAATCTGCTATCTATTCAACATATCATCTACCCAGTGGCAATCCAATTGAAGACATAAGCTGGGAAGATGCCCGGTGGTTTTGTGCTTGGTTATCTACCCAGGCATCCCTGGCGTCAGAGGATGAGGTCTATGACTATCGCCTGCCCACACCGGAAGAATGGCAACAGGTGCAGCAGCATATCGCATCATCAGAACACTCCAGATCTCTCACCTCTTGGACAACAGACCCAGCTCTTGGCGGCAATGCGCTGTGCGTTGTGCGAGAACGTATCCCTGATTGCTATAGAAACCTGGTGAACTATTTAGCCAACGGAGCCTGGAAAGAAGCAGACCAAGAAACCGAGCGACAAATGTTGAAGGCTGTGGGGAGCGACGCTGAGAAGCGTGGCTGCTTAGATCTAGAGGAGATCCGCGAGTTTCCCTGCGATGACCTGCGCATCATTGATCGCCTATGGGTGAAGTTTAGCGGTGGTCGGTTTGGATTTAGCGTGCAGAAGCAAATCTGGGTTGAGGTAGGTGGTAAGCTAGACTATAGTAAAGACTTGGAAGCTGCTGTAAAAGCTTATGGAAAGATGAGCGATCGCAATGGATGGCAACAGTCCGGGTCGTTCATTAGCCCGTCCGATGTAATTTTTGATATCACTGCTCCTTTGGGTCACCTCCCGTCTTTTGGTATGCTCGGGTTGGTGTTCGAGGGAGCTATTCGGTTGGGGGTTGTTGGGGGTGGTATATTCTTATCTCGTATCCAGACCTGTAAACTTTAGCATGTAAGCGCTCCAGCTCATTCCAAAAAGATTATTGGGAACCGTCTCTCCACGGAAAACTAGGTGGTTCGGCGATTCGCTACCGGTTACCAGGATCACATCGTATCCGTGAATTGCAGCATGGCAATGGTTAGGTTGAGATAATTTGCTACATCGCTCTATCGTTTCAGGGCGAGGGTGAGGCCGTCGGCGATGGGGATAAGGCTAAGGTGGATGCGATCGTCTTGGTGCAGAGCTGTGTTGAAGTCGCGGATCGCTTGGGTGCGGTTGTCGGTCACGCTAGGATCAGCGACTCGTCCTGACCACAGCACATTGTCGATCACGATGAGGCCCCCAGATCGAACGAGCTGGAGCGATCGCTCGTAGTAGTTGCGATAGTTCGACTTATCGGCATCAATGAAAGCTAGGTCAAAGGGTGCGACTTGGTCTGCTAATAAGCGATCGAGGGTGTCTAGGGCTGGAGCAATGCGCAGATCTACCTTGTGGGCCACACCTGCCTGTTCCCAGTAGCGACGAGCGATCGCTGTATAGTCATCACTGACATCACAGGCGACAATCTGACCATCGGCCGGCAGCGCTAACGCCATCACCAGAGAGCTATAGCCCGTAAAAACACCAATTTCCAGAATCCGCCGCGCCCCCATGAGCTGCACCAACAGCGCCATCAACTGCCCCTGCTCTGGAGCAATCTGCATCTGCCCCATGGGATGCTGGGCCGTCTCCGCCCGCAGGGCTTGCAGCACCTCGGGTTCTCGGAGAGAAACGGAAAGCAGGTAGTTGCGTAGGGTCTCGTTGAGGTTGAGGGTTTCGTTAGACATAGGTGCAGGGGAATGCTACAGGTTCCATCATGCCACGGGCTCAGACTTTGAACAGTAAAAGCCACAGGGGAATCGTCAACAGCAGCAGGCCGCTGGTTAAGACAATGCTGCTGGCGATTAATTCCCGATCCAGTTCATACTCCTCCGCAAGGATGAGCCCCGCGAAGGCACTGGGCATACCTGCCATCAACACCACGGCTAAACAGGCTTCCGAGGGTAGACCAATCAGGGTAGTGATCAGACCCACCAAAGCCGGAATCACCAACACTTTCAAGAGCGTGGGAGCGATCGCCCATTTGAGGCTACTCCAGCCCTTGAGCTGGCTCAGGCGAATGCCCATCAGCGACAGCGCCACGGCAATCACCACCCACACCGATACCTCCAGAGCCCCATCCACGAGGGGCGCAAAGGCCAGGGAATGGGTGGCAGCACCCACGATAAACGCCCAGAGAGACGGCACGGTGAGCACATCACGGACTTGCCCCCAACTCAGCCCCGGCTGGGCCGATCGCCCAAAATAGCTGGCGAGGAAAACACCGATGCCGTAGGTACCCACCACATTTTGGGTAACGCTGTAGAACACAATCCAGCTAAGATAACTATCGCTCACCAAAATAGGGGCGATCGCTAAGCCCACAAAGCCTGTATTGGCAATCATCGACGACAGGACAAAACTACCGCGCCGGGCTGGATCGCTCCAGTAGTCTATGGGCGGAATCGGAGGTGGTGATAAAACCGGTTCCCTAGGCGCTGTATCGGCGGCATCTAGAGAGAGCAGATTGTCTGTAGTATCAGACGATTGATCGACTTGGCTAGGATCTGAGCTGGGATCTGGGAGGGGCGATCGCTTCTCCTGTTCTGCCCGCCAGGTAATCCAAGATAAGGTGATCCAAGTCAACCCTAGGCTGCCCACCAGGGTCAAGACTGTAATCAGCGGCACTAAGCCAATGCTATCAGAGAAATTGGTACTGTGGGCCAGGGCAAAGACTTCTAGGGGAATGCCCACCCAGTAAAGCCCTCGACCAATCAAGCGGGGCCAGGCTTCGGGTAAAAATCTCGCTAGGATTACCCCCAGTCCTGGCCAAAATATGAGAGGTAGATAAGCATGAAGGAGAGTGTCGGTCATGGCTTAAGCTCCTTCAGTCTAGATAAGCGATCGATCACTCAACTATTTCTCCAATCGCACCACGTACCATTGCAGGAAGCGATCGGGGCCAAGGTCAAATTCACAGTAGGTATCGCGCAGATGCAGAGCTTGGGCTTCCAAGGAGTCCAGCCGCTGGAGATCCCGAGGCAGGGGGTCGGAATAGGTAGACAACACCTGCGTCAATTTGGCCAGCAGTTCCTCTGCGGTCAAGAATTGCTCCGGTTGATTCGCTTCCAAGAGGACGTAGGCATCTTCTTGGTACATCATGGGGTCAGGCATGGTTCTCTCCTTGCAATGGGCATCCCTGTTTTGCACGTTGACCCACCCTTCGGGAAGCGCAAGCTCTACATCCCCAGTCCCTTCTTCCAAAAAGGGCGAAGGGGAGCCGGATTCAAAATCCCTCGCCCGCTCTGGGAGAGGGATTTAGGGTGAGGGACGTGGGATGCATCTCTCGCGATCGCCCCGACTCCCCTGTGATCAAAAGGAATCGGGGTTCAACCTATCGGCTAGATTCAAAGTCCCTCGCCCGCTCTGGGAGAGGGATTTAGGGTGAGGGCATCCTAGTCTTCCGCAAACACGTAGCGATAGAGTTCGCTGGGGTCGGGTTCAGGACTGTCTTGAGCAAATTGCACCGCCTCATCAATCTCCGCCTGAATGCGCTTTTCGATCGCTTTCAGTTCCGCCTCGGTCGCCAACTCTTCATCCACCAGGTAGGTGCCCAGACGCTTGATCGGATCGCGGGAGAACCAGGCGTCTTTTTCCTGCTTACTGCGCAGTTCATCCGGATCCGCCAAGGAGTGACCGCGGAAGCGATAGGTGAGCGCTTCAATCAACGTGGGCCCTTCCCCAGCTCGCGCCCGTTCAACGGCTTCTTGGGCCACAGCTCGCACCGCTAGCACATCCATGCCGTCTACCTCAACGCCCACCATATTGAAGACGCTGGCTTTCTTGTAGATTTCTGGCTGAGAGGTGGCGCGATCGTGGGCCATGCCGATCGCCCATTTGTTGTTTTCCACCACGTAAATGATCGGCAGCTTCCACAGCGCCGCCATGTTCAGGCATTCAAAAAACTGACCGTTGTTCGACGCACCATCGCCAAAGAAGCAGGTGGAGACTTGGTTGGCATTAGCGTCTCCCAGAGCTTCCCGGCGATACTTAGCCTGGAAGGCGGCCCCAGTGGCCACGGGAATGCCCTCAGCCACAAAGGCATAGCCGCCTAGCAAGTTATGTTCTGCGGAGAATAGGTGCATGGAACCGCCTCGTCCCTTGCTGCAGCCCGTTGCCTTACCAAACAGTTCTGCCATTACTTCCCGTGCAGGCACCCCAGCACTCAAAGCATGGACGTGGTCGCGGTAGGTGCTACAAACGAAGTCATCCGACCGCAGGGCCTTGATCACACCTGAGGAAACGGCTTCTTGACCGTTATAGAGGTGAACAAACCCGAACATTTTGCCGCGATAGTACATCTCGGCACATTTGTCTTCAAAAAAGCGCCCGAGCACCATATCTTCGTAGACGATCAGCCCGTCGTCGCGGGTAATCGCCCCAGGCTTGGGCGTAAAGACGGGTACTGTTCTCTCTTGATCCATGAGTTTGCTTGTCCTTGCAGGAGTATCCAGTGGGCAACAAGATGGGGGTGGATGGAGAGCGATCGCCCCCGAGCATCCCCCCTCGCCATACCAAAGCGGTATCAAATTGTAACAGGCTTTCTGGTGCAGATCTATCTCCACCGTCGTCTGTGCCGCCTTTCGTTGCTGGTTGGCTGACAAATCTCCCCCCTCATCCCCCAGCCCCTTCTCCCACAGGGGGAGAAGGGGAGCAAGAAAGGTGTAGGTGCTTTCAAAGCCCCTCTACCGCCCTGGGAGAGGGGTTTGGGGTGAGGGTCTTCAAGGTTTGTCAATCAACCAGCTTTCATTGTCTCACCCCTGCGGAGCTTCTTGCCGACGAAACGCAAGAAAACCAGGGTAGCCATGGGGGCGATCGCTGTGGTGCATCCCAGTTTTGCACGTTGACCCTCATCCCCCAGCCCCTTCTCCCAAAAAGGTAGAAGGGGAGCCGGATTCAAAGTCCCTCGCCCGCTTTGGGAGAGGGATTTAGGGTGAGGGCTCCAAAAATCAGATAGAACCGATCGCCACTCACGAGGCGGCCGCATCGGTCGTTGTGTCGGTCGTTGTGTCAGTAATCGTCCAGTCTTGAAAATTATAGGTACGCACTAAGTCGCCATAGCGCATTTCCAGCCATTCCCCGGCTTCAGAGGTCATCCAAGGATTTTCAAACAGCGGCCAGGTCGAATAATCCACCACTTCGCCATTAATGGAGCGATCGCGGTTAAATTCCAGAGCCAACACATCCCCAGATAGGGTGGTGAAGGTGAGGGCCGGCCGGCTTTGATCCACCCGCGAGTCGTCGATCACCGTGCGAGTTTTCACCGCCTCGGCAAAGGCATCCAGTTCCTGACGGGGAGACTCGCCTGCAAAGTCTTCCACCGGTGCGGTTTGAATCACAAAGCCATTGCGGTCAGCGGCACTGTAGAACGAGTCAAAGGGCGTGCCGTAGAGATCAATCGTCTCCTGCCAGTCATACCCCTGAGCGCTCTTGAAGGCCAGCAGCATAGGGCCGCCATGGATAAACAGCCAGCCGTCATCTTCCACCTTCTCCACCACCACCTCTGTGGCCGGTAAAAAGCCGGTCATGGTGCTTTCGTAGACCCCAATCATGGCCCGTTGGTGGAGCAGCACCTGGCCGTGATCCGTATCACCCCGCACTCCTTCCACTGGATTCTTGACCACAAAGGTCGCGCCGGGGGCATCAGACACCCACACCACACCCATGCGCTGAAGCTGGTCATGCCAAGCTAGGTCGCCGTAGCCGTCAAACTGGTTGTACAGGGCATACTGCCGATCCATGTAGGTGGATTTGCGATATTTGTCATCGCGGTTGAAGCGCTGCCCGTGGGTTTCTCGATGCACGTAGGGACGGCGGCGATCCTGACCGATATATTGCAGAACCTCCGGGATGCGGTAGTCTGACACGGCGCTCATGATCGCGCAGCCATCTTCCGGCACGGGCATGTCTGAGCCACCCCAGTAGAGCCAGCCAACCGGGCCCGTCAGCGAAATGATCCGCTTGGGATCGTGGGTGAAGGAGACAGTGCGAAGGGTGGCGGTAGGCCAGTAGCCATGCAGCCATTCGGGAGCCATGGTGGTGAGCAGGAGCTCTAGCCCTACCTTGGCCCGCTGCTGCATCTCGGGATCGGTGGCGTGGTCATGGAGCGACAGCAGACTGTTGATAAAGAAGACATGGTAAATAGGCGAGTCGTGCTCGACCACCCCGTGGAGGCTGACGTTTTCAACAAACTCGTAGAGGTGCGATCGCGTCTGGTCTCGCACCTGATCTGCCCGTTCCCAATCGGGCCATTCTTGGGCGGCCAAGTAGCCACCGGTGGCGAACATGATGCCGTGGTTTTCTGTGGTGCCGCCGGTGTAGTCGTCAAAGCTGGTGATAAAGCGTCGGGCTTTGGCGTGGATCTCCTCTGGCATCACGTCCTTGTAGCGCATATACAAGTCCATGCCGGCCATCACCAAAAACATGGAGGCGCTGTGGGGATTGGAAAACAGATCATCGGCCATGCGATTGCCGCCGTCGATATCCCCGGAGGCGTAGAGGGCCATGGCGGTGTAGACGCCAGACTTGACGTAGCCTGAAGGATCACTGGCGCGATCGCGATTGGGGGGATGGGTAGCGTGGTATTCAATGAGCTGGCGGGCCCGGTCTTCAAAGGTGTCGTCTGGGGGCATGAAGTCCGGTAGATCCCCCGGACTGTTCACAAACTCCGTGGAGGAGGTGATGGCGGACGAGGTTGTCGCAGCAGAGGAGGCGATCGCTCCCGACTCGTCGGTTGCAGAGTTGGACGACAGAGATTCGTTGGCACAGCCTTTGATCACCAGAATGGACACCAGAACGAGGGTGATCAACCGCCAGCCTGACCAGCGCAGTCGGGCATACCATGGGCGGGGCGAGCGATGCAGACGGGACATAGTTCTGTTCTCCAAACGATGGGGCAGGCGGGATCAGATCAGACTCAAGGCATGGTCAAAGTTGGTGAGCAACGACTCTAGGGAAAAGGTGGCTTTGGCATGGTCGTAGCCGCGCTGGGCTAGGTCAGCGGTCTGCTGCGGATGCTCTAAAATCTCGTGAATCGCTTGCCGGAGGGCGATCGCATCCTTGGGTGGCACCAGTCGCCCCGTGACGCCATCTTCCACCAACTCCACCGCGCCGCCCGCCGCCGTGGCAATCACCGGACGCTGGGCCAACTGCCCTTCCACGATCACCCGTCCAAAGGGTTCCGGTTCCGTTGAGGTATGGGCAACAATGGAGCAGGCCTTCATCAGCGCTGGGATATCGGTGCGGAAACCAATCCAGTGGACACGTCCCGCCAGCTCAGGCGATGCCGCCAAGTCCTGAAGCTGAGCCACATACTCATCCTCGCCAAATAGCGATTTGCCCACCAGCAGCACATGCACCTCGGGCAGCGATCGCACCGCCTCCAGCAAGACATGCTGCCCCTTCCAGTAGGACAAGCGGCTGAAGCTGCCGATGATCGGTACATCGGCCCCTAGACCCAATTCTTGGCGCAGGGCGATCGCCTGCTCCTCGCCAACAGCATCAAAGGGTTGGGCAGACAGACCGTTATAAACCAGGTGAACCAGGCCGGGGCGTCCTCCCGCCGCCACAAAGGCCTCCCCCGTCGCCTGGGAATTGACCATCACCTGACTGGCTTGGGCATTGGCCAGGGCGATCGCCAACCGACGATTCATGGCGCTAAAGTGACTGGCGGTGAGAATATCCCGCAAATGCCACACCACCGGCGGCGCTCCCATCCAACGGGCCAGGGCCGCGGCCACAAAAGCTTTTTGGGAATTGGCATGGATTAGATCCACACCGCGACTCTGCTCCACAATCCGCCGCGCCATCCAGCCCAGCCCCGGAATCGCCTTCAGCGCACTCAAGCCTCCCGACGCCTTCACCGACAGCAGCGAGCTAGGTGCAGCAATTACCTGGACGGGAACGTTGGCTCCCTCCAGTCGCTCCCGGAACGGGCCCTGGTCAAACAGCAGCACCCGACTGGTATCTCGGTAGGCGATCGCCAGATCCAACAGGCTTAACTCCGCGCCGCCCATCACCGCTGCATGATCGACAAACAGCACCCGCCGTCGGGTTGGCGATGGTATTTGTACAGCATTAGATGCAAGGTTCATGCCACCCTCCCCTTAGCTGCTGCTTCATAAGCCGCTTCATAGATAGATTTCAGCCTTGTGGCAATCAACGGCCAGGCAAAATTCTCTGCCACATAGGTCTGGCAGGCCGTGTCATCCGGCAGCGATCGCTCTCCCGACAGCGCTTGCAGAATGCCCCGAGCCAACTGGGCCGGCTCCGATCCCTCCAGCACCAGATCCGACGAAAAGGGTCGCAAAATTTCAGGAATGCCGCCAATGGGTGTGCCTAGCACCGGGGTGCCCGCCGCCAGCGATTCCACCACAATCAAGCCAAACCCCTCTAGGGACACCGTCGGCACCATGGAAAAATCAGCAGCCCGATAGATCAGCGGCAGTTGCTCGTCCGGCACATAGCCAAGGAGTTGCACCTGCTGGGTCAAGTCCAGGGCCTCGATTTGCTGCTGGAGAGCATCCTTGAGGGAGCCCTTACCGGCAATCTTGACGACAATATCCGGGTACTGATCTCGCACCTGGGCGATCGCCTGAATTAAGTTTTCCAGACCCATGCGTTTGGCCAAGCGACGCACGACGACGATGGTGGGGCGATCGCTCTCCCAGCCCAGCTTTTCCCGCGCCTGCTGCCGCGATAGACCCGTGTGAAAATGCTGAGGATCCACGCCCCCCGGCACCACCTGAATCGTCTCTAGGGGCACACCATAGCTGTGGTGCAAAATATCGCGAAAGGCTTGGGAGAGCACGATGAACACCACCGCCCGCCGATAGCAGGTTTGCTCTAGCCATTGTTTGAACCGCACCGCAATCGCCTTGGCACCCTCCGCCTGCCCCTCCAGCGCCCATGGCCCGTGGAAATGCACCACCAAGGGGCGATCGCCCAGTTGGTTGAGGACAGGAAAGGTATACAGGGCAAAGTGAGAGACCACTAGGGGCGGCAGGTCAGATTGCTGAGCGATCCAGCGCCGGGCTCCCAGCCAGCGTTTGGGGAGAGACGCCTTCGCTAAGGCAAAGGTTTGCACCCGCCCACTCGATTCCTGGTAGGCGCGATCGCTGCCGGCCACTAATCCCTGCACCTCAATACCTACCAGAGGTAAGGCATGGACACAGTCATAAAAGTAGCGGTTTAGCCCCCCTGGTTCCTCCGGAAACCAACCCTTACCAATCTGCAAAATTTTCATAGGGTTAGATATAGATAACAATCAAGATCAATGAACACCATACCTTACTCAATTAGCTCCTCATAAACCCCTAGTGTTTTCCGGTGCATATCCTCCACCCGTAACCAGTCAAGATTCTGAACAGTCTGCGATCGCAGTCGGGATATCAAACCATCCTCTGTCAACAACTGCACTAGGGCCGAGGCTAGAGCGTCCGGGGATCCAGGGGGAACTAACAGTCCAGCTCTTCCCTGTTCTAACACCTCAGGAATTCCTCCCACCTGGCTGGCCACAATCGCACAGCCCGCCTCCCGTGCCTCTGATAATACCAGGCCAAAAGGTTCATCATGGGACGCCAACACAAAAATATCCGCTGCCCGACAATAGGTCTGAGGATGACGCTGAAACCCTTCAAAATGAATGCGATCGCTGACGCTGGTGGCTTGGGCCTGCTGTTCAAACTGGGGGCGATCGCCCCCATCACCCACCAAATACAAATGGGCATCAGCAAACAGGTTGCCCACCTGCTCAAACGCCATAATTAAATCCGCAATCCCCTTGCGTGCCGTCATCCCACATACGGTCACGATGGCCGGATGCTGGAGATCCGCCGGTGTATAGTCCTGAATGGGCAACGTGCGAGGGCTCCCCAAGGTGCCATTCCACACTACTTTGAGCTTATGGGGAGCAATGCCACGCAGCGCCATCGCCCGAGCTACCGCATGACTCACCGCAATCACGCGATCGCCCAAACCCATGAGGATAGAACTGCGCTGAAACTCATTGTGAACTGTAGCAACCAGTGCATAGGATCCAGACCACTTGAGGACATGGGCCAAAACAACACCGGTCATCATATGGGCATGAACAATATCGGGCTTAAATCTACGAATGAGCTGAATGTAGTTCCAAACGGCTTTGAGCAAACAGAGGGGCGATCGCGTCTGATCTAGGGGAATATGCTGCACATCATAATGGCTTAGAAGATCCTCATAGCTGCCGCCAATAGAGGCAACACAGACCTGATGATTGGCATCAGCTTGCAGGCAAGCCAAATCTATCGCAACATTGACAATGCCGTTTCCTGTTTGCCGAACATGGTTCAGAATATGGAGAATACGCATGGCTGTAGGACTCAAAATTAGTCATGATAGTAGAATAAGCTTCTGATTCTTAAGGATTCCCGTGATAGACAGCGTTACATCTTCAGCACTGCCCTCAGGTTATATCAACAGATCGATCACGGCAGCTTCGATCGTTGAAATAAATAATGTTTACGCGCCGCCATACCGATCCCTAAAAATCCCCACATGACCATGCCTGACAACCCCACCATAAACGGCCCGAGGGACAGAATTGCCAAGAAGCTAACGGTAATCGCTCGAGCTGCCGCCGCAAAGGGATCTTCTCGTCCTTCCGGGCCACGGAATTGATTAAACAGGAGCATCAACATACCCAGAATATAGGGTAAGCCTCCGTACCAGCCTAGGGTAAAAAAGGTATCTAGAATACCGCTGTCTAGAGCAACCCGTTCAATCTGTCCATTAGGCTTCACCGTCCAAGTACTGCCCAATCCCTTCCCCAAGAATCCTGATAGAGCTACCCCTAGATTTTTATTGTACGTTTCGGCACGGGCCTCGTAGCTAGAGTCGTCCTGTACATTGGTCATGCTTTCCATGCGATCGCTGATCACCACCGAGAAGGGTTCAATAAACGTCAAGGGCACCACAAAAAGAGACAAAGCCACAATAGTGGCGAACAAACGAATTTGCAGAGTTGACTTGAGGGAGAACACCAGGGTAAGCAGGCCAACCGCCCAGCCGGCCCAAGCTGCCCGCACAAGGGATAGCAAGAATGCCAAATACCCCACCGCCGCCGCTGGCACCCGCAGGAAACCTTTGCAGACAAACAGCATCAGCAACGTGGCCATCATCACGCAGCCAAAAGACGGTGGTGAATTCATAGTGCTCCATACCCGAATCTGTTGCGCTTCCGGCAACCCAAAAGAGACATTGCCCACATTCACCAGCCAATAGTTATCCCACAGCGGTGCCACCATATATTGATAGACACCGTAGCCACCAGTCAACAGCGTGATCCAGAGAAACGCGGTTTGAGTCGTTTTACGAATCTCTGGATACAGCCGCCAATGCACGGAAAGATGCAGCCCAAACAAGAGCGGTGGCATCCAGTCTAAAAACGTTCGTATGACAGTCGTGACGGGATTATTGAGAGCACCCACCAAAAAGGCAAAGAACACAGCCCCCATCGCCATAATGAACGGAATATCGCCCGTGCGATGTACCCGAGGAAAGTGGCGAAAGAGGGTTAAAACGCAAATAAACGTGACGAGGTAGGGTGCTGTCAGCATGAGGCTAGATTCGTCATACTGCCCGCGATAGTAATCACCCAAACGACGCAGGAGGGGCGTAAAACACCAGATCCACCAGTTAAAATTGATGTAAAAGATCGGATGAAAGATATAGAGATAAATAGCGACTAGCAAGGAGCCAGCCGGAAAGGCTAAACGCATCAAGGAACCCGCCCCGGCAATGCATCCAAGAAGGGTCATCCCAAATAAGAGGATGACAGATGCCCAAGCTAAAAATGGCTGCTCCCAGAGGGACAATCGCTGGGGGGAAGAAAGAGTTGAGGGGGCTGGAGATACATTCGCAGACATGATAGAGCAGGATGGTGAGGGAACATCAATCAAGAAGACTAGGACTCAAACCAGAACCATGGTGAGGGCAACCATGAGATCTCCCACACTAGGCTAGGGACAAGCAACATGGTGTTCTTAGGACGACGCGATCGCTTTTGGCTCCACCGCCTGGGAGCGATCGCCCTTGCCCCGCCGCCAGGTTTGCCAACCCTGCCAGCGCCCTTGCATAGAAAGCCACCATTTTTGTCCGGCAAAGCTTCCTTCCTTGGGCAAGAAGCGACACCATTGAGCGATGCCGAAGGCCTTGCGCGTTCCCACTAAAACCGCCCACATCAGAAAAACGAGGCGGCGCAAGGGTGGCAAATAGTCGAGCAAGGCTACGGTTTCATTATGCACGGCATTAAAAAAAGCGATCGCGTTGAACTGATCCCGTTGATCTTCATCGAATCGCTTGGCTTGATAATGGTCAATGTCTGCCGCTGGATCGTAGATGAGCCGCCAGCCGGCGCGCTTTACAGCTAGGCTAAAGGCTAGGTCATTATGCACCTGGGCACCACTGCCAAGAAGGCGGCTGTCAAAACGCTGGTGGGCGATCGCCGTCTTGCGGTAGCTCATATTGGCTCCCTTCAGCACCTCCACATCCCTGGGTTCACCTACGCCTAGATTATGGCGGCCCACCACTCGCCCAAACCACTGCACCCGGCCCACCACAGCACTCTCCCCTTCCTCCAGATCCGTACCGCCAAGGTAGAGCCAATCGCGCCCACCCACGCCGCCCACGCGCTCATCGGCAGCAAAGTGCGACTCGATCCGCTCTAGCCACTGGGGGCGTGGTGCAGCGTCGTCATCGGTGATGGCAATAATGTCACCTTGAGCTGCTTCTAGACCTGTATTCAGCGCCGCCACCTGCCCCGGCATCGCCACCGCAACCCAGCGTAGAGGCAAGCTCTCCTGAGGGAAATCTTTCACAACAGCTTGGGTTTCGGTATCAGAATCGCGTACCACCACCACCACCTCATCGGGCGATCGCGCCTGCTGGGTCAAGGCCTGCAAACATCGACGCAGATCATCAGGACGATGATAGCTTGGAACCAAAACTGTGATTTTTAACACGTCAGCACCTCATGATAACCAGCGAGTACCCTTGCTTATCTCGAAAATTATCAGCCCTCCGTCATGGAATCAAGCATCCGATGGCATTCTTCATAGCCTGTTCACATTAGAGATCTTGATAATGTCGGGCCATGACTGCAGAGACTTGCGACGCAGTAAATAGAGCGTCATGTGCAAATAATACACAACGCGAAAGATCAAGAGCTTGATCGGATCAGGAAAGAGATGCTTATAGCGCTTGATGCCGATATAAAGACGGCTGGCGGCCACATAGATTTCATAGCTTTGCATCTTGCCCTGTTCTGCAGAGGGCAAGGTCGTTTTTTGGAAGCGTGTATCAAAGACCTTCAGGGTGGGTTCATAGATAATTTGGTAGCCGCAGCGCAGCGCCCGCAGCGAGAGTTCAATATCTTCCTGCCCCAGAAAAATCTGTTCGTCCCACTCTTCCTGATCTAAAAACTTCTTAGGAAAGAGACTGGCATAGAGATTCACCACCTGAGGAATGCCTGGCTTCCAAGGGCAAAAATAGCCGCGAAAGTTGACGCCTAGGGGGCCGATATCCGGTGGGCTAAATTCATTGCGGTTGTCTCCGGTAAGAATAGTTTTCTCATCTAGACCGGGAGGAAGGTTTTGGTAACATTGTACTGCCCGCTCAAAAAAGTTAGGTGACACCTGAATATCGTCCGCCAGAAAAATGATGCGATCGCTATCCTGAGGGGCAGCATGGAGAGCATTATTGCGATTAGCCGTTACACCGGTGTGGGGGCCTTCTAGATAAACCGTCTGGGCATAGCGCTGCACGACCTCTTGATTGCTCCGCTGTACCTCCGGATCCGTTGAGTTATCTGAAACCACAACGGCATAGGGCAGGTAGGCTGACGACCATAATCCTTTTAGACATTCATCCAGCTCCTGCGGACGATTCATGGTGGTGATGCAAGCGGTGATTTTCATGCGCTCAAACCCCTGTTTAGAATAAGTAAACTCAATACGTTACACACCCAGCAGCTAGAGATCCGTTGATTCCCATCATTCACGATGATCAGCACCATCCAGATTAAAATCGACGGGCTAGGGCATAGGGTAGATAGCTCACCACAAGCGCGACGAATGTACGCATCTTAAACTGGCTACGCAGCGATCGCCACAGGTAGGGACGAGCCTCCGCGGGTTTGCGATCGCGAATCAGTCCAATACCTAAGGTGGTGTTGGCATGGGCCCAGCGCTGCCGAAAGATAGGATGGTAGGTCTTGAGGCGATCGTCTGCCAGCAAGGTGTTGAAGCAAAAAATCTGGGCACGACCTTTGCGCAGCTTCGCCTGCACATTTCGCGTCCCGCTTTGCTGCGTTTCCGATTGAGCATGCTCTCGGACGCGAGTAAGCTTTTCTGGACAGTAATAGCTGCCCCAGTCATCCCGACAGCATACATAGTTCACGTACATGTCCCACAGAACATCCGCTTCTGCCGGAATTTGGCTCCAGTCCACCGCGTCTCGCCGTATCAATCCCGCCATGGCAGGCGAAATAGCGCCATTAATCAAGCCATACTCAGCCATGGGATAGTACAACCCTTCCGGTAAATCATGGCGATTATTGGCGCGGGAGCAGGCTTCTGTGGCTGCTACATCAATCTCCCCCGTAGCGCTGACCATATAGTGATCACAAAAAGCGATCGCCACACTGGGATAGCGCTCTAAGGGAGGCACTAACTTGTCTAAAAAGTCTGGCTCCCAGGCATCATCATCCAACAGACTAGCCATATATTTACCCTTAGCCCGCAGGAATGCACTTTGCACATTGGCAAACATACCTACATTTTGCTCTTGCCGATAGACCTGAATTCTTGGATCATTCAAGGCCTCAATCCAGGGCTGAGGATTGTCTGGACTCGCATTATCTGAAACAATAATCTCAATATTTCGATAGGTTTGTTGCAAAGCACTTTTCAGCGCATCTTTCAAATAGTCAGGACGGTTATAGGTAGGAATAATGACACTAACAAGCGGTTCTGATTCTAAGTCATGGTCTGGCATAGACAGCACACCTCCGATTAGAGAAACGTAATGTTAAAACCTAGTCGTCGGACAAGTCGCACTCATACCATGGGACGGTATCAAATGTGAAGTTCTGATAAAGTTAAGATTTCAGCACACCACCATGACATACCGCAAGCAGGTTTAAAGCATAATAGCCTGTCCACCATCAAATCCTAGCGATCGCCCCCTAAGCTAGATGATGGGTATGCCCTCTAAGACGCCATATCACCAGCACAACGCTTGGCGTAGCACTCATGATATGGCGTTTCAGTCCAGCAGCTAAAGCTACAGGTTTCGCAACCCTTATTCCTCACGTTGCGGTCGTTTTCTCTAGCGTATCAGAGGATGCTTACGAAGTTTGCTGGATAATCCAAGGACATCCAGTACTTTCCCCAGGGTCAACCTCGGCCACTCTAGCACCAGCCACTCTAGCACCATAGCTGACGCGGCGTTGCAGAATCGATATAGGATTGGCCCTCATCCCCAACCCTTCTCCCTAGGGAACGGGCTAGGGTGAGGGCAGATTTAGTTGTCCACCGGCTCATGCGTAACGTCTCGCCGCTTGATGACCTTGGCTGGCACCCCCACGGCAATGGAGTAGCTGGGGATGGTTTGGGTGACCACAGCGCCAGCCCCAATCACGCTGCCCTCACCAATCGTGACCCCGTCTAAGATAGAAACTCCATGACCAATCCAGCAGTTTTTCTCAATGACAATCCCTTGCCAGGTCAACCCTTGATCATTGGGTCCCAGGGTAGGATCATCAAACTTGTGCTGATTGGCAAATATTCCGCAGTGAGCAGCGATCGAACAGTTATCACCAATCTCAATATTTCCTGGCCCCGCTAAATAGGTACAGGAACCAATAAACACTCGTTGACCAAGATGCACTCGACTGCGCTTCAAGGCCCGAATTTCCACACCGCGCTGCAGTGAAGTATCACTGCCAATATAAACCTCATTGTCAGGGCCTCTCGCATCGATGCGCACACCGTTGAAAAGACTGACCGACGACTCTAGGGTAATAGCCCAGCCACCGAGAAGCTCCACCCCAGATTGGATATAGGTTGACGCTCCTAACTTTTTAAGGATGGTTGAGTAAACCAGCGATCGCACCCTTGCCCCCCCAAATAAATCAGGGATAGATCCTGTTAGGGTCGTCGTCAAGACCTCCCATAGACGTCTGAATTTTGAAGATGACTGACCTGAAGAATTCATAAAATCTAGAAAGCTCTCATCGCTATTGACGTGTCTTAATGACCTTGGCCGGAACGCCAACAGCCACGGAGTAGGGAGGAATATCACGCGTCACCACGGCACCAGCCCCAATGACACTGCCATGACCAATCGTGACCCCATCCACCACTCGTACCCCTGTCCCTAGCCAGCAATTATCTTCAATGACAATGCCTTTGTAATCTAAGGGTTGGTCTACAATCGGTTGCTCTAAATCTTCAAAGACATGATTGTTGGCATAGATGGAAACATGGGAAGCAAGTAAGCACTTGGTGCCGATTTTAATAAAGCCAGGGCCCGCCATACAGACATAGGGGCCAACCAAGGTACTCTCGCCAATGGTGATTCCATCAGAATGGTAATAATTACCGAAAGCAGTTATGTTCACGCCCCGCTCAATATGCACCCCCTGTTCAAAACAGATAGGGTTGCTGTTGCTTTTAATAAACGCTCCTTTTTCAATCTGAACGCGATCGCCAATCTTGATGTAACGCGTGCCAATAAATTGGACATCCGGGCGAATATAAACCGAATCCCCAAGTTTTGGGAATAGGGTGCGATAAACGCCATTGCGAATAATTGCCCCAATAGGAGTTGGCAGATGACTGAATAAGCCAGTTAGTAAGTATTCGTGGCCATATTTCTGAATCAGTCCCGCCAAGCTATTGAGATCTTTAAGCTTGGTAAGATCCATACTTCTGATACCTGAGCTAAGACTTGAGAGAATAGTTAAGAATCATCATCACGGGTGTGACCGTTGCCATACAGGCAATCACCCATAGCTTCATCTACTCAGAAATGGCATATGGTTATCCCCAAGTTACGTCACATAGATAATCTGCTTCCTATCATTTCTGATACAACAGATTGTTTCTGACATAGCAGAAGCATGGAGCACCATGACGAATGCCCTAAAAACGAGTAAGAACGATCAGGGCAACCCTGAGCCCGTGATTCAAACCTTGAGGATCAACGATTATGCTTTCTGAGAGGAAGCAGGCTGACCAGTAAACGCTGATGGGCTGACACAATATAGCTGGAGGTTGCTGAATCGCCATAGGATTTGCGCCAAGGAACCGTGAGCAAAGCACTCACACGACCTTGATCGGGCATGAAATGTGAGGGTGAGCATCTTACTCCCATTCTGATTTCATCGCCTCATTCAGCAGCGCCTATCAATCACCTATCAATGCTAATGCTAGGTAGTTGAGTCTACGGCTACACCGTCAACGTCAATCAACGCTGTCCCAACACCTGTCAGGCAGACGCCCAAGCGACTTTGCACACTTAGGCATGGCTTCTAGCTACCCATGCTAAGAGGTTTGTCCATCAACCCGCAACCAGTGTCATCAAGGTGGAGTGAGGCGAATTCCTTGGTTGGTTCGAACAGATAACGGCTCTCTAAGTCTCTCACTAAAGAGTAGTACCCTAGGCTTATCTAAGTCATATAGCCCCAAACGACAGAAGCAAGACCGCAAGAAAGCTACATAGTGGTTAGCTTTGCACGCATGTCTAAGTGCCAGGGACGTCACAGCCATGGGAGAACAACGTAAGGCGTTATGCAGAATAGCTTGAATCTGAAATAGCCTTGATAGCATGTCAAACTCTGTGCAAAGTTGTGCGTTGTTTTTCGTTCAAGTCTGATGAGTTATTCCCATACTATAGCCGATATCACCCCATTTCAAACAAGTTACCGCTGCCAACCCTGACAACTGTCAACATTGCTTAACATGATCAGCCAGACGCAAGGCGAGGGCCACAATAGGCGAGGGCCACAATCGTCAGGGTTGGGTTAGCATGTCCGCCGGTTGGGAAAACAGCGCTGCTAGCAATATATAGATTGTCAACGCCATGAACTCGGCAGGTTTCATCCACGACCCCCTGCCTGGGATCAGGGTGCATGCGTGTGGTGCCCATATGGTGGTGGGAGCCTAAGCTTTCGAAGACAGGTAAATTATCTCTATCTCGCAATATCTGAAGCTCACCTAGATGAGCCTTGGCAATAGCATCTGCTAAGCTGTCCTGCGATCGCAGAATGCTTTGAATCATCTGATCAGATAGACGCCAATGGAGCTGAGGCTTCAAGCGCCCAAATGGATCCCGCTGGGCACCGAGGATGATGCGATTGGATGGATCGGGCTCTTGTTCAACCATACAGAGCACTTCAAAATCATGAAACCAGCGATGGGCCTGTTGATCGGCCGACCACCCGCCTCGCCCCAATCCGGTCATAGCAGGTTGCTTATTTTTCAGGGTTCGATAGGTAGCAGGTAGAATGTAGTCTAATCCGGATGCGATCGCGACGACACGCTTCCAGATATCATCCGGGCAGCGTCGCCCCGTCAAAAGATGTTTGATGATTCGCTTTAAGAAAGCTACTTTCCCCACTGCCGGACTATCCCCATCCGCCTGCGTTAGCTCGTAAAGCAATGTTTTTAGTGCATAGGTAGCCTGGGCTTGGTAAGGCTTAGATCGTGGAAACAGCATGGCGCTGATAGCCAAGAGGTGCTCTTGCTGAGCTATTTTATCCGATAGGGTAAGCGCTCCCATGATAGGCGATGCATGCACACGTCTCATATCATAGAGTAGGGCTTGGTGAATCAGTCTCGGACGGGAGGGAATCCAAGAGCCAAGGTACACCTTAGGGTGATCCATAAAGAATCGACCCACTAGGTCATGGGCATTCCCCAGCCCTGCCCGCTGCACACGATTGGAGAGGAGTAAGAGCTGAGCGCTTTCAATTCCTCCCGCAGCTAGGATAAACGTCTTAGCCTTCACCTGAAACGTAGATCCCGTCGATGCTGCCACTCTCACGCTGGTGACATGCTGGCCCAAATCATCGGTTTCTAGTTCTAAAACATTGGCATGGATATAGGCCGTAATGGTGGGAGACTGCTGAATCTCCTGGCGATACTCATGGGCATACACATCACGCAACCCAAACTGATAGATATGAGTTCGCCACGTCTCTGGATCTAGGGGCAGAACAGGCGATCGCTCCGTCGTCCAGTCTTCAGCTTCGTAGGCAAAGGGGCCAGCACAGCACACCTTCTGCGCACGTTCATAGTAGGGATCTAACGCAGCTCGGTCGAACGGCCAACCGCTATGGGCTATCCAGTCTCGCTGCTCAAAATCAATCGCCGATAAAGGCGCTAAGCGTACACCCCATTGACCGCCTCCAATATTAATGCACCAGAAATTAGATGTTCCCCCAAACTTACGGCATCGAGTTTCTGGGCCAATAGAACAGGGTTGGCCAATGGTTTCTGTTTCACAGAGTTGCTCCAGATCGGCACGGGGCTCTAACCCACCACTTTCCAATAGACAAACAGATGTAGGTTGCCCGATAAACTCACGGGCGATCGCAATCCCCGCTGGCCCAGCGCCTACAATACAAAGTTCCGTCTCAAGAACCGTATCCTGCGGAAGCGTTAACGCATCAACTAGCATAGCTGCCCAGCGCCTATTTTAAATGAATGCAGATGCACAACCCATCATCCTGACCATGATCAGGAATCCCACACGATATGGAGGCTTTTTCTTAACTCTGATGATGGGGAGGCATTGACGTCTGTAGCTAGAGTAGTTCAGACTTACTTTAAACTAAAGTATATAGTTGTTCTCCAATGCAGCACAAACACTTCACAAGAATCATCACGATCATCAATTTTTCGTAACGTTGCTCGTTATATCACCCCAAGCATATCTTTCTAGAAACGCTAGGACATGCTCAAGGATAGAGCGATCGCCGCCAGAGATGAGTCAGATCAACCACACTGCTCGACTCAGATCTGGTTAGACATGCTATGTATCCAGGATGTAGTAGTATCCAGATGCATATAGCACCCGTGCCAAGGGGCAACGAAAACGAGCCATGCAATTATATTACTTAGAATACATGATGTCTCCGCTCTGATTTCACATATCTATGATGCAACATCATGCTGAAATCTTCAGAATAGGCTGGGTGTTGAGCATGACCATTGATGTATGGTTGACATATGTGCGTTGCTTTCTCTAATTTTCTACCCAGGATTCATGGAGAGGATTCAAACCTTGGCTGACTTCCTGTAACTGAGCTTTGCGCTTTGACAGAATCGGCAGGGAATCTAATCCACAGGTCGTTAAAATGTATTCCCAGCGATATACCCAATCATGTCGCAGCAGAGCATTAACCATGCTGTTTCGGCGAATAGATTCCAACCGCTCAGTCTGCGATCTTAGATCTTGTAGAACTTCACCAATATTGGGACAGTCAAAAGGAATATCGATTACAGCATCTGGCCAATCAAAGTTTTCTTGAAATGGCTGACAAACAGGCGCATAGCCTAACATAATTGCCCCACTTGCTGCTCCTTCAAAGAACCGAGGCCCAACCTCTTCTTGGGGGTTAGACGTTCCGAGCAAGTCAAATTTTGCTTTATTAACTAATACAAAATTACTTCTCTTTAATAGATTTTTATATAAGCTTCGATGATACTTATAGTACTTCATATTCAGTCCATTAAGAGTATCATAGACATAGAAAAAATCTCCAGTATCAGCGAGCTCTACCATAGACTCATGAGTAATACTAGAACGCCTACCTACACTAAGCATATCAATGCTTCTAGTCGGCACTTGAGGATGGGTAAAAGCCAGTGCATCAACGCCATAATGAATGGGATAGCATGGTCTTTTCAGCAGCTTCTGAACTTCATCTAAGCTAGAGGAAAAGTTCATAAAAATCGCATCAAACTGATCTAATAGATTCAGATGATTTCGATATTTCTCAATATCTTTCTCCCATATTTCATCCATCCAGCAAATTGCAAACTTGCATTTTGAACGCCATCCTTTGACTGAGTTTAGAGCCAGGATATCCTTAATCGACTGACTAAAAAAGAATAGGACTTCATACTCTTTTTTGATTTCAATCTTGCGTCCTGGCAAAGGATTTAAATATTGACTAATTTTCGAGAAATGCAGAGCTTGATTAGATAGATTATTAGTCACCTTAAAGAATTCTGGATGATAGTCAAGCTCTAGCAAGTCAACAGAGTCGCAGGCAGAGATGACATCTTCAAATTCGTAAATTGCTGCCCTTGAGACATGATATTTCAACTTGCGCAGAGAAATAATGAGTGTTCGCTTTTCTGGAAAATTCATTGGCATAATACACCGCTGATTATCTACCTGGATGGCTGACAAAACTTAAGCGATAAAATATGAGCTAGGAGGGAAGCTTACTGACTAACAAACGTTGGACGCAGGTGACTGAGGGATTGCTGCGCGATCGCTGCCATCCTTGTAGCCATGTCAACCGTGCTGATCGACAAGAAAAAGAAATAGCCCCCATAGCTAGGATCATCTCGGGTATATCCTAGATGTTTGATTTTCTCCAGTATAAACTAAGGCAGCTTAGCAAGCGGTTGTGTATTCTGAACGCTACAAGTCTTACATTAAGACTTTGCCAAGTAGTTTGGGACATACATACTTAGATCCAAATAAGCGATATGCATTATTTCGTTGAGTATACATCATTTAAAACAGATTGCTCTAGCTCTCAAGCTCATATCCTTTAAAATACTGCCAGATGTCAAGCCTTCAAGACCAGAGGTAGCGCCGCCAAACTACCAGGGCTCGCTAGCACTCTAGTCTTTGATGATACGCACCACGTTGAAGCCACTTATCCAACCATGTAATTATTGATGGGATCAATGACAACCATGCTAAAAACCCTATGTATTGCCATTCTCACCTAAAACCTTGCCCATTTACTCAAGGTTCAGGTTGCCTGGGTTGCTACTGCAGCTAGGAGGCTAGTCCCGTGACCTTGCTTCTTTGTTCTTACCTTACATAGGCATGGAGACGCAACTCTGAGGACAATGGGGCGATCGCCATGCATCAGGAAACCCCTCTGTCATATAGCTTCCAGGCACCCTGTCATCATAGACCACAAAAGATTATTAAGTTTCATTAAACACTGTAGCTATTATTTTTTCTGTGTGAGAAATTTAACCTCAGAGTACCGCTTCAACCCCTTCTTACCTAAGTCTATGCTTGGGCATGTCTTAAAGGGCGATAGCTGATTGAGTGTCTTGATCGGTCTAGTTAATAGCTTGCTCTTCTGAATATGCTATTAATTCCTGCCTGTAGACGCCAATAAGCATTGCCTGCACGGTGTCTGTAGACAGAACGGTTGCGATGTTTTCGCTAGACTGAACATCATTATTTATTCCATCATCAAAATCATCATTAGATCAGAAATTTGTAACATGAGTCAAACAATAGACATCTCTTGAGTCGTGGTGCTTGTTTAAGTGTCTTCCCTGGTCTATGGCTCTTAAGTATTCTCTTCCTGAATTGGCAGCTTGGGGATAATGCTTAGCTGTTGCACCATAAGTTTCCTATCTTTCTCTTGGAACCTTGATCTAGCAAGGTTTTTTTCTAATAGGGAGAGATAGATCCTCGTAGGCTTGTTTTTCATGACCCATCCTAGTGTTTTGCTTACGCTCTCATCTCAGGGTAGCAATAGCTGATCTAGGGGCGGCGCATCCAGACAAGGCTAGCATAAGCTTTTCTAATCGACAGTCAGGCTTATCTTGGCTCGTCTCTCATGCTGCATGGTTGTCGTAGAACTTAGCAGCATACCTCTATTTACTTATTTATTCACCATTATCTTCAAGCTGCAGGCGATTGGAGATTTATGCAAAGATTGTTGACAATTAGCATTCCCACTTACAACCGAGCTGTTTTCCTGGATCATCAACTTGCATGGTTATTCAAAGCAATTCAAGGCTTTGAAGACCAATGTGAAATTTTCGTCTCTGATAACTGCTCCACGGATCATACCCCTCAGATTATTCAGCAGTGGCAAGACCGATTCCAAACGACACCATTTCGATGGAATCGTAACGATGAAAACGTTGGTCTCATGAACAACATTGGCTGCTGTATTCGAGCAGCCGCAGGGAAGTTTGTATGGGTGATTGGTGATGATGATCCTATTAACGAAAAAGCGATCGCCTACATCATCCAAACCCTGTCTGAAAGCTCTGATCTAACATGGCTAAATCTTAATTTTTCCTGTCGCGATGGCATCAACAATACTCTCATCTTCGAGCGTTGCTATCCAGTAGAGTCTGATTATGTCGATTCTAACGGCAGAGCCGTCTTTGAAGCCTGCCTACGCCACAACAACTCTGGTGTAGGCGTGATGACAGCCCAAGTCTATCGCACAACTCTTGTACAGCAAGCGCTTGCAGCCTGGCCAGACCTTACCAATGGTGAAGCCCAGGTCTATTGGACAGGATTTTGTGCGTTTCACGGCAGTGTCAAAATCTCTCCCGACACCTATCTAGAATATATAGCGGGTACTGCTTCTTGGATGAGAGATAAAAAGCAGTTGATACGAATGCACTATACCTATCTACCTGAAGTCTATGCCAAGATTTCGGAAGTCGGCTATTCCAAAGACTTTTGTCGTAGTTTAGTGATCAACCACTTCTTAAGAAATAACTGGAGAGTCTTCCTCGGAGCTATAAGACGATGGCCCATGCTGACTCTGCAAGTCATGAGCCGCTATCTCTTGCTAGTCTATCGAGTTTGTTTGTATTCTAATTGGCGTTTTACAAAATTTCTCTAATGCCATAGGGTATCAAGACCAGCTCATCACTCTACTGTTCATACATCAACTGTTGTTGTCCTCCCATCAGAGGCTTAACTTGGCACGACAAGTGGGCTGATCTAAAAAACGGTAGTGCTGTGTGAAGAAAGTGCTCCTCCAGGCACAAAACAGATACTTCAGAGAAAGCTAGAGCAGGATTAGCTTTGATCTCGTTTAGCAATCGATCGTCTAATATACTGAACATCATCCAGCGTGATAAGTAAATTAGGAGGAGCTATCTTGAGCACAAGGGGGTAGGAAACTAACACGAGTACAAATCTGACGGAGGTTGAGATCAGGAGAGCTAGACCAGCCCCAATCAAACCATAGCGTGGGATTAACAACAGCATCATAGGCACCGTAATACTTAAGCCTATGCCTTGGAGCACTGTCACAACACCCGGACGTCCTGCAGCCATGAATGATTTGGCTAGCATCCAAGTTGTACCACTAATCAAAACCTCGACTAATAGGATGCGAAAGACTGCTGTCGCTGGAGCAAAATCTTCGCCATAGAGCAACGTTAGGAAAAACGGCCCCAATAGGAGTAGAGGTATAACACACAGCAGTGTTAAAAACGTGCTAGCTCGCACCGCTCGCCCCGTGAGCAAAATAATCTCAGGTAGAGGACGAGCCGACGCCTTGGGTAAAAGAACAATGTTGATGGCTTCTTCAAAGGTATTGAGAACCCTAGATAAGCTAATGGCAACGGTATAGAGACCCATGGATGTCGCGGTGAGCATGCCAACCACCAGGGCTTGGCCAATTTTGCCAGACAGCGATCCAATTAAGTCAATCCCATAAGCCTTAATCCCGTAGTCTAGAAGTCGCTTCGACGCAGCATACATGTTCTGCATACTGAACTGGTATCGAGACCAGAGCCGGGTAAACATCCAGATACCAACTGGAACACTGGGCAGCACATAGGCCATACCAAACGTAATGGGATTATCAACATCAAAAGCTAAGAGTAAAAGCAGAAAAACAAGCGTACTAAGTGGAATAAAATAGCGAATTTGATTAGAAAATGTAAACTCATCCCGAGCTTCGAACGAAGCTGCAAAAACCATGCTCATCAGGGACAGAGGCGAGGCGAGCATAAACCATTGCGCGGCTCGAACGATGTCGGGTGAATATTGAGACAACCACAGGGGCATACAAATAATGCCAACTCCGGAGGCAACGAGCCCCAAGATGAAGGACAACACTAACGCAGTGGAAAAAAGCTCAGATTTTTCTTCAGGGTAGCGCTTGAGGTTGTACAACAAGGATTGAGGCACACCAAGCGTGAGCGCATAGGCTAAAAACTGTGGCCATAAAATAACGGCAGCCAGTTCTCCACGCCCTTCAGACCCCAAAACGCGAGCTGTAATAATCCCTGTTCCCATGTTGATAGCAATCACGAGAACCTTCACCACAAACGTCTGAATCGCCGCTGTAATTCCACTCTTGCCACTAAGTAGCGACCTCACCCGATTGGACACCTTGTGCATCTTGGTTGAAACCTGTTAATGAACAACAGAGCGATCGCCTTCATGCTAGTGCCGTTAGCTCACAGCAGAATGGTTGAGCCATTGTCTCATTTTTTAAGGCATCGTGGATAGACGTGGGTAGCCATAGAAATCGCTGTTAGGAGCAGCGTCCTACAGCTTAGACGGGTACTACCTCCTGCACAACAGACTGGCTTTGGTAATTCTCCAATACATCCAGAAACCGTAACGCAACAGCCTTCGATGTGTAGTGGGTCAAGGCCCACTCTCTTCCCTGTCGGGAGATATCTGCCAAAATGCCCGGCTCATCGATCATTCTGTCAATATCGTCTTGGATATGGTCTAAGTCAAGTCCAATGTAGTGAACCCAATTCTTAGGCATAACCGGCAGAGAAAAACCGTATTTTTCAAAATCTACATGCAGAGAGACAGCACCCGCCGCCAGGGATTCCCAAAAACGCCAGCTATCCCATTGCAAAATAGATTTTGAGGACCATCCCAATTCCGTGAACAATCGTTTTTGGATCTCTGCCCAGCGAGTACCAGGATGCTTGATATGAGATGGTACAAAAAAGCCGCCAAAGCAAGAGCAAAAAGCAGATGTTTTCAGATTGTTGTAATAGTCAGGATAATGTCGTCGTCCAGTTTGTAGCCATTGAAAGTAGTGATACTCTGATGTCGGAGGTGCATTAAAATCGTTCACCGCTTTGTAAACAGGAGCTAACTTGCTTTCAATGTAGGGATGAAGCGAGTGATACACGCTTTTGCGAACGGAATGCATCCATTGAGTATCTCGAAAATTGACGAGAAGATGATGGTTGCGCTCATCATAGGAAGGGATATCAGATACTTCATCCAGGACACGCTGAGGTAGGCTAAATGTCCAAGGTCTAAAATTCTGAGGGTATTCAAACTGTGTGCTGCAGTGAGTTCTTAGAATCAAGTCAAACTGTGAAAATTCTTGACTCCAAGATTGCTTACGAATACATTTTGTCGATTCAGAGTTGTCTAAATAAACGGTTATATAGTTGCGATGAGGCTTAAAAAGCTGCGGCGGTAGTTCTCCTGGGCCGGTAATCAACCAATGTTCGTCAATCATCACAACATCGCAATCATCTGGTGTAACATCAGGATCATGAATGATTAGATATTCATCAGAATCTGGTGATGCTTTCCAGTAGTTAATATTGGAATAGAGTTGCACGCCAAGGGGCTTTAATCCCTCCGCGATCGCTAGCATGAGGTGATGATAGCCAACCTGATCGGGGGCGGCAATGGGAAGACAGTAAAAGAATACTCGCTTGGGACTTAACATCGTTGTTTCTGCTCTAACTATAGGTCGATCAACAACACTATTCAACTAGGCTAGCGTTGTTACTAGGGCTTAAAAAAGCACAGTAAAATGGTCGGGTTGTTGTCAACCTGAACATAGTCTTCTTACAAGCCATGATTTCGACAGAGCAAGTCATTCTCTGGTCAGATCAAATCCGGTCAATCAGCCTACGTTTGATACCATCTTGCAACCCTCACCCCAGTCCCTATCCCGCAGGAAGAAGGGCTAGAATTCTTGATGGTTCAAGTCATGGTTCAAGGTTGGATGAAGGCTAGAGTGAGGAACAGATCTGGCAGCTCTTTAACCAGATTTGATATGAACAGTCCACCAATAACTTCGGAATCCGTGTCATGGTTGCGAAGACAATGTTAACCATGACTCTATCAAAACGGCATGATAAAGGTATCCTACTAGAGGACTATTCATGAAGGGCTACAGAGCTAAAACCCATCATGCATTTAGGATCAAAAGCAGGGTCAAACCATAGCGATCGCCGCTTGGTTCGTGAAATCTACCTATTCAGCTATTCATACATCAGCATTAATGGCGAGTTATGAATGAATGAGATAAGGGCTCACTCTTGACAGACAAGGATTGAACCTGCGTCTGCCCTGGGCCTCCGGCAGTACTGTAGGCGGGATTAACCGGTTGACCGTGGTTAGCAACAACTCCCAATAAGTCAAAGCGCATCAGCACATCTAAAGCTTGAGTTAAATCTGTTTTAGAAATTTTGTGCAAGCAGGTCATCAACAAGGTATTACGACAGACAGATGCTGTTTGTAGTGCATCCACCGTGCCTAAAACAGGTGACGAATCAATGACAACCAGGTCATACTGTTGCTCAGCGTCTCGCACAAGGTTGTGCATAGTGGGCGAACTCAGCAGCCGCACTGGATCCGAGGGAATCTCACCGGCTGGTAGCACATCAATGCTGCAGTCGGAGATGGTCACATGATGCATCAGTGGGTAGGCATCTGCCTGCATGAGATAGGTACTCAAACCGCGATCGCCCGGCAGATTTAGACTGGTATGAAGGGTAGGATTACGCAAATCAGCATCAATCAGCAACACCCGCTGATGGAGACGAGCTGCCGTAATGGCCAGGCCCAGAGCTAGGGTCGATTTTCCTTCTCCAAGGCTCGGTGAGGTAACAGCAATGGATGTTGAAGACTTATCGGAACTCAGGAGCTGAATATTTTTGTAGACCAAATCCAGAGCTTCACGAAACGGCAGCCAATTGAGCGCTAGCAGGATAACAGACTCAGAGGCGCTGCTTCGCTGGAAACCAGGCAACCAGCCTAGCCCAGGAATCTGGGGCCCCGAGGATGGCTTAAACCAAGGTAATGTGCCTAGCAATGGAACGGTGATCGACTCCCGAAGCTGTTGCGTCGAGCGGATGGATCCATCCATCGCTTCCCGCACAAACGCCAGCACAATCCCCAAAAAGAGGCCAGCAATCCCTCCCAAAATCACGTCCATCTTAAAGTTGGGGCCCGTCTGATAGCCGTATTGCGGATCCTCCACAATTTGCCAATTAAAGCCACCTCGGGCAATATCAATGCTCAATTCTTGCTGAAGGCGCAGAAGTTGCTGAAGCGTATCCCGCTGGATTTGGATCTCCGGCTGGAGGCGATCGTATTCAGCAATCAATTCTGGGTAATTTGACAGCTCTTCGCGAAGCTGCTGTTCGACCTCAGCCAGGCTGCGATCGCGGGCAGCAAGCCCCGACAAAGCAGTTTGGGTCTGAACCAATTCGCCCGTCAAGGTTCGATCAATTTCACCTAGCTGCCCCTCGGAGAGCAGGTCAGGAGACGTTAGCACAGAGGCCGAGTTTTCACCCAAGACCCGGTTCATTTCTTGCTGGAGAAGAGCGCGTTGGCGTTCAAGCTGCTCTCGTAAACGACGCACATTCGGCGCATCATCCGTAAAGGTCACCGCTAGATCGCTGAGCGCTAACTCCACCTGTTGATATTCATTGAGCAGATTTTGATAGCGAGCCGACTCGCTGAGCCGCGATGAAACCAAAGCATTCTCGGGCGATCGCGCTAGCTGATCCTGCAGCACATTGTACTGAGCCTGCAGTCCTTCAAACTCAGCTCGAATCTGGCGACGCTCTTGCTCGACCGTTGTTAGCGCCTCAGCTAAACCGCCCGCCCGCTGTTGGGGATCGATCAAGCTTTGCCCAGCCCGAAATTCCTCTAGGGATTGTTCTGCCGTGCGCAGGGCTTCCCGAGTTTGGGGAATCTGCTCTGCAATAAACGACAATCCATCCTGAATACGCACCTCTTGCTGTTCCAGGTTGTAGTCAAGATAGACCGTCCGCATCGCTTCTAAGATATCCTGAGCCTTCTCCGGATCATTGCTGGTGTAGTCAACCTGCAGGATTTTGGTATCAACTTCATCTTCCGTCTCCGTGACACGAGATACGGCCAAGCGAGACTGGATCTCATCGGTTGTAATGTCAGGATACTCAGATTGCAACAGCCCCACCGCTCGCTCCATCAATTGGGAGCCCTGCATGATTCTGATCTGGGTGGCATAGTCTATTTCAATGGGAGCGCCTTCCGTCAAACGATTTTGCTCAGCCCTGGCCCGAGCTACCTCCGGACGTTCACGGTAATTAGATTCGATCAAAAGCTGCATCGAGCTACGATAGGTGGGCTCTTTTTGTCGCGAGTTATGGGCAGCGATCGGAATTGTGACCAGCAATGCGCCAATAATCCACAGGCGATGCCGCCACAAAACAGACAGGATTTGGCCGTATCCTAGTTCTCCGGTTGATAGATCTTCGCTACGATTCTCAGGCATAGCAGATTCTTAAGATCCTAACTTGCTAAGGCTAAACTTTGGGCTCCACAAACATCTTGGATGGCTTGTTCAACACGTTGGAAAAAGACAGCTTCCGTAAACCGCTGAACAGCATGATCACGAATAGCATCATAATCCCATGACATCTCTTGAAATTTTAGTAGCGTGGCTATCAATGACTCCGGCGTTTGCTGATCAAAAAACAGCCCCGTTGTCCCCGGAACCTGCGTATCTAAAACTCCCCCAGCTCCATAGGCAACCACCGGTGTGCCGCTAAAATTCGCTTCAATCGGCACCAACCCGTAGTCTTCCAAAGCAGCGAGAATCACGCCCTTAGCCCGAGACATTAAGCGACAACGCTCTTCATCACTCACGTATCCCAGAAAGGTAACATTGTCAGCCGCCATAGCCTCTAAGCGGCTACGCTCAGGGCCATCACCGGTGATCAGAAGCGGCCAACCTAGCTGGTTAAACGCTTCAACAATGACGTCTATGCGCTTATAGCCTAGCAACCGAGCTGAGGCCAAATAGAAATTATCTTTCTGGGCCGAGAACATAAACCGTTGATCGTCAATTGGGTAGTTAATCACGATGGCAGGCTTTTTGTAAATACTCTCAACTCGGCGAGCAACGGTACTAGAGTTGGCAATGTACAGGTTTGGCTCTTGGGCATAGCGAATATCTGTCTTGCGCATGAACTGAAATATTGTTTTAATAACAGGCGAGAAAGCCTTAAAATCTCGATATTCCTTCAGATAAGTCTGGGTATCCCAAAGAAACCGCGTAATATTATGACATAGACAAATGTGGTAAGCTCCCTTGGACTTGCGGACAGCCTTGGCAAAACTAGAGGTACTACTGATGATCAGGTCATACCCTTGAAGATTCAAGGTGCGAAACGCAGGGTAGTACAAAGGAGCTAAAAGCCGAAAGTATTTAGCCGATTTTGGAATAGCTTGGAGAAACGTCGTTTTCACGGGGCGATCGCCCAAATCAATCGTATGCCCAGGTGCATAGATAGATGTATAGACGTCCGCATCTGGAAAGCGACGGCATATAAGCTCAAATACTCGTTCCGCCCCTCCCCGCTGGGTAAGGTAATCGTGAACTAGGGCAATCTTCATAATTTATGATCGTCTCAGGCGATGCAGTGAATGGATGATATGAATGACTGATGAATCCAGACTATTGATCAAGCCAGTGAAAGTCATATATTCAAGGCTGCCACCGACTTGAACAACCTCCACTCTAAAGCACATTAAGCCATAAATGTCAAATGTCTAGGCATCTAGTAAGCATGCCCCCATTTTACCCTTAGACTAGAATGTGCCTCCCATTTTACCCTTGGAACAGACTAACAAACCTATGAGCTAGAAATGTCCCATAACAAACTTATCACAGAAGGTAGACATTGATTAGGGTCTATAGAAGCTAGAAGTTTACAGTAGCTTGCTGAACAAACGCGTTAACCACTAGTATGATGCTTTCTTACCTCAAGGATGCGCGATCGCCTACATACTTAACATTGTTGGACATAGCTATGAGGCTAAACGTTCACTATCTCTCGTGTTTCGAGCCTCTCACACAGGCGAACACCTGTTCACTCCTGCTTAGATCCATAGCTTAATCAGCAATGCCCGTAGTTTGTAAGCCTCAACCATGACATCTTTCCATGAGTATCCAGACCATCCCATAGCCACGTAGAAGCATCCTATTCAAAGATGCCGTTGACGATAGCTGAGGTTATTCAACGTCTAAGCGTTTAAGTCGTCCCTCCTTTCAATGAATTCATAGAAGACTACAATAACAACCCTAGCCATTTCGCAAGGGATCTAAAACAATGAACGCTAGGATACTGAAAGTCTTGAACAGTCACGGTTCTATGCCATAAAGCTTAGCGAAAAGCCTCAGTGTTTCCACGAGCATGAGTTTAAACGGCTTACCCCACACTGCTTGATAGCCCCGTTCATACTTTACACAATCTTTAAGTTTTCATGAAGAATCCACAAAGATTGTCAATATTTACTAGCATCTTACAGCGTCTGTCAAGAGGGGCGATTAAGTAGGGTTGGAGCACTAGACAATGGCTAATCACCTTTCGGAACTAATTATATCCTAAAAATCAGGGTGTTCTCCGTGTTTATACGCAAGGTATCCTAGGATACCTAGACGATAGCTATACCACCGCTCAGATGGATAGAACAAGATAAATGACCTAGATCATGAAGGGTAGGCAGGCACAGAAATGCTACCGGCTAGGGTAACTCTTGAGCGATCGCCCTTCCCCTACGGCTGGTATCTATCCACCTATCATCCTGATCGACCAGGCTCATCTGTTCTCTTGAAGTGCTTGCTGCACAGCGATCGCCCATCCTCGACTGCCGGATTCTGGCGCAATCTGCCAACCGCGATCGCTGAGAGCTGGGTGGGCCCCGGCCGAGCCGGGAATCACCACAGGCAGATCAACCGCTTCTAGCATCTCTAGATCATTAGGACTATTACCTAGCCCTATAGTGTAGATAGATTGTTCAGGAATAGCGCTCTGGTAGGCAGCTATTAACAGCCGCACCGCCCTGCCCTTACCGGCATGGGGGCCAATTAAATGAGAAAAGCGATCGCCCACCACCACGCCCATCCCCAGTTGCTGCACAGCCGCATCTAATTGATCAGGTTGATCAGGATGAATAGTTTTGGGCATCACAAACGGCTCCGTAAAATCCCGTGCCTGGGCCAGGGGAATCGCGTCCCAGGGGAGACCCGTCAGATCCTGCAACGCTGCTGCTGAGAGATCGCCAAATCCTTGTAGGGGGATGTTGAGTGACCGGGAAAGCTCGACGAGTGCCCGCCGTGCCTCGTCATAGGTACAGCCTAAGCGACACATTTGGAGCGTTTCGGTAGGGTCAGTGTCGGCAGGGTCAGTGATCAATCCATGAACGGCGGCCAGATCAAAACGGCGATCGCCCTTGGGAAAAAAAATTGCGCTACCATTTTCCACAATAAAGGGATCGTGGGACGCAATCTGCTGGCGGAGAGCAGCCACTTCCCGACGAGTTTTACTAGTCACCGGGATCACCGGAATCTGCTGCCGGTGTAGAGCCTGAAGCACCGGCAGCGCTGCATCATAGCGGTAATCATCAGCATTGAGTAGCGTGCCATCTAAATCGGTAAAAATGAGCACAGCGGGGGAGGTAGCCATAGGTCTGGGAGAATGCAGGGAACGATGACTACCATACCGCACCATCTAGGAAGCTGAGCTACTGCATCTCTCTCACGTCGCTGGGGTCAAATTTGTTGGTAATCCATGCTGATTGATAGGGTTTGAGGACAAACTTGTCGTAGATATTGTGAATCAACTGACCGCTGAGCAGATCACACCAGGGATCGGTAATCACCAGATTGAGGTTGGATAGGGCGAGTTGCTGGGTGCGATCGCTGAGGTTGTGGATCGAGAAAATACTCTGATCTCGAATAATACTCTGCCGCCAGAAGGCAAACAGCGCCTTATTCATAGGGTGCAGCGTATATTGGGTAGCGTTGGGATGAAAGGCTCCCTGCCGTCGCCGAATTTGAATCCGCCGACATAGCTCTTTAAGGACAACGGCCTGGGGTGATGTTTCATCTTCTAGAGCCGCCACCAGTTGATCGTAATCCCACTGATGGCGATTAATAGAACGATGGTGTCCGGTGCGCGCCATCTTATCTAAATCATTGGTTGTAGCCAAGAGGCTATGGATGTAGAAGGCCGGAACACCTTCCAGAGATAACATAATGGTTTGGGAACAGAGAAAGCGCTGCACCTGCCAGCGATCCTGTCCCTTGACGGTGCCTTTCATGGCGTCAAACAAGGAAATATTAATTTCATAGGGACTTTCACTGCCGTCTGGATGGCGACGCATACTAATCTTGCCGCCAAATCGCTGCATGGTGTCGAGCAGGGCCTGGTATTCATCGTCACTGAGCAAACCTTCCGCCGGTCGTAGCCCAATGCCGTCATGGGACGCCGTGAAATTGAAATAGGCACAGCCGATGGGGGCCGGCGGCATACTCATCATCCAGGTCTTCAGGTGATCCGATCGCCCCTGCATCAGCGCATTCAACAGCAGCGGCGGCAGGCTGAAGTTATAGATCATGTGAGCTTCATTGCGGTTGCCAAAGTAGCTGAGGTTTTCCCGATTGGGTACATTCGTTTCGGTAATCAGAGCAACATCTGGGTTCGCCATTTGCAAAACTTCCCGCAATAGGCGAATAATGGCGTGAGTTTCCGGCAAATGAATGCAGGGAGTGCCCAAACGTTTCCAAAGAAATCCCACCGCATCTAGACGAATGTATTTGGCCCCAACAGCTACGTAAAACAAAATAATCTTGATGAACTCGATTAAAACCTCTGGATTCTCAAAATTCAGATCAATCTGATCATCACTAAAGGTTGCCCAGACATACTGTTCTCCCTTTGCTGTATCTATTTTGACTAACAGCGGACTGCTGCGCGGGCGCACCACTTCAGAAACATCCGTCTCCGGCGACACCGCAATGAAGTAGTCACATCCAGGCTTTTGACCCGCCTTAAACTGTTGAAACCATTCACTTTGGCTGGAAATATGGTTCAACACCAAATCCACCATCAGGTCATAGTCCTGAGCGATCGCCCGCACATCATCCCAGGTTCCTAGTTCTGGGCTAACGCTGAGGTAGTCTTTGACCGCAAAACCATCATCGGAACTATAGGGACAAAACGGTAGAATATGTACCCCGGTCACGGCTGATTTCAAATAGCCGTCTAGGATGTTCTTCAGCGTGGCAAGCGGCTTCTCGTCAGGGGTATAGATACTATCTCCGTAGGTAATCAGCAATACATTGTCTTCGCTCCACTTCTGAAAATTTTCGTCCAGGGAAGCGGCGAAGTGCTCCTCTAGCAGACCATACAGGCGGTCTAGCAGGTTATCAATCTGGTTTTCTGGGTAAACGGCTTCGAGCAACGGGCGGATGCGACGGGCAACGTAGGGATATCGATCAGCAGGTTGGTTGATGACAGTCATAGTTGGTGTTCCACGCGTGAACTGAATAATGGCAAGGTAGATGTCAGGGAATGCGGACGTTTAAGCCATCGCTGCTCTATCCAGATATCCTGAAGGCTGATTGCTAGCACTTGAATGGTCAAACGGTAAGGCAGAGTCAACGGTGTAGATGCCTGATGAAACCATAGGACAACAGCCCCATGGGCAAGGGTGATTGCAGCAATAGGGCAACTCAGGACTATACTCATTATGGAGAAGTTTTCTGGGCAGCCTCAGTAGTTAACACTACGAATTTTGTTGGGGTAGAGATGCACCCTGTGGCGTAGAAACGATGCTACACCACATCATTGCCCATCTTAAACCTGGTTGATTTTTTTCACCATGCCAACCAGCCTACGCGTGCCCGATCCGCGATCGCCACGTTGATTCATGATGGCGATCGCTCATTTGTAGTCCCTCTGACAGCGATCGCCTTGGGTTTCTCGGATAATCGAGACCATCCTAATCATGAGGACAACTCTGCTCGTGGGGCATCATCCCGACCCAAACCCTTGACGAATGACCTATTTCCGGTGATTGCATGGATTATAAGCAAGAACTTATCACCACGATTCACGACTTTGGATGTGACCTAGGATACATAGAAGACAGACTTATCCACTTAAGTCAACAATCGTCTACGGCTGTTCTTATTCCAGCGCTGTACGATGAATTAGAGCGTCCTGCCTTAGCTCAAATCCGCGAACACCTTCGTCACTGCGAATTCGTAGACACAGTGGTTATCTGTCTCTATGCAGATACGCCAGAGCAATATGCTAGAGCCGTCCAGTTTTTTGATCCCCTACCCCAGCAAACGTTGATCATCTGGGAAAATGGCCCCAGGGTGACCCAAGTATTGCAGCATCTCCGCGATCGCGGCTTAGACTTAACGCGCTTTCGCGGCAAAGGACGTGCTGTTTGGCTAGGGCTAGGTGTTGCTTCTCTTCAGGCAGAAGCGATCGCCCTCCATGATGCCGACATCACCACCTACGACCGCACCTATCCCCTAAAGCTGCTCTACCCACTGCTGGAAAAGGAATTTGGCATCGCCTTCAACAAAGCCTTCTATGCACGTCTGGGCAGCTACCCACGCGGGCTCCATGGTCGCGTGTCTCGCCTCTTTGTCACGCCGCTGCTCACCGCCATGACCGAGGTGTTTGGCTACCGCGACTACCTGCGCTACCTCAGCGCCTACCGCTATCCCCTGTCTGGTGAATTTGCCCTAACCCGCAACCTAGCCCTGAATACCCGCGTTCCGGCCAACTGGGGCCTTGAGGTGGGGCTCTTGGCTGAGGTCTACCGGAATGTGGCGAGGAAGCAAATTTCCCAAGTGGATCTAGGGGTGTTTGACCATAAACATCAAGGGTTGGGCAACTCGCCGGATGATGGTCTGCAAAAAATGTGTCGAGACATTATGTGCTCGATCCTGCGCACCCTGACCGAAATGGAGCAGGTGGTGATTTCCATTGACCATATCCATACCCTGCGCGTGAAGTTTCGACGGCGGGCCCAAGACTTTACCCGCCAGTACTTCGTCGATGCCCGGTTTAACAACATTGCCTACAACCGCCACCAGGAGGAGGAAACCATTGAGCGGTTTGAAAAAGTCATCGAGCGGGCTGGGGAGCAGTATTTCCATGATCCATCCGGGGCGCAAATCCCAGACTGGACAAGGGCCCTGTCCGTCATGCCCGACCTGCGTGAACAGTTGCGGGATGCAGCGGAACATGATGCTACCGAAAGTGGCGCGATCGCTCAAACCCTAGGTCTATCTATCCCGCAGTTGTCTGTCAATCCAGCTCCGTTGTTCTAGCCCATGGCCTGCCCCCAAGACCCAGCCATGGCTGGTCAGCCCAGGCGTTACACAACGTAACCTAGGGACTGAGTTTTCGGGGCAGGCCACGCTTTAGACTTAATTACAATCGGAGTGACCATCGGACATCGTTTTGACAGATCGAGTCGCCTCCTCAGCACCAGCGTGGGGATCAAGGGCGATCGCCTGCCCTGCTCCGACTGGTTCCATGAGTTAGTCACCTCTTAGCGTCTAGAGTTTGAAGCAATGTTTCCAACCCATCGTCCCCGTCGATTGCGTAGCCATCCCCAACTGCGTCGGATGGTGCGTGAAACAGTGTTAACCACCAATGATCTGATCTATCCCCTGTTTGCGGTGCCCGGTGAGCGCATTGCCAGCGAAGTCAAGTCTATGCCAGGGGTCTATCAGCTTTCCATCGACAAAATTGTTGAAGAAGCCAAAGAGGTCTACGACCTAGGCATTCCAGCCATCATCCTGTTCGGCATTCCTGAAACCAAGGATGTGGAAGCGACAGGTGCCTGGCACGATCATGGGATTGTGCAGCTAGCCGCAACGGCGGTGAAAGAAGCCGTGCCCGATCTGATCGTGATGGTCGATACCTGCCTGTGTGAATATACCTCCCACGGTCACTGCGGCTATCTAGAGGTCGGGGATTTGTCGGGTCGAGTGCTCAATGATCCCACCCTAGAGCTGCTGAAGAAAACGGCGGTGTCTCAGGCCAAAGCCGGTGCCGATATTATTGCCCCCTCCGGCATGATGGATGGCTTCGTGCAGGCGATTCGCCAAGGGCTAGATGAAGGTGGATTTGCCCATATTCCCATCATGTCCTACGCCGCCAAATACGCATCGGCCTACTATGGCCCGTTCCGCGATGCCGCCGACTCCGCCCCCCAGTTTGGCGATCGCCGCACCTACCAAATGGATCCAGCCAACGGCACCGAAGCCCTCAAGGAAATTGAGCTAGACATTGCCGAAGGCGCAGACATGCTGATGGTGAAACCGGCTCTCTCCTACATGGACATTATCTGGCGCGTCAAGGAAGCCACCAACCTGCCGGTCGCTGCCTACAACGTCTCTGGGGAATATTCCATGATCAAGGCTGCGGCTCTCAATGGCTGGATTGATGAACAAAAGATCACCTTGGAAACCTTGACCAGCTTTAAGCGGGCCGGTGCTGACATGATCCTCACCTACCATGCCAAAGATGCCGCCCGCTGGCTAGCGGAAGGCTAGCGGCAATTCTGCACCGGTGTGAACGAATGCAACAGAGTTGCAACACAGTAGATACCTTTCTCAGTACAACTGAGTAGAAGCACTACAGTATGTGACGAGCGTGCAATAGTCGCCCCCGTACATCTGCGATTGATGATAGATATGAACTTAGTCAAGCTATCATCAGACGTTACGCCGGTGCATAACATGGACGTTGAATCACTTTTAGTCGTCGCTCTGATTGTTTCTATTCCCGTATGCTGCCTCACGGTTTACAACCGCGTTATGCAGGGTGGAGCCTTGATTCCACGTCAGTTTGACTGAAGATACCGGCTACGCAAAGCGTGAATGTCGGGTATCTGGTTGACGGCTCAAAGCCTGATGCGCAGAGGCTTGAGTGCAGCCCAACCTATGACTAGAGGGTTGAGCGCAGCCGAAACCCGACAGCTTCATTTCTTTAAGTCTGCCGTAGCGGCAGGCAAGGGTTAAGATGACCATCGTTGAAATGGCTGTCTATCGTGATTCAGTACTGGATTCCAGCAATAGAGCCAGCACATATTCCCCCTCGTTCACCGCCTGATTAATACCGCGATCCAACACAAGACCGGCCTGCATAGCGCGCATTTCCATCAGATGGGGATAGTCATCGCCCCCTTTAGGAACCTGTAAGATCTCACAGAGAACCTGCCCTTGGGCAACGCGATCGCCCAAGGACACCCGCGATCGCACTATGCCACCCGTGGGAGCATAGTATCGCTGGATATCGCTGGATCGGTAAAGTTGGGGCGTTGCTAGGGGTAGCGGTGTTGTCCAACGCTGAGTGATCACTTGCTTTTCGTACAGGTAGGCTTGAATGCCCTGCACACCGCGTTCTACGGAATCTGGCTGCATCTGCATCGCCGATCCGAGTTCTAGGGTGTAGGCTTCCAGATCAAATCGCAGCGATCGCCCCAGAATCTCTAATTCCCGCTCCAGCGCCAGCCAGGGTTTGATAAACGCTTCATCGAAGGCATCACCATCGTAGCGATCCAGTTGGATGGCTAGATCGAAGCCAAACAGAGCCGCTCCCAGGTGGCGATCGCCCCCATAGTAGAGATAGGTCAATCCATCGTTGGATGAGCTATGCAGATCAATCACCGTATCGGCATCCAGAGCTAGGGACTGCAGGCAGTTGCGATAGCGATGGTGGATGGGTGCGCCGCCGCCCTGGGCCTCCTGCTGCTGATCGGCTAGAAATTGCTGGTGAATCCTGTGGCGATAGGCAGCTTGGAGGGTTGCCAACGAGGACTTGAGATGGGTCTGGGCAAATTGCTGAATGCAGCTGCGATCCACCTGCTTTTCATAGTCCCAAAAGATGCGATTCCAATCGCGCCCGTCGTAGGGGTTATAGCGTCCAGTCGCAAAATGGTGCGATCGCTGATTGACGCCCAAAGGATTACAGAGCGGTACCAGCCAAATTTCACCCCGCAGGTCTGCATCATCTAGGGTTTGTAGCCCTGCTAAAACCTCGTGGATCACGGCATTGCCCGCCAACTCCGCACCGTGGAGATTAGCCTGAATATAGATTTTCTTGCCGGGATGCCGGCCCACATATCGATAGACCTGCAGCGAAAGGCGATCGCCCGATGCTAGCTGCAGCAAGGGCACGGTTATAATCTCTGGCACCATCGTTCTTACTGCCCCATGAGCTGCACCACCACCTCCCGCCGCTGGCCGCGCTGGCGATGTTCCCAGAGGTAAATGCCCTGCCAGGTGCCGAGCATCAGTCGGCCATTGGCCAGGGGAATCTGCTCCGATGTATGGGTGAGCACCGTGCGGATATGGGCCGGCATATCGTCCGCCCCCTCTAGACTGTGGATGTAGTGCGCATCTTCGGGCACTAGCCGCGCAAAAAAGTTAGCCAGATCTTTCAAAACATCCGGATCGGCATTTTCCTGAATCACTAAACTAGCAGAGGTATGGCGCAGGAAGAGCTGGCAGAGCCCGACTTGAAAACCAGACTGGGTCACAATATCCTGCACCGGATTTGTGATCTTACACAGCGACTTGCCATCGGTTTTGACGGTGAGGATTTGTTGGTAAAGTTGCATCCCATGTCCCTTACATACCAAACGGTCAAGGGAGACGGTAGCCTCTAGGGCGATCGCCTCCCTTCTATACACCGTAGATCATCAGCCTCCCGATCGCCTAGCGCACCAAGCGAATCGAGGCATCCAACTCTTGAGGCGATGTAGCACCTACCGCCGCCCAAGAAATCTGATCAATCGTTGCTTCCGTTGTATCAGGACTCAGGGTAAAGTCACTGCGGAACGGAATCGTTTGCCCTGGCGCTAGATCATTGAAGTTCAAGCGTCCTTCCACCGTCTGTTCAGCATCAGGACTGTCTTGATAGGCGATACTCACATTGCCAATTACTTGGTCGGTATGGTTGGTAATACAGCCCACGATGTAGGTGATTTGGCTGTTGCCCGTCGGTGCATTGAACTGAACATTGGTGAGCTCTAGGGGCGGTGATTCCTGGGTCGAGCGCACCGTGCGACAGCTTCCAGCATTGGAGATTGTCACAGTCGTTGAAGGCAACGACTCGGTACCCGGTGGCAACGCTGCCTGCTGTTCAACAATCGCCAAGGACTCTTCATAGTTAGGCAAGGCGGCCTGAGCATCAGCATAGTTCGGGTCATCCTCCGGCACGCTGCGCAGCAGGGCTACAGCTTGTTGCCATTGACTCGCCGCTAAGGCCCAATCATCCTGCGATTGAGCATTGGCCGCTAAACGATTGGCCTGATTCGCCAGGGCGATCGCGTCTTGATAAGCGTTGTCTGCCTCAACGGCCTCACCTTCTGGGGCATCAGGAGCGGGTTCAGGAGTCGTGGGCAAATCTGCCGTCGTACCGTCTTCCGGCTCATTCATGGTCTGCCAGGCGTTATAGCCCATCAGGCCACCAATCCAAGCAATAATCAACGCCAAGATCACGCCAAAGATTGCCCCAGCGCCGACCCCAGATCGCTGAGGTTCAGTTTCCTCGGGCAGAGCCGGTGGCGGTGACGAAGCTGGGGGCAAGGACAAAGGCTCTTCTGGGGTGCTGGCCTCAAGCTGCGGTTGCTCTACATCCTGATCAGACCTAAGTTCCTCGTCATCGGGGGGCTCCCAGGTGTCTACCTCGGCCGGATCGCTCCCCGGCGATGTCTCCATCAAGGGCTCCTCCAGATCCGATGAGCGCCGATCATCCGCCGCTACATCCGCATCTGGCTCGGGCGTCATGGCCGGATCGCTAGGGCGGAGGTCTGGATCCGTTAGCCCTACCAAATCAGCTAAGACATTATTACTCAACCCCAGCAAATCACTCTCGGCATCATCGAGGGCGAGACTGATCTCCTCGTCATCTTCAATCGTCGTCTGTGCCTCTGTATTGAAGAGATCATCAATCAACGACTCAGAATAGGCGTCGGCATCGGAGTCACTGGCGGGCTGCAAATCAAAGGAGATATCGTCATCCCGATTCAGGTCAAGATCTAACTCCGATGCCGTGAAGTCATCATCAAGGCTCGGCAAGACGGTTGTGTCATCAGGAATGAAGGACTCAATTTCCTCATCGTCGTCATCCTGTACCGATGTCCGCCCCAACGACAGCCCATCCAGGTGCGGCGGCGGTGGCGGCGGCACGCGCTTGGGAATCACATCGGGCGATCGCTCCGGGGAATCCTGAGCTGGGGCAGCCAGACCCTCACCACTAAACCGCATTCTGCCAGGGGGTGGGGGCGGCGGCAGGGGACGAATCACCGGCGGGGCTGCTGCATCCACCTGGGAGACTTGGGAAACTGGGGGGGCAGGCGGCTTCGGTGCGGCGATCGCGGCCCCCTGCTCCGAGAGTTCAAGCTCCTGTACCCAAGCCGCTTGGTCATCTCCCGTCTTTTTGCCCAAAATCCGAATGAGGCGGATGGAGTCTAGCTCCAGACCATTGATGCCATTGCGCACAAAGTTAGTCATAACCATGCGGTTTGGCACCTGTGCAGCCTCAGTCATGATCAAGAGGCGATCGCCCTGACGCGCCACTCTAGCATTCATGCCTTGAGTGTGAAGCGTGCGATTCATTAAGGTGGCGATCGCCTGAGGATCACCTTGTTTTGCCAATTCTAAAATCGTCGGCTGTGTCATAGCGTACCCAGATGTGGCAGTGGAAATTGATGACCCAAGAGACTATCCAATCAAAGCTTATGTGACAGCAATTCAGCAAGCCCATCTTCATGTCATGAAAGCCATGACTGTCAACCGATGAACGTCATCCTGCAATCGTGCTTAGATTTTATCAAGCCCTCAGCAGTTTGACCGGTCTGCAGACTTCTCAGTGTCTAGTCTTGGTTGGTAGGCGGCTGAGCTGTTGCGCAGCATCAGTCTTACCAAAGTTAAGCAACCCTCTGATGAATACGTCTAGAGTAGCAAGATAATTTAATAGTCAGACTAAATCGCGAGAAAATACCTGCAAAGAGCTTGACATCCCCTCCACCCAAGCCCAAGGCGATCGGAGTGGAGAGTCTCTCGATCGCCCCAAAGATGTCCTGCCTAGATGTCCTGCTCACAAGATGCCAGGCTGAGCGCCCCCAGCCGCTGCCCCTTCCCAGGCATGTTGAACAACCCCTTGCCCACGGGCAGAGATCACGCAGAAGTGGCGCGCATCATCGCTGTTGGCATTGCCCATCAACAGCGATCGCCGGCAGGGTTCTAAGCCCCAGGCTGCTGCCGACCGCGTTCATACCCCTTGGGGCAGATCCTATGGGTTGCCACGAATCTAGTTGCATCTCTCGGAAAATGTGTTTAGCTTTTGCTTTACAATCTTGGCAGCAGCCCACCCTAACTGCATGACTGCTAGGTATGTCATGGTTTGACATAGGTAGCCGATTTCTAGCGTGCTACCCTCGCGTATGGAGAAGCCGATTGGGTTTTCATCACCGGTGCTTCCTGCCGCACAACCTAGCCCGTAGCAGGGAGGACACTATCTGCTTTTATAGACTGCTTTTATTGAACAACACCCGTTAATACATCCGACGTCATTTTTAATGTTGTTTCAGCCCGCCCACCTCTCGGCCACCATGCACCCCTAGCGCTTATGAGTATTGGATACGTCGCTCTGGTTCTCCACGCTCACCTTCCCTTCGTTCGCCACCCGGAAAGCGACTATGTGTTGGAAGAGGAATGGCTCTACGAAGCCATCACCGAAACCTACATTCCCTTGCTGCAAATGTTCGATGGGCTGAAGCGCGACGGGGTAGACTTCAAAATGACCATGAGCATGACGCCGCCCCTGGTGTCGATGCTGCAAGATCCGCTGCTCCAAGAGCGCTATGACGCCCACCTAGCCAAGCTAGAAGAGCTGGCAGAGATGGAAGTTGAGCGCAACACCCACAATGGCCATCTACGCTACCTATCTGAGCATTATGCTTCGGAATATAACCAGGTGCGGGAAGTCTGGGAACGCTACGATGGCAACCTGATCACAGGCTTTCGCAACTATCTCGAAAGCAATAACCTAGACATCATCACCTGCGGGGCTACCCATGGCTATCTGCCCCTGATGAAAATGTATCCCCAAGCGGTTTGGGCACAGGTGCAGGTGGCTTGTGAGCATTATGAGCAAACCTTTGGGCGACCAGCCAAGGGCATCTGGTTGCCAGAATGTGCTTACTACGAAGGGCTAGAGCGCATGTTGGCCGATGCCGGGCTGCGGTACTTCTTAAGTGATGGCCACGGCATTCTCTATGCTCGCCCGCGCCCACGCTTTGGCACCTATGCCCCGATCTATACAGAAACCGGGGTGGCCGCCTTTGGACGTGACCACGAATCCTCCCAGCAGGTATGGTCTTCGGTAGTGGGCTATCCTGGCGCGGCGGAATATCGCGAGTTCTACCGTGACTTGGGCTGGGATGCGGAATACGAATACATCAAGCCTTACATCATGCCCAACGGGCAGCGGAAGAATGTGGGCATCAAGTACCACAAGATTACCGGCAAGGGGCTAGGGCTGAGCGACAAAGATTGGTATGACCCCTACTGGGCCAGGGAAAAGGCGGCGGAACATGCGGGTAACTTCATGTGGAATCGCCAGAAGCAGGTGGAACACCTCCACGGCATCATGCAGCGCCCGCCGATTATTGTGTCGCCCTACGATGCTGAGCTGTTTGGGCATTGGTGGTATGAGGGGCCGTGGTTTATTGACTACCTGTTCCGCAAAACCTGGTTTGACCAAAACACCTATGAAATGACCCACCTGGCCGATTACATCCAAGAGCATCCCACCCAGCAGGTTTGTCGTCCATCTCAGTCGAGCTGGGGCTTTAGGGGCTTCCATGAATATTGGTTGAACGAAACCAATGCTTGGATCTATCCTCACCTACATAAGGCCGCTGAGCGGATGATTGAGCTATCAGAACGAGAGCCGGCGGATGAGTTAGAGTGGCGATCGCTTAACCAAGCGGCTCGGGAACTCCTGTTGGCCCAGTCGTCGGATTGGGCGTTCATCATGCGCACCGGCACCATGGTGCCCTATGCCGTACGGCGGACGCGATCGCACCTCATGCGCTTCAACAAACTGCGGGAGGATATTTTGGGCGGCAAAATTGATTCCGGCTGGCTAGAGAAGGTGGAAGCGATCGACAACATTTTCCCCGACATCAACTATCGGGTGTATCGCCCTCTCTAAGCCTGTCCGCCTGAGGGCTCTGAGCCTAGTTTCAACACCCATGCAAAAGGGAGCGATCGAGGGCGATCGCTCCCTTACTGTTTCCTGAAATGAAGCCGTTTGCCTAGCCAAGCTCCTAGGGCAACATCCTGAGCGAGCGATTGCCCACCTTGGAATGTTGCCACCCGTGCGCTTAGTAGGTTTCGACGTGCCAGCGGCCTTCCTTCTTCATTTGGCGCTGGTAGTCAGACCAGTTGACACCCGTCTTCTCTGCCGCTGCCGAAAGCGCTTCATCAATACCGCCTTCCATACCCTTCAATCCACAGATGTAGGTATGGGTCTTGGGATCTTGAATCATGCCCCACAGCTCATCCGCATATTCAGCCACCCGGTGTTGGATATACATCCGACCACCCTCTGGGTTTTGCTGCTCACGGCTAATGGCATAGGTAAGACGGAAGTTGTCGGGATACTGCTCTTGAATGGCCTCCAACTCTTCCTTGTAGAGAATGTTGGGGGTCACCGGAATCCCAAAGATGAGCCAAGCAAATCCCTTGAAGTCGTAGTCGGTATTAAGCTTGCGCTCCTCCTCTTTAAACATGCGCCATAGGTAAGCCCGGAAAGGTGCAATCCCGGTACCTGTCGCCATCATGATCACCTTAGCCTCGGGATCCTCAGGCAACAGCATCTCCTTGCCCACCGGCCCCGTGATTTTCACGTCTGCGCCCGGTTCTAAATTGCAGAGATAGGTGGAACAAACTCCATACACCGTTTCATTGGTTTCTGGGTGCTTATATTCAAGCTGCCGCACGCAGAGGGAAACGGTTTGATCATCAAGCTTATCGCCGTGACGGGTCGAAGCGATGGAATAGAGGCGAAGCTTATGAGGCTTGCCCTTGTCGTCTGTCCCTTCAGGGATAATGCCAATACTTTGCCCTTCTAGGTAGTGCAGATCGCCGCCCGATAGGTCAAACGTAAGATGCTGCACAATACCAATCCCGTCTTCACCCACAAGCGGCTCATTGCTGATGCATTTGCCGATGAAAGGTGATTTGGGTCGGTAAAGATTGACCGGAACCACGGTGGTCTTTTCAGCCTTTGCCGCCTGCGTCATAGCCTTGCTCTCTCCTGCCGACTGACTGGGCTGAGGGGCTGCACTCGAAGATGGACTATTGGCTTCTGCCAATTCACGACTCATTTCGCTAAGGGGACGAATGTTCACAATCCGACCGCCTAAGCGAGTAATGCGCTGCATCTCCTGATTCATGCGACCATAGGGCACGGTGATGTAGGCACTGCCACTCTTGCGAATGGGGTAGTCTGCCTTGTCTGCCTCGAGGTTTTGACGTAGACCTTCAACCTCGTATACGAAAAGACGATTCCCGTAGATTGTGTTAGAAGCCTTGCCTGCTGCGCTTGGATTATACATTGCCAATCAGAATTAGGTGTTTTTAAGTCAAACCTACCACAGCGCGGGGCATATATCACCCACACTGCACCACAGATCAAGCTATCAGAATAAAGCCCTCTGATCCACAAAACGCTTGAATCTCAACTCAATTCTTGACCTGTGCATCCCGATCGCTGATGTCTCCCCAACACAGACTCCCTTCTCAGAGCATGGCAGCCCTCACCGCACAAACGACTGGCCTCGCTACCGCGCCCAATCTCTCAACCCATAGGGATCATTTCGCCTTACATGATCAAGACGAACTATGACTGAGGTTAGCGAAAAGCCGACGTGAAAAATGTTGCCAGCGCGTCACTTTTAGATTCTCTGTGGAATTCCGAGTCCTAGCCAAAGGCACCATGAGGCTACCTACCCTAGCAAGATGGAGCTAGCGCCTATCTGTGTCTTGATGGGGTAGGCATCAGTCTGGTAGCATGATTATTAATGGATAGTATTAAATACTCACCAGTTATTCCTGGGCAATTTCAAGCATTTCCCTAACCAACTTGACACGTCTGCGTCAAGGCTAACCGTCAAGACTCAGTGATTTCAGAATTGGATTGAGTGACGCTCAGTCTGCGTCTAAGATTCTGAAACAGTTGGGAAAGACTTGATTTTTAATTGGGCGTCAATCATATTTACGCCTACGCTCAGCGGTATAATTTGCGAAATACAATTTGCGGAACTGCTGGCCTGGGGGAATTGCTCTGCGGGGATGCTGTTGTTCCAGATTTAAGAGTGTTGAGTCGTTGTCATTCGTGTTTAGAGGTACCTATGAGCAGTAAGCCAGATCGCATTGTCTTAATTGGCGTAGCCGGAGATTCCGGATGTGGTAAGTCAACCTTTTTGCGCCGTTTGGCGGATCTGTTCGGGGAAGAGTTGATGACCGTCATCTGTTTAGATGACTACCATAGCCTTGACCGCAAGGGGCGGAAGGTGGCTGGCGTCACGGCGCTGAACCCCAAGGCCAACAACTTTGATTTGATGTATGAGCAAATCAAGGCGCTCAAAGAGGGCAATGCGATCGATAAGCCCATCTACAATCACGAGACGGGTGAACTGGATCCGCCAGAGCGGGTTGAGCCTAACCATATCGTGGTGATTGAAGGGCTGCACCCCATGTATGACGAGCGGGTGCGATCGCTCTTAGACTTCAGCGTGTACCTCGACATCAGCGACGAGGTGAAAATCTCTTGGAAGATCCAGCGAGATATGGCTGAGCGTGGGCACACCTACGAGGATATTTTGGCCTCCATCAACGCCCGCCGCCCTGACTTTGAAGCTTACGTAGACGTCCAAAAGCAGTATGCGGATGTCGTCATTCAAATCCTACCCACCAAGCTGATTCCCAACGATGAAGAGCGCAAAGTGCTGCGAGTGCGCCTCATCCAAAAAGAAGGTGTGGCAGACTTCGAGCCGGTATATCTCTTTGATGAGGGCTCAACCATCGACTGGATTCCTTGTGGACGGAAACTCACCTGTTCCTACCCCGGCATTCGGATGTTCTACGGCCCCGATACCTACTACGGCAATAATGTGTCGGTGCTAGAGGTTGATGGTCAGTTTGAGAAGCTTGAGGAACTCATCTATATTGAGAATCACCTCAGCAATACCTCAACGAAGCACTACGGCGAGATGACCGAGTTGCTGCTGAAGCATAAGGAATATCCGGGTTCGAACAACGGTAGCGGACTCTTCCAAGTGTTAGTGGGTCTCAAGATGCGCGCGACCTACGAACATCTCGTCCAAGAGGCTAAGGTTGCTGCTAACGTCTAGACCAACCGATGCTAACTTAAGATGATGATCAAGGGTGAGCTGAAGCTCACCCTTTTTGATGGCTGGTTGTATAGCTTGAAGTCAGGGAGAGACGATGTCGGTTGCAGAGGATCTATGGCAGGCTAATCAAGACTTAGCGATCGCTTGTTTCAAGAATGCCTTCGTCCAAGGAATTTACAGCGGCACCTTACCCCGCCATAAGTTTGCCTACTACGTTGGGCAAGATGCCTTTTTTCTAGAATCCTTTGCCCGGGCCTATAGCATTGCCGCGGCCAAAGCTCCGACTTGGGAAGGGTTTGGCACCTTCCATGACCTAGCGGGAGGGGTGTTATCCGAGCTGCGGCTACACCAGAGCTATGCTCAATCCTGGCAGGTAGACCTCACGCAAATAACACCAGGGGCCGCCACCCGCCGCTATACCGATTTCCTACTAGCCACCGCATGGAGCCAGGATACCAGCGTCACCACTGCCGCCATGCTGCCCTGCATGAAACTCTACGCCTACTTGGGGCAGCAGCTCGCCCAGCCTGCCATTCCCGAGCACGACTATACCGATTGGATTAGAACCTACAGCAGCCCTGAGTTTGATGATCTAGCTCAGCAGCTTGCCACCCTAGCGGAACAGGCTCCCCGCACAGCCGCTGTAGATGCCGCCTATCGCTATGCCATGGAATGTGAACGAGATTTCTTCCAGGCCGCCTGGGAGATTGAGACCGAGACCTGAGAGCGATCGCCCTTGTCCTGCAACCCGTGACTTTAACGACGATCATCAGCCTCGTCGCTCATCCTGAGCTGGTCGAAGGATGGAGATGAACTCCAGGAGGCGATCGCTCTTGGTCTGCAATGGTTGTGTGAAGACGCGGCAAAGACAGTGTGAAGGCGATCGCCTTTTTCTGTGAGACAAATCATATCCAAGGGCTAGACAGATCACCCAAGACCGTTGAATAGCCTCCTAGAATGGCATTATGCACCCCAAACTACTGAGCGTGCTCAGTTGCCAATGGTTTTACCCTAGGAGGAACAGCCATGATTAAAGTTTGTAGCCAACCCCTACGCCCCAATCCATTCATGGTCTACCGCGACCCCAAAACCGGGGTTTGGAAGGTTCTCAAGCCGTCCACAGGCTATACAGACGGTTCATCCGTGCCCCTCACCTCCGCAGGCACCTGATTGAGAAATGCGGCTAGATCCTCGATCGCACCGTTATAGTTCACAATTGCCTTGACCGAGGCTCGACCGCGAGCCGCCTCATCTAATTTCACCAGATGCCCAAAAACATCCCGCGCAGTCTGTTGAGACTGGGATTGCAGTTTGGGCTCTAGGCTGCGAGTTAGCGATGCCATTTTGGTTCGCAATTCTCCCAAGGGGCCATGGATAAACGTTTCAACATCCAGCCACTCTTCGTTGGCAATCATGGGGGGTACCGCCTCGGTCAGGCGATCGCGCAGATCGGAAACCTCAGTGGTATACCGCTGGATTTGCGCAATCTCCTCGGGGGTATAGACGGGGCCAGCGTTAGTCGGCGCAGAACCGCAGCCCACCACCAAAACGGCGATCGCCACCAGCACCCAAGTCATCATGGATCGAGTCCAATTCATAGTTGATATCACTCCTGTCAAAACTAATCAGTCTGTTGAGACTATCTGCACTCTAGACTAGATCAGCTTGGCTAGGCACAACAGACACCATCGGAGGACGGTGCCGTTGGGAGCATCTTTTGAACTATCCAAGATTAATTCAGGGATGAGCAGCGGTTGATCAGGGGTTGATCAGGGGCGATCGCTAGTTCATCATCTTGTCTAGCGCCGAGTCAGCCTCATCATTGGCATCCAGCAGCACCCCATCGGCCGCCTTATTGGCTGCTTCATCGACCGCTTCAGCACCTGCAGCCGCCTCATCCAGAGCGTCACTCATGTCTTGCCTCACAGCAGAATCCTCAGGCTCATCGATCAGCTCATCTTCGTCCTCGCAGTCGCGATTGGAGATGCGTCCACTGGGAATAGTGGTGTTGCAGACATAGGCTCCACCCAGTTCCGTGCCAAACACACTCACCCCACGGAGATTGGCATCAAGCAGATTTACGGCAAACATCAACGCCTCATCCAGCGTCGCTCCCTCCAGGTTTGCCCCCATTAAATTCACCGCCATCAGGTTAGCGCGGGAGAGATTAGCCCTTTCCAAAGTGACCCCACTCAGATTGGAGCCTCGTAGATCAATGTCTTGGAGGTCACACTCAACACAAGCACGGGTAGCAATGAGCTGATCCAGATCAGCAGTCTGAAAAGCGTAGGCTGGCGCTCCCCACATAACTACAGCCATCAAAAGGGCGATTAAAAAGCATTTGAGTTTCATGACCATGTCTCCTTGGGTTTCTCTCTAAAAGTAGGGTGACGCTGCATCTACCGTTTGAAACACATCCTGATGGCATCGCCACATACCAGGGATCTAAACGCGTATCTAAGATGGCTGGTTGACTGATAAATCTTTTTACCTAGGCTGGGTTGAGCAACGTAAAACCCAATACCAGCTTAGATTCCGTTGGGTTACGCTGACGCTAACCCAACCTACAAGAGAATCAAGATCGCAGGAGTTTTGTCCGTCAATCAGCCAAGATGGACTTACGTTAGACCGAGTCGATCGGACGATAGAGACCACAAATTATTAAATAGATACAGCAGGGACATCTCTCATTTCGGACAAGATGGTTCGCAAATTTGTAGATACTGGTCAACCCGGCGCGGATCCATCAGGATAGAACAAGGAGTATCCCTCATCGTTAACCCATCTCGCCTGCGATCGCTATGCCTGGCCCATCTCTTCATTGGCAGCTACAGCCTGCCTCTAGTGTGCCCGATTGGTTTCTGAAAACCGTCCAAGACCATGTGAGCAGTTCTGGGCAGTTTGCCGCTCAGCTTCTATGGCAGCGAGGTATTCGCACCGCAGAGACCTTAACGGGATTCCTCAATCCTGATCACTATCAACCCACCAGCCCCTCAGCCTTTGGGGTTGAAATAGACTGGGCGATCGCTCGTATCCAGCAGGCCTGCGATCGCCAAGAGCGAGTAGCGATCTGGGGCGATTTTGATGCCGATGGGGTGACAGCAACCTCGGTGCTGTGGGAAGGGCTGGGCGACTTTTTTCCGGCACCCGAGCAACTGCGCTACGTCATTCCCAATCGCCTGAAAGAATCCCACGGTCTCACCTGCCAAGGGCTCGATGACCTGGCCCAGGAAGGGGTGACCTTGGTGATCACCTGCGATACCGGCAGCACCAATCTAGCGGAACTGGATCATGCTCAAACCCTAGGCATCGACGTGATTGTCACCGATCACCACACCCTGCCCGACACCCGTCCTGCGGTTGTCGCCTTGATCAATCCCCGCAGTCTGCCCCGCGACCATCCCCTAGCCCACCTCTCCGGCGTGGCCGTGGCCTACAAACTAGTGGAAGCACTTTACCAAGCCAGCCCCAAGGTTGCCGGCCGTTCCCTAGAATCGCTGCTGGATCTGGTTGCCATTGGTCTCATTGCCGATTTGGTGCAGCTTAGCGGCGACTGTCGCTATTTGGCGCAGCGTGGCATTCAGCGGCTGCAACTGCAGAGCGGCAAAACACCCACACGACCGGGCGTGGCAAGGCTGCTAGAACTCTGTAAGCGATCGGGCGATCGCCCCACGGATATTTCCTATGGTCTAGGGCCGCGCATTAATGCCATCAGTCGCGTGCAGGGAGATGCCCGCTTTTGCGTGGAGTTACTCACCAGTGCCGACAGCGATCGCTGTCGGCAGTTGGCTGAACAAACGGAATTGGCCAATGCCCGCCGTAAGTCGCTGCAGAGAGATGTCGTGCGAGATGTGCGTCTGCGTCTGGCGCAGGTGGATTTATCGACGACCTATGTAATTGTGCTGGACGATCCGCAGTGGTCGGTAGGCGTCTTGGGTCTCGTAGCCGGACAAATTGCCCGCGAGTATGGCCGCCCCACCATTCTGCTGAACAGCGAGGTGACGACGGAACACCCCATGGCCCGAGGCTCCGCCCGATCGCTGCACCAGATAGATCTATACGATCTAATGCAGGGACAGCAGCATTTACTCCATCGCTTTGGCGGTCATCCCTTTGCTGCCGGCCTGAGTCTACCGGTGGAGCATCTGCCCCTATTTGCCGATGCCATCAATCGAGACTATCGCCAGCGCTACGGCTCCATCGAACCGGTGGTCACCCTAGATGCAGACTTGGTGGTGACCGTAGCTCAGCTTGGCCCAGATCTATTTCGGGAACTGAAGCTGCTGGAACCTTGTGGTATCGGCAATCCAGCACCGCTACTGCTGATCCAAAACTGCTGGTTTGAGAAAGTGTCGAACCAGAATATTAAAGACTGGCGCGGTCGCAAGGTGCAGTACATCAAAACCCAGTTTGAGCTATGGGACAACTCAGTGCCCCAAGGGTTTCCGGGGGTGTGGTGGGAGCATTATCGAGACGAGGTGCCCCGCGATCGCTGCGATGCTCTTGTGGAACTCGACTTTAATGCCTACCGCAAACGGTATGAGGTGCGGCTAGTAGCCGTGCGCTCCCAGGGAAAGGCCATGGCCACAACTCCGCCCAAGGACTGGATTCTCGACTGGCGAGGGCGATCGCTCCAAGACATCCCTACCGATCCAACCTACCTAGTGGTCGAGCATTGTCCTACCACCTGGAACGACCTCTATGCTTGGTTTCGCCGCGCCCATCACCAAGGTTGTGCCCTAGCGATCGCCTACCCCCAGCCCTCTGCCCAGCCACCAAGGCTGATCTGGCAAGAGCTGGTGGGCATTGCCAAATATCTCAGCCGCACCCAGCAGCCCGTCAGCCGTCAACGGCTGCTGCAGAAGCTAGGCATCCGCGATCGCTCCCTCCAGGTTGGCATCCAGGCCCTGCAAACCCTGGGCTTCACCGTCACATCCTCACCCGAGGGTCTACAAATGGGCTACGAAGCAGCGATCGCTGAGGAAAACCATGCACTGGAGAACCATGAGAGAGCGATCGCCCTATTCCTGGCCGCCCTACAAGAAGAGCAGTTCCGGCAGCGCTATTTTTACCAAATTCCCATCGACACCATTCGTTCCCTAGCTCAGCAAGCCCTGATGGCTGACGCCTGATTGTTGATGTTGAACGAGCTGTGAGGCATTGCAGGCGATCGCCCAGCCTATGTCAGGGTTTGTAAACTTATTGGGCCCAATACCCAGATCTAGGCTTCATTCTGTAAAAATGAATACAGAAATAATCTTAGTCTCCCTCACGTAAAGAAGAGGCAAGGATTTTGATCAGACGCTAGGCAAGATGGAGAACATGATGTCCTTGATCACCACCGATTCACCCGACACCTCGGTTCAAGGAGCTGCGATCGCATGGCAGCATCCGGTTTGTCATATCACCTATAACCGTGATACGTGGGTGCAGTTGTTTCACCCGCCCAGCGAGTATGGGGCACAGGAAGCGAAGCTGCTATGTCAATCCTCGCAAACAGCATGGGTTGCCTGGGTGCCCAATCACGGCGAGATCGTGTTGGATAGAAGCCATTTCTATTGCTAGATCTGGCATGAATCTGGATTGGTCTGGATTGATCTGGACTTTCTAGTATCTAAGGTTAACCACCCATGGTCGCGATACATCTGGCAGGGTGTGGCTGGCCTTAGATACTCCACAGACGTAACCATTTGTTGATTAAAGCAGTAGGGCCATGGAGTCAAGTATTGACTGGGATGAAATGTTCGAATATCTGCCAGGCATGGTGGTAGAACTCAAGGAGCGTCCTGGCGTTACCTATGAAATCGATTGCTATGAAGCCATGCTGGTGCCGCCCGTGTGGTTGGTGGGCGATCCACGACCGCGCTATCCCCACGAGCTGACGATCCTTTCCCGTCAAGCTATCCAAACCTGTGACTTGGAGTTACACACGTCCCTGGCATAACGTTTCCCCACCCCCGACAACTTAAATATCGTTCCTACGCTGAGCATGGGAATGATCCAAGCGGCGCTCCTGCGCCCAGACCTAGCCGCAGGAGCAACCAAGACAGGTGACAACGCGGGACGCTGGCACCATAAGAAGAGACTGTTGAGGCTAAGCGAGTCTAGCTATTCCTCATCATCCTCTGCTGCATTGCGTCGCGCTTCATCTTCCATAGCTTGAATCGCCAGCAGCAATTCCTCTTCTTGCAGTTCAAACTCCTCTTCCTCAAGATCACCCATATCAAACCGCAACTGCAGTTCTAACAGTTGCTTTTTCAAGTTCTCGGTATCGTCAAGCTGGGTGTCTGCCTGTTCTAGAATTTTCTCGCCAATCCAGGACAGACCCTTCAGGGGAGCCGTAATGGGAGATATGAGCAGATCAAAAAACATGGTACATGCCTCGCAGCAATGAGGGGGCGTTAATTCAACGTATCAAGCTGAGCAAAGTTAAAGGGCGCAGTGAAGTTGTTGTAGCGAATACGTAACCGATCATCAAAGGTTTGATCCAGCTCCTCCACGCGATCGCCAAAGGCTGGTTCGTCATCCCAAGGAATTAAATAGGCAGCATTGTAGATCATGGTATCGGTGAGCGGATCGTTTTCAACCACCTCAGCCGCTAGGGGATTGAGGGCATCCTGGAAGGTTTTGATCACCGCCTGCTTGCGATCGCCCATGGCTTCATCAATCGCCTGACCAATTTGGATCACCTGCTCCATACTCAACGATTTACCCATGAGGCGATCGCGCTCTGCCCGTAGATCCTCATGCTCGGCCATCAGCGATTCCAGCTCCGTAGCCGTTTCCCAATAGACCTTGATACCCACCTCCCGCTGACCGTCTAGCCGCTCTAGCAGCGTCTTCAGACCAGCGGCGTGAGGGATAATCAACTGCGCTTCCACTGCCGTCCAGTCTTCAATAATCAAACCGAAGCGTAGAGGCAATAGGGTACGATAGCCACTTTCCATCGCTTGTTCCAGCACCCGCTCATGGCCTAAGAGATTGCGGCGGCTGGCCAGATAGCGCTCTTGCTGAGCTTCAGAATATAAGAAAGTGAAGGAATCAATGCGATGCGTATGAACCGGTTGTTGATCCAGCCCAACTAGCTCTAAGTTGCGCGGGCCAGGATATGGAAAGATGCCATATAAATAAAGACCGTATCCCATAACAATAAGCCTGATGATAAGTGCCGTGTCTCTACCCTTTCCAGTCGAGTCTAGGGTATTTCCGTGCAGTCTGCCGGATTGTTCACCAGGCTTAAGAATCTTTCGCTGGCCCTAGGCTGGCTTGCTCTCGAAGAGTTGGAGCAGGCAAACTGGAGAGGGGGCGCGACGTCAACACCAGGCGCAGTTTGGCTTGAATCAGGTTCAGGTCAGCGAGACCTAGGTTCACATCCCCTTCCACGACAACACCGGTATGGAGCAGGCGATCGAGGAGTTCTAGGATCGATGGGTTGGCCGACGACTCACCGGGATAGTAGCTATTATCCTTGGGCAACAAGGTGCCAAATTCGCCCAGATCAAGGTTGAGGTCGGCGGGATCGACATCAAAGAAATCACACAGCTTCAGCACCTGTTCTTCCAGTTGACGGATGCTGTCGGCGGCCCGCTCTAGGTCGCGATCGCTCAATTCTCCAGCCTCCATGCGGCGGATCACCTGAGCTTCCATGAGCTGGCGCACCAGCTCAATGACCGTTAGCAAGAGCGGAGCCAGCCCGGCATCCGATGAACTGCCCGACGAAAAGGACGGCTTGATGAGGAGTTCCTCAGGGGCAGGTTGAAACGGTAGATCTGAGGAAGTCATGAACGCATGTTAGGTCTGACGGGATTGCTCGGTCTGACGGGATTGACTGGTCTGACGAGTAAAGTCTTGTTGATACTTTAGAAAGGCTGTATGCCATTCTCGAAAGCGACGTTCGCCATCACGCACCAGCATTTGACGATAGTGCTCAGAATCAAGATAGGGTTTAGTTTGGCTCATGGTTGGGCTCCTACTCTAGGATAACGATTTTGGCATGAGAGTTGTATGTGCCAACGCGATCGCCTATGGGTTTCACTAGCGATCGCATCCAAGTGGTTAGATCCTACCCTGTCCATTCAACGCTAAACGATTATGCCGAGGATGCCTACCCCTTGGGTTGTAATTTGGGATCAAAATCTGGAGACAAACTACGGCATGTGCTACGGCGCTAGCGATCGATCCATTGGTGAATACGCCACTGGCGATGCTGCTCGTGGGAGCGCTGGGCTCCTTGGGCGGCTTGAATACGGCCGCTATCGAGGGCAACCCACGATAGACGGCTGAGCGTTGAACTAGCGCGAAAACTGGGAATAGCACGGCAGGTAGCAATCTGCCGCATGGATTTGACAGTAATCAACGACCTATCCTCCGGGTCTGTAGGACAGCTAGATGAGAGATGGGGCTGATGGGATGAACAACGCTAGCTGGCTAGCCATCTGCCTCTAGTCTAACCGAGCATCAGATGTAGCTGGAGCCGCCTTGAGAGCTTTTAACTCGTTTTCCAAACCCTCCAGCCGCGCCTGTAGTTCTTGGTTGGTTTCCATGAGCTGACGGGCCTGGCCACTCAGGAAAGGATCGCTTTCCCACCAGTTGATGCCAATTTCACGAGCTTTATCGACGGACGAAATCAGCAGGCGAATCCGAATGCTGAGGAGTTCAGTCGATCCAACGGAAACGGAGATATCGCCTGCAATCACGATGCCTTTATCCAACACCCGCTCTAAAACATCCGCTAAGGTTGATCCCTGAGTTGAGGTGGTAATCGTGCGCTGGGGGTTGGTAGTGCGTGCGGGGGTAGCGTTCATGGGGGGTCACGGGTAAGACATCAAGACAAGTCAGTCAGGGGCAGTCTATCACGGGATAGATCGCTGAGGCGGTAGATCGACGTAGCGTCGCCGGTGCTCTGCTTGGCGAGAAAGCCCTTCGCTAGGAGCGATCGCAACGCATTCACCGACTGAACGCGATTGATACCCAAGGCCGCTTCTACATCCGACGGACGGGCCGCTTCTACCTCTTGGAAATAAGCATAGACATCTGCCACAAAGGGCGTTGGATCTGCGATCGCTGCTTGATCAACGGGTTCCTCGACCGCTAGGTCGCTGGACAGATCGTCTAGGCTTGGAGACTTTGGGGGCAAGGGGTTCTCCGGCTGCGCCAGATCCTCTGCAATGGGCTGTTCTACCACATCTTCAACCACGGGGGTAGCAGGGGTGGGTACGGCGGACGATACGGGCTCATCCAAGACAGTAGGCTGGGCAGACTCAAACGGGTCGGCGATCGCGCTCGATTGGGCGATCGCGTCGGCTTCAGGGCGATCGCTAACGGGCGCTTGACCGGGAGCCCCAACCGGTATGGTGATCGTGGTATCGCCACAGATCAGGCTATTGAACACTTCCCATAGCGCTTGGGTGGCATCTGCTAGCGAACCATCCGTACGCGACAGCAGCATATCTTGACAGATATCGCGGAATTCTTCATTGGTTGTGATGACCTCAACCTCATGCTCAAAGCAAACTTTGGCAATCATCAAGCAGGGACGTAGTCCTGAAGAATTCACGGCTCCGGTGTTCGCGCGGAACGCCCGCACCAGTTTGACAATCAACGAAGCACTCAAGCGATCGATGCCGGTTTTATGGACAACAATTTCTTGCTGAGTTAGCTCATCGGGCTCGGGAATATTGATGGTGATCATCCGATCCAGAAGAGCATCCTGGGTGTCGTGTACCCCGCAATATTCCTCAGGGTTAGAGGTAAAGATGGCGCGGAAGTTAGGATCGACCCGAATATATTCCGTGCGGTTGCCGTTGGGCGGCAGCACCAAGAGCTTTTCTTCCAACGCCGACAGGAGAACGTTGTTCACCTCCGGGCGCGATCGGTTGAATTCGTCATACACCAGGGTGAAGCCTTCACGGCAGGCCAGGGTGAGGCGCGAATCAACCCAGTTGTGGCGCAGTTCGTCTTCCATCTTGACGACACTGTGGATAAAGTTATCCACCACTTTTTTGCGGGTGTAGCCAAGTTGGTTGCCAATCAGGTCAGAGGTTTTAAACTCATCATCCCCAAACAGCAGCATGATCGGACGGCTGATCAAATCTGCCAGATGTAGGGCAAGGGTGGTTTTACCGGTGCCGGCAGGGCCCCGTAGATGCACCGGATAGCCTGATTGTAGGTAGCGCAAGGCGCGGGTCGCGACACGCTCAATAGATGGGGTTGAAACAAATCGCCGGGGCCGGGCTTGGAGAACAGTGGTCACAGGCTAGCTTCCTCTTGTACTAAATAGACGCGATCGCGCTGGGTGACAACGCCTTCTCGAATCAAAAGGCGAAGCGCATCGACAGCCTGAAAGCGGTTAATGCTGAGCTCTTCCTCAATTTCCGGTAGCCGCGCGCCGTGCCGCTGCCGAATCAGAGCATAAATACTGCTGGCCAAGTCTTTGGGACTTGGGGCATCGGGAACGCTGGGAGGTAAAGGCTCTGCCACCGTTTCATCAAAGGGAGATACCTGAGCCGGTGGAGCATAGACGACAGGCGGGGTAGCGGGTGCCGGAGGAGCCTGCATGACCGGTGGCGGGCTGGGTGCGGCCGCTGGTACAGGCGCTGCTGGTGCAGGCGGTGCAGCGGGTGCAGCAGGCGGTGCTACGGGCGCAGCAGATCGGGTGAAAAATCTGGGTTGAGCGGCGGGTGCTGGCGCGGGTGCCGGTGCAGTAACTGGAGCAGGTGCCGAAGCAGCGCTACCCGTTCCCCACACCGATTGCCGAAGGTCAGCACAGTAAGCAGCTAGCTCGGTGCGGAAGGCGGCAAATTCATGGAATAGCGCATCCACATCGGCGAGACGTAGCTCACGGCTGGTGTTGAGCATGGTCTGTACTGCCTGAGCGCGATCGCCCCGCAACACCTCCAGTTCTGCCAAGTAGCACTGCACATCCGACTGCAGCGCCGTTACATAGGCGGAAAGCTCTGCCCGCAGTTGTTCGCGGTTTAAGGCACGGCTCTGCTGCAAGGTTTCCAGCATCGCAGCAACGGTATTGCTCAGTTGGCCACGAAACTCCGACAGAAACCGTTTGAGTTCTTCGGCCTGCAAAAGACGATTGCTTGCAGTCTGAGATAAAAATTCTGCCGTCTGCCGCTGCAGCGCTTGAGTAAAGTTATGTAGCTCTTGGAAAAGTCGCTGCGCTTGAAGCTGGCGCTGCTGACTGGCCTGGGCTAGAAACGTCTGGGTTTCTTGCTGAAGCTGAAGCTGGAAGAGACTGAGGTCTTGACGGAGTTGAGCCGCTTGGGTTTGGCGATCGCTTTGAAATGTATCCAGGGTTTGCCGAACATCTTGCCGCCGTTGGGCTAACTCTTGCTGACGTCTTTGCCGTAGCTCTAACCACGAATCTCGCAACGAATTCATGGGATGATTCTCCTACAGGATGGGAAAGGATAGCTCAAACTAAAGTCAGAACTTACACTACTGAAACGTCATTTTTAAGCGAAAACCTGATTACTAAAATTAAATGTCATCCCGTGACATGGGGCAGAGCGAATCGCTGAAATGACAGACATGATGGGACAGCGCATAAGCCTCTGAGGCTAAAAAGAAGATGAGGGGATGCCGATAGGAAAACCAATGCATCCGTTGGGCAACCCCTCAGTCGTAAGTTAGGCTGTCCGATGGACGAACAGCGATTTAGACCTATGCAGGTACAGCGGCTTGGGAGGTTAGACCCACGGCTTCAGCGTACTTCAGGTAGGTTTCAACCGAAGCAATCACAACCCGGGCTTCAATTGCCAAGAGTTCAATACCGACCAAGGACACACGAACCCAAGCATCAATCACGATCCCTTTGTCGAGGATGCGGTCGATTACTTCAGCCAAGCTAGAGGAGGAGTTTACCTTTTCAACAGCCATGATTAGTCACCTAAAACTTGATTATGGATTGGAACTGAATAGACAGCCAACAACTGTGATTTGAATAGTGTTCAGTTGTTGAAGAATTGAATAGAGAGCAGAACCCCCATATTCTGAGCGAGAGTTCGACAGTAGTAAAGAGGTCTATAGTCCGACAAGATTCTAACAGAAAATCTGGAAATAGTTCCCAAACTTCTTAAGAAGAATTAAGCCCAATGAGAGCTCCTTCTTTGACCCTGCCAGCACCCCTTTGATGCTACCACCGATGCTTCGAAGACGTTAGAAAAATCTAGAATTGCTAGAACTTAAACTTGAACCCTAGATAAATCTCTCCTCGGAGACTATTTCATTGTTCCCGCTAATTAAACTCTGCTAACACAGTCAACAAAAGTCTACAATTTACACGACTATCTCGATGATCCAGCAGAACGTTCTAGACAGTAGGAATTGAGATTTGTTTCACGCTGCATCATGCTCTTGCCAATTGACTATGGTTGTCTCAACAATTTACTGCTGGCATTGCCTCCTGTCGGCTGATGGATGTCAACACCAGACAGGTAAGCGCTCCTAGCCCTAGACCCTAGAAGCATTGCCTGTTAGTACTTTTCGTTTCTAGCCCCTTGGATCCGGACAGTTTTTTGACTGTCTACTTGAAAGTATCCGAGGGCTATCAATCCTTGAGACCATGAGCGATCGCTCACCCAAACGTGACCAGAATAAACCAAATTGTTGTGAACGTTTCCCGTACATGTACGGATTATTTTGGATAGATTCCAATCAACTTAATAGCAGGAACGTCTATGGCCTGAACACCTTTGAGGGCTTGACGATGAGTGCCATCAACGTGACGTTGATCAACTAACAGCGTTGGTAGCGGGATCCGGGTAATTGGGTAACCAGGCCCATCATTTCAAGTTGGGTCAAGCTGCCTAAGACCAGTCCTGTAGCTAATCCAGTGGTTTGAACGATGCCATCCAAGGCGATCGCCTCTAGGGACATGGCGTTCAAAATTGTTGCCAGATCAGGGGTGAGAGATGGTGGCGGCAGTAAGGAAAGCTGTTCAACCGGCGCGGGCAGGAAGCTGGGCAGGCTGCCGAGGCGTTCTAATAAATCTGCCTCACCCAACACCACCTGAGCCCCTTGATTGAGCAGTTCTAAACAGCCCAGGGAGCGTTCATTATCGAGAGAACCGGGCAGGGCATAGACATCCCGCCCGCAATCATTGGCTAGACGTGCGGTAATCAGCGCCCCAGAACGACTGGGGGCTTCCAGAACCAGCGTGGCACGGCTAAGACCAGCAATCATGCGGTTGCGGCGGGGAAAGTGGGCGCGGTCGGGTTTCGTGCCCGCCGGATATTCGCTGAGGATCAGTCCCTGTTCAAGAATACGTTGGGCCAGCGCGCGGTTGGAGCTGGGATAGACAATATCCACCCCCGTTCCCACAACAGCAACGGTACGTCCACCTGCTTCAAGACAGGTTTTGTGGGCCAGGGTATCAATACCGTCCGCCAGACCGGAGATGATCGTCCAGCCGCTCTCTGTCAGGGCTTGGGTGAGGCGCTGAGTCCATCGCCGTCCATAGTCGGAGGGAGAACGGGTACCCACGAGGGCGATCGCCGGCAGGATTCCTTGATTTTCCTGAGGGTTCACCTGTCCGCGATAGTACAGCACTGGCGGCGGATCGGGAATTTCCAACAGCAGGCGCGGGTAGTCCGGATCGGCGGGTGTCCAAAAGTTAGGATTGTGGTCACTGTGGGTGGCGAGGAGTTCGGCTGGATCCAGTTGCGATCGCTCCCGCAGGATGGAGTCGCAGGTTTGCCGCCCAAAGCCATCCACCTCTCCGAGGGCGGCCGCCGGAGCATCCCAGGCCGCCGCTAGGGTGCCAAAGTGCCGCTGCAGCCGCTGGAGGAGGATAGGCCCAATGCCGGTCAGCGTTGACCAGGCTAACCAATAGGCGCGATCGCTTGTCAAGATTGTATATGCCCCTGATGTGACGATGATTTACAAACTGGGCTGGATCAATTGCTCCAGTTGCTCCAAAAGCTCTGGATGCTGCTGCAGCTCCTGCATAAGATCATCGCTTTGCCCGGCTAATTGCTGTACCAGTTGAGGATTTTGCATCAGGTATTGCACCAGTTGAGGATTTTGTTCCAGGGTAGTTTGTACTAGTTGCAGTACCCGTTGCGGATCGTTGCGCAGCATTTGGATGGCCTCCTGCTCCGCCGCCGCAGTCTCTTCCTGGGATATTCCGTCTGGTAGTTGAGCGATCGCCCGTGGCTGCAAACTGGGCATCAGCCATGAGCCGACAGACAGAGCTGTGGTCAGGATCAAGGTGGGAAGAAATTTGAGTGTCATGTATATAGATCTAGAAGGATAGGGATTGCGATGGACGGGAACGATGGACAGGAGCGATCGCCCCCAAATCAGCTACCATGCTAGCGCAGGGCAAGATGGCTGCAATCGGTGGTTCTTGGGAATTTGTCGTCGGATCGAGTTCCTCCAAGACCATCCCCAAGACCCAGAGCATCGTTAGCTAGAATAGTGACAAGCCAAGGGCGATCGCCCCTGCCCATTGCCCCGTTCAGAATCTTCATGTTGCCCCTATGCCCACCTACCCCGGACTGTCGAGTGCTGCCTTTCGCCACCCCCAAGATGAGCAAGCCGAACAGGCATTGCGCAGTGTGCCTGGATTTGACCTTGTAGCCCGCAAATTTGTGGAATTCGTCTACGAACGTCCGCGCTACGTCTATCTCATGGGCAACAGCATTGAAGTTGGGCCGCGCCAATATGCGTCGGTTTACCACATTTTCCGCGATTGCATCCTGTCCCTTGATATCTATCCCGAACCCACGCTGTTTGTGTCCCAAGCGCCCTTGGTGAATGCCTATGCCCTCGGGCAAGAGCGCCCCTGCGTGGTGTTGAATACCGGGCTATTGGATTTACTCGATGAAACCGAGTTGCGATCGGTGATGGCCCACGAACTCGGTCATATTAAATGCGGTCACACCACGCTCAACCAGATGGCAAGCTGGGCCATTACGCTGGTGTTTGGACTATCGAGCATGACCTTTGGTCTGAGCAGCTTGGTGAGCACAGGCTTAATCCTGGCGTTTTATGAATGGTTGCGGAAGGCAGAACTATCGGCCGATCGCGCTGCGCTGTTGGTGATGGATGAGCTGGATCCAGTCTTGCGCAATATGATGAGGCTGGCAGGAGGCAGTAGCCGCTATGCCCATGAGCTAGATCTGCGGGAATTTGTACGCCAGTCGGAACGCTACCACGATCTAGACGAAGACGGGCTGAATCAGGTGTATAAGTTTTTTCTGTATAATAACGTATCCCAGGGCGTTTTTCTAACCCATCCGTTTACAGTAGAGCGGGTTAAATATCTCCAGGAATGGTCTCAGTCACCCGACTTTCAAGCGATTCGGACGGGCAACTACGCGCGATCGGAAGATAATGCGGTGGATGTGGAACCGGAACGGAAGTCGGCAACCCGCAGCGAGGCAGACAGGCTCCGCGATGAAATCGATCAGCTTCAGCAAGAACTGGAGCGTCTGCGGCGATCGCGCCCTGAATAACCCAAGGCTCTCTTAGATAAGTATAGATTCAGCCAAGAGGGCGATCGCTTCTAGAGAGGAGCGATCGCCCGATCGTCGATATTAGGCTAGGCGCTCAGCACCTTTTGTCGCGCTACCTCTGGGCTAGCTACCTGTTGAATATAGTTAGCTAGATACTGGACATGATTCTCGCTGGTAAAGCGCTGCATCACCGCCTCATACCCGCGCTGGGCAAGCGTATCAGCAAAGCTGCGATCGCTCAAGAGCCAGCGAATAGAGGCACTGAGCGCCTCAGGATTGAGGGGAGGAATGCCCAAGACAACTCCTTCAGCAATCAGCTCCTCTGCCAAGCCTGGCGTGCGGGTCATGATCACAGGACGGCGACAGGCCATAGCTTCGATGAGCGTGGTCAAACCCGCAGAGTAATCATTGGGCAACAGGCTCACAACCACAACATCCGCATCACGATAGAGTTGACGTAGGTCTGGCCAGTCATAGTGCTGCATCGTCATATAGCTAGGCACTGGATCCGGAAGGGATACCCTGGTATTCGATGATGCATTGGGGGAAACAGCACAGATATGAACGTCAACATCTAGATCGCTAGTAGCCACAGCCAAGGTTTGATAGTCGCGCTGCTCTAATCCTCCACTGGCAATCAGAGGCCGTTTTTTATCCGCAAGACAGGCACCAGGCGTAAAAAATCGTACATCCGTTTGTTCTGGCAAGATGCAGATGCGATCGCTGGGCAGCGACAGCCAATCCATCAACGACTTAGCTTTCCTTTGGGTATTCACCACAAACGTTGGAATATGGTGTTGCAGATTAAACATCTTAAGGACACCACGTACTCGGGAGCGATCGGGAGCCATGACCGAGACCACAAACTTAGTTCTTGCCTGCTTCCAACCTGCGAGGATAGCAAGAGGCAAACCTACGTCCTCCCCGGCACAAAACACAACATCATTATCACCTAGATAAGGCAGCAGGCAGCGGGCCAGCGCCCAGTGCTCAGGCTGTCCAATAATTTTTGCTAGGATCTTATCGTGTACGGTTACCTGTTTTTGATCCGGCTGATGCACCTGTGCATTTAACTGTTGACGCAAGGCCCATAACGCATGACGTGGCTTCTGATCGTTGGCAGCAGCTTCCTCTATCCCGTCTAGGTCAAACGGGCGGCTCAAGACAATATGATAAGCCATGTAACACTCCATGAGCGAAGACTTAGCGGGGTTAATAAAAAATTATGTCTGAAGGAACATCAGGGGATAGAGCAAGTCTGACCTAGAATACTAGAACCTGAAAGCTTCCAGTCTTGAAGAGCTGACGACCTGCTTGTGTCGATATCTCCTGCCTAATACTCGAAAAGGATGCACCAACCAATGGAAATAAGATGAGTAAGACGATGGCTGTATATAGCACTACAGTAGCGCCTTATGATCCTATCTGGCAAGTAGCTTTACGGTAACTTTATGGTCACCTGAGCATAACAATTGCCGCTGAACTTGCATCATTATCCATAGAGTATCCTCTATAAATCAAGACGGCTGCCGAATTGTGTTCCAACGACAGGATTAAAGCTGTGATCGTTGAATTATCTAAGTTGTGAGCATTTTACAAGGTATGGAATCACCTAGGTTGTGAGCATTGTGGGGGGCATTGACGATGTCCCACCCCAGTTCTAGATCTAGACGCTGCTAAGCAATGCGCTAGAAGTGCGCGCTCTGACTACCAAGCTAGCCATGGGGAAACTACGGACGATAGGAAGAACCCAATGGGTCAACAGATAGTGTTGCTAAATCAGGGCAGCAACCTCTAGCTAGAAGCTCTGAAACTCCATGCGGCGTTGCTGAATACAGGTATGAATTGCTCAATCTGCCCTCACCCTAGCCCTCTTCCTAGGATAAGGGAACAGGCGTTCTAACTCCCTTCTCCCTGGGGAGAAGGGTTGGGGATGAGGGCAAATCATCTATCGATTCAGCAATGCCCTCCATGCAAAGTGTTCCGGAATCATACTGCTATTCAGCAAAGCCTTCCATCGTTTAACATCTATCCAGCTCAAGGTTCTGCCTGTAGCTCAACAGATAGCAACCTCAGCTCACTAGATCGATCCTTGACTCAGGATCTGGAATGGGGAAGGCGATCGCGTTAGTATAGCAATCAACTCACCCCGTCACCCCCTTCCTGTCGCCTAGCTGCCATGTCTCCAGATTCACAGCTCAACCTGTCTCACCAATTGCAAAAACTGCGCCAGCAGCGCTATGCCGATCGCCAGGTTAGCAAAACGCGATCGCTGCAAATCCAAGCGTTGCTCCAGCGCCTCACAGATCATCTTGAACAGGATGTGTTCATTCAGCAGCAGACGGATCACGTGCGGCGATCGCTGCAGTGCGATCGGGTGGTGATCTACTACTTTTACTATGAATGGAAGGGGCAGGTGACCTTCGAGTCCTTGAGCCAGCCGATCTACTCCATCTATGGATCCACCGGAGCGGATGACTGCTTCAATGATGAGTATGCCCAACGCTACCTCGAAGGGCGCTATAGCTACATCTCCGACCTCGATACAGCTCCCATCCATCCCTGTCATCGAGACTTTTTGTCTAGCATTCAGGTCAAAGCCAGCCTAGTGATGCCAATTTTGCCAGAGCGGCCCGATCATAAGCGCCTGTGGGGGTTGCTGGCTGCCCACCACTGCGCAGAACCGCGTTGGTGGTCTACATCCGACATGGAAGCCATGCAGACCGCAGCCCAGGAGCTAGCCCAACGGTCATCCATCCAGAACCTGTGAGCCTCTTAGGTGTTGCTCATTCTGGATATCTAGGTCAAAAATAATTCGCGAATGCCACCGCTGCCGATTTCCACCGCGAGGGCGGCCAGCAGGAAGCCGAGGATTTTGGTAATAATCACAGCACCTTCAGCTCCAATCCAGCGATCGATGCGGGATGACTGGCGCACAATAAACCAGGTGACGATCATGGCGCTGATGATGCCACCCACAACACTAACGCGGGCGGTGGGCGATTCCGACATGAGAATCATCACGGTGGTGAGGGTGCCAGGCCCAGCCATGAGGGGGAGTGCTAGGGGGGTAATGGCTACGTCGCGCTCTTCATCCACCAAGGGGGTATCCATCCCACCTTGCAACATGTCTAAGGCAATCAGCAGCAGCAGCAGCCCCCCGGCTACCTTGAGAGATGCCATGCTGATGTGTAAATAGCCCAAAATTGCTTGGCCGCCAAAGGCAAAGCCTAGCAACACAGCCGTTGCCACCACGGAGGCTCGATCCACAACTCGGCGTTTTTGAGCAACATCCATGCCTTTCGTTAGAACGATAAAAATAGGCGCATTGCCAAGGGCATCCGCCAATACAAAGACGGCTACAAAGGTTTGTACAAAGATTGAGCTATCCATTCTTCCCCCTGTTTGATTGACCCAGAATGTGATGTGAGGTTCAGCATAGGCATCTGCAGGCATCTGTGCTGCTATGGATGAACAAACAGCCCCCTCAGGTGTGTTCGAGGGGGCTTATGCATCCTAGATTCTAGGATGGCTATATGCTAACGAGTAGCGGCTGGCATTCCTAAAATATCCTCGATCTTAGGCATTTGATCCAGCGGAATCACACGACCCTCGTCCTCAAACTTGGCAATTTGGTCGAAGTTCAAGTATCGGTATAGCTCCGATGCAAAGGGATTGATCTTATTCGCCACTACTTCCAGATATTCCTCCATCGTGGGAATACGACCCAACAGTGCGCAGGCTGCCGACAGCTCTGCTGAACCTAGATAAACCTGGGCTCCCTTACCCATGCGGTTGTTGAAGTTGCGGGTTGAGGTAGACATCACTGTTGTTTCATCGGCCACGCGAGCTTGGTTGCCCATGCAGAGGGAACAGCCCGGCATCTCCGTGCGAGCACCGGCTGCGGCAAAAATGCCGTAGTATCCCTCTTCCCGCAGTTGTTTTTCATCCATACGGGTAGGCGGACAGATCCACAAGCGTCCCTGCACTGGCCCCGCTCCTTCCATCACCTTCGCTGCTGCTCGGTAGTGACCAATGTTGGTCATGCAGGAGCCGATGAAAATTTCATGGATAGGATCGCCAGCGACTTCAGATAAGGTTTTGATGTTATCTGGATCGTTGGGAGCCGCCACCAGCGGTTCTTTGATCTCGTTCAGGTCAATCTCGATAATTTCTGCATACTCCGCATCTGGATCCGCAGACATCAAGTAAGGATTGGCCAGCCACTCTTCCATCTTAGCGATGCGACGGGTGAGGGTACGAGCATCTTGGTAACCGCGGGCGATCATATTCTTCATCAAGGCAATGTTCGATCGCAGATATTCCGCTACGGTCTCTTCACTGAGCTTGATGGTACAGCCTGCACAGGAGCGTTCTGCGGTGGCATCGGTCAGTTCAAAGGCTTGCTCTAGTTTTAGGTCAGGTAAGCCTTCCATTTCCATGATCCGACCAGAGAAGACATTTTTCTTATTTTTCTTCTCCACGGTCAGCAAGCCCTTCTGGATAGCCACATAGGGAATGGCATTCACTACATCCCGCAGGGTGATGCCGGGCTGCAACTCACCGGTGAAGCGCACCAGCACCGACTCCGGCATATCTAAGGGCATGGCTCCGATCGCTGCCGCAAAGGCGACCAGACCAGATCCAGCGGGGAAAGAAATGCCCATGGGGAAACGGGTGTGGGAATCGCCGCCGGTACCTACCGTATCGGGGAGCAACATGCGGTTCAGCCAAGAGTGGATGATGCCGTCTCCCGGCCGCAGGGCCACGCCGCCCCGCTCGGCGAAGAAGTCGGGTAGGTCTTGGTGGGTTTTGATGTCCACGGGCTTGGGATAGGCGGCGGTGTGGCAGAAGCTTTGCATCACCAGATCAGCGCTGAACCCAAGGCAGGCGAGTTCTTTCATCTCGTCGCGGGTCATGGGGCCGGTGGTGTCTTGGGAGCCGACGGTGGTCATCATCGGTTCGCAGGACGTACCCGGACGCACGCCGGGTAGGCCGCAGGCCTTGCCCACCATTTTTTGCGCCAGGGTAAAGCCCTTGCCGGTGTCTGCAGGCGTCGCCGGCCGGACAAAGAGATCGCTGGGGGGCAATCCTAGGGCAATACGGGTTTTGTCGGTGAGCGATCGCCCAATGAGGAGAGGAATGCGACCGCCAGCCCGCACTTCATCCAAAATAGTTTCTGGCTTGAGGCTGAAGGTGGAGATCACCTCGCCCGCTTCGTTGGTGATTTCGCCCTTGTAGGGGTAGATGGTAATCACATCGCCGGTTTCCATCTGAGCAACGTCGCACTCGATGGGCAAGGCACCGGAATCTTCAGCGGTGTTGAAGAAAATGGGGGCGATCGCTCCTCCCAGAATATAGCCACCCGATCGCTTGTTGGGGACACAGGGAATGTCGTCGCCAATGTGCCACAGCACCGAGTTGATGGCGGACTTCCGCGACGAACCCGTGCCAACCACATCACCCACATAGGCAACGGGATGACCCTTGGCTTTTAGCTGTTCCAGAATGGTCAGCGCTCCAGGAATGCGCGACTCCAACATCACCAAGGCATGGAGGGGAATATCAGGGCGGGTGGTGGCGTGGGGGGCGGGGGATAGGTCGTCAGTATTGGTTTCCCCTGGCACCTTAAACACCGTGACGGTAATCTGCTCGGGCACGGTAGGACGCTTGGTAAACCAAACGGCATTAGCCCAAGAGTCTACCACCTGTTTAGCATAGGCATTGACCTCCGCCAACTCCATGACGTCATGAAAAGCATCATAGACCAGCAGAGTTTTGCTCAAAGCCTCGGCAGCCGTCTGCGCCAAGGCTGCATCATCTAGCTTGATCACCTCAATCAACGCCTGGACGCTATAGCCACCCATCATCGTACCCAACAGCACTACTGCATCGTGGGGCGGCAGTAGCGGGCTGGTCACCTCACCCTTGGCGATCGCGGTCAAGAACGATGCCTTGACATAGGATGCCTGGTCTACACCGGGGGGAATGCGATCGCGCAGAAGGGCGAGGAGGGTGTCTTCTTCCCCAGCCGGCGGGTTTTTGAGTAGTTCACAGAGGTCAGCCGTTTGCTCAGCGGTGAGGGGAAGGGGGGGAATGCCCAACGCAGCCCGCTCAGCCACGTGTTGACGATATTGCTCTAACATAGTTGATCCTCTCCAAGCGATAGCGCGAGTCTATAATTATTGTGGCAATTTCTTGCCATTACAATAGCGCGATCGCTCTACAAGTCTATCAAGAAGTCCTAACTCGGCTGCCGTCCCATCTCCACAACCGATGATGCCCTTGTCCTAGAGCAATCCTAGACCAAGGTGGGGACAGTCTCTGAGACCTGCTCAACATGGCACCGCAGACTACGATCTCTGGGCAAAAGCAGTTCGCCAAAGACAACAAGGCGATAAGATGGAGAGAAGTTTCTGGATCGGTGGTCGTGCGATCGCCCCCAGAGTTGCTCCAGGTAGTTCTAGCGTCTCATTTTTGGTGTCTATGGTTATCACCCTATTAGTCTATGCTGCCCTAGGCGGTGCCTATTTGTTGGTCATGCCAGTGGCTATCTTTTTCTACCTCCAGCAGCGTTGGTACATCGCCAGTTCCATTGAGCGGGTGCTGATGTATTTCATGGTCTTTTTCTTCTTCCCAGGGCTGTTAGTGCTCAGTCCTTTTGTCAATCTTCGCCCCAAAAAACGGCAATTGTCCTAAGCGATCGCCGGTTCATGATGGGGACGTTCCATACTGTTTCGGGATAGCAAGCCATGCGGCGAATTGATGTAATTGGCGTTGGTTTCGGCATCTTTGCCGCCGGAGGGCTCATCTATTTGGGTCTCCGGGGTGCTGGTCTCGAAGGAGCCAATGCTGGCATCTGGAGCCAGGTCGTCTTGCTGGGTGGCGTGGGCGGATGGTTGGTGACCTACCTATTTCGGGCCGGCACGCACACGATGACCTACAACCAACAGCTTCGCGACTATGAAGACGCGGTTTTGCAAAAACGTCTGGATGAAATGACCCCCGAGGAACTGGCTGCCCTGCAGGCCAAACTCGACCAAGAGTCTGAATCATCCGAGGATGCGATTGCTGATTCAGAGTAATGCCGGAGTGATCACAGCTCCTGCCTGAAAAAAAAGGAGAGCGATCGCCTGTTGGGTCAAAATGCGCCGTAGAATGGGGAACGGTCAGCGCGTTTTGGTGGGGTTTGTTATGGTTTCTGTCTCTCAACGGATGAATGCACTACGGGATCGGGGCCAATGTGCGCTGGTGCCGTTCATTACAGCAGGGGATCCAGATTTAGAGACAACCGCTAAAGCATTGCGGCTGTTGGATGCCAACGGCGCTGATTTCATCGAGCTGGGGGTGCCCTACTCTGACCCGCTGGCGGATGGCCCAGTGATCCAAGCGGCTGCCACCCGAGCCCTCGCCAACGGCACCAAGCTGGAGCAGGTGCTCGATATGGTGCGCACCGTCTCCCCCGATCTGCAAGCTCCAATCATTTTGTTTACCTACTACAACCCCATTTTGAATCGTGGGCTGGAGAAATTCTTCCAAACCATTGCCGAGGCAGGGGTGAAGGGGATTGTCATTCCCGACTTGCCCCTAGAGGAAGTGGGAGATGTGATGGCGGCGGCTAATCAAGCGGCGGTGGAGGTGACGTTGCTGGTGGCTCCCACCAGTCCCATGGAACGTATTCAGGCGATCGCTGCCCAGTCCCAAGGGTTTATCTATCTTGTCAGCGTGACCGGCGTGACCGGGATGCGCACCCAAATGGGCAACCGCGCCAAGGAGCTGCTCAGCGATCTGCGGGGGGTCACGGATAAGTCCATCGGCGTGGGCTTTGGTATTTCCCAGCCAGAACAGGCCCGGCAGGTGATGGAATGGGGGGCAGATGCGGTAATTGTGGGCAGTGCTTTTGTGAAGCGATTGGCCGAGGGCAGTCCCGAGCAAGGTCTAAAAGCGATCGCTGCCTTTTGCCAAAGCCTGAAAGCTGCCATTACCGCTGACCAAGGCTAAGTCTTCACAGTCCCACGTTAAATACCAAAGGCACGCTTAGCGGCAGTGAGCTTGGCCTTGCGATCATCCAACCCGTTATAGCCACCGTTAATCATCAGAGTAACCTGTTCCACATTGTCGCGGTCGGCCCAGACGTTGATCTGTCGCGAATCCCAATACCAGCCAGCACTACGGCAGGCTAAGACATCGGTGACGAGCAGGGTAGGCTGCTGAACTAAGTCAACCCCTAGGGCATCGCCACATTGGCGATAGTTGAAGCGGCCGGTAATCTGGATCAGACCGCGGCCCTTATAGCGCCGTCCATCGCCGGCAAAGAAGTTGCCCAAATCTGCGCGCCCTTCATAGTCACTGCCATCAGCAAATTCTTCCACCGCGTTGAAGTTGGCCGATTCGTGGGCCACCTGAGATAAGAAATGGGCTTTGCGCAAGGGCGTGCTGATGTTGAACTCCACTAGGGTGGCATTGAGGTGGGGCAAAAACTTACGGAGCTGCGATCGCTGCGCCGTGGGAGCAATCTGCACCAGTTGCGATTCCGTCACTTCTTGAATAGTGGGGAACAGTCCTTGATAGGGCAAGCGCTCGACGGGGCGTCCTGGAAGCTGATTGAGCCCGCGCAGGGTGGTAATTTTGCGGATCACATCATCCACTACGGCATCGGTTGATCCTAAGCGATCGCTGTTGATATTGGTGATAAACACCTGCAGCGCATCCGCTGCCCGGCGACGAAATTCTGGAAATGGGATAGAGTCCGGCAGAACAATCACCCCTTGATAGGGCAGGCGATTACTCGGCCGCCCCGGCTGCCGCCCTAGAGCCCGTAATAAGGAATCGGCCAGATCATCCGCTGCTGTCGGCGTTATATCTGGAATTTCCGCCACCAATCGCCGTAGATGTTGCCCGCCCTGCTGCCGCCAAAGCTGAAGCTGTAGGGTACTAATATTGACTTGAGTGTAGCCAAACAAGCCTTCATAGGGATAGACGCCTACTGGGCGGGTGATGGAAAATCCCTTGAGAGAACGGATCAGAGCATCAGCCTGTTCATCCATCGGCAAAATGCTAGGAAGGCGGAGTCGCTCTAGGTAAACTTGCACACCGGCCGCAGCCTGCTGCCGTAGCTCATTCACGGGCTTTTGCCCAAATAATCCCACATAGGGATCTCGTCCCAGGGCCCGAGGTGGCTGTTCGCCGAGAGCCCTCAATAGGTCATCGACCAAGCCATCGGTAGCGGTGAGCGTTGAACTCGCAATCCTTGGTATCAAAACCCTGAGGGTGCTGCCTGCTTGGGTGCGCCAAGTTTGGAGATGAGAGGAAGTGTTCATGGTGAGGAGCGATCGCCCGCGTCTGCTAACGACAGGGTGGCGTAGACTACACCACCATCCTGAAGAGTACTGCAATTTTGGTCATTCAGCATCCGGTCTTGTTGCGCATGTATAGCATGGGTGCGATGACGTTGGGGCTCCAGACATTCCAAGCCTTTGGGCGATCGCCGATACCGTTCAGACGTGAGCCAGCGCAGGGTGAATGACGAGGCTGATGATCGCCGTTGCATTTCTCTATCGAATCCATAGATGAGATAGCCGCATCTTATCTGATGATGTCGTTTAGCAACACTGCTAGGCTTGATGACTACTGGCTTGGGCCTTGCTGAATGCAGATAACTTGGCTATGGCGTCTAGCCTCTATGCCTCCTTTTAAACCAAGAATCCCGAGAGCTTCCAACCCTCGGGATCCTATCGATGGGCAAGCGATCGCCCTTGAACACCTCAACTCTCAGCCTTTAGCCTCCAAGCCAAACGTCTGAGGTACGGGGATCAGTGCTAGAGAAGGCTGCCGACTTCTGCGCCCAACAGTTCAGCGATCGCTTGGCCCTCTGCGGGTGGTTCCGACGGCATCACCTGCCGGGCATCGGTAATCAACCAATCTAGCGCCGCCGCCTGCACATCAATGGATGCACCGGTTTTGTCTACACAATAGCGACCAAACACCAGCTTATCGACCAAGCGCACCCCTGCACCCAGACGCGAATATTCGAAGATAACGCTATTGTCTACCGTTGCACCGCTGCAAATGTAGCAATTTGGGCCAATCATCGACGGGCCAATAATAGTTGCACCATCTTCAATGCGAGACATGCCGCCAATGTAGACCGGCCCTTGGATGTCAACCTTGTCCCAGTTCACATCCACATTCAACCCTACATAGACCCCAGGCTGGACTTCGCGTCCAGGAATCTCGACATTCTTAACCTCGCCGCTCAAGACACCACGAATGGCACGCCAGTAGTCAGGCACCCGACCAATGTCAACCCATTCGAAGTCCATCGCCACGCCAAAGAAGGGCGCATTGTCGGCCACCAAACGCGGGAACAGGTCACCCCCAATATCGAAGGTTTCCCCAGATGGAATGTAGTCAAAAATTTCTGGCTCGAAGATATAAATCCCAGTGTTGATGTCGGTGCTCAGAGCTTCATCCACCGAAGGCTTTTCTTGGAAACTCTTAATGCGTCCCTCATCATCCGTGACCACGACGCCGTAGCTAGAGACCTCATCCAGCGGCACAGACTTCATCACCACCGTGGCGATCGCCCCTTTCTCCCGATGCACGCGCACAGCTTCAGTCAAATCAAGGTCAATCAGGGCATCACCGCAGAGCACCACGAATGTGCCATCAAAAAATGGCGAAAAGTCTTGAATGCGACGCATTCCACCCGCTGAGCCCAGGGCTTCCCCAATCAGCTCACCGTCTACGATTCGTCCCTCGAACGAATAGGCAATTTGCACCCCAAAGCGCTGACCATCTCGGAAATAACCCTCAATTTCATTAGCAAGATGGCTAACGTTGACCATGATTTCATCAAAGCCATGCTGGCGCAGTAGCTCTAGCAGAAATTCCATCACAGGTTTCTGCAAAATCGGGATCATGGGCTTGGGAATGGTGTAGGTAATCGGGCGAACACGAGTTCCCTTGCCAGCAGCCAGAATCATAGCTTTCATAAATGTCTATCCCTCTACCTTGGGTTTAACGTCAATGTAGTTGGTTGGTGTGGTTGCTGAGGCATCCCCCTTGAATGAACAAGCGTTGACCCTACCCAACATCACACTGGGTAAGTCTAGGAATGGTGTCACTCCTGCATTCAAGCGATGCATGTACTCGGCAGCCCAGATCGACCCGTGGAAATATGCGGATAGCTCTAAATAGGGCATTCGTTTGAGGCTAATGGTGAGTACAGACCTTACTACTTGAAACCTTAGCTTCATCAGGGGTAACTTGCCAATTGTCTGGCCACTAACTAACGCCTCCACCCGAGAAACAACCCTCAACCTGACACACTTCCATTGCAATGAGCAGCGTTCCACCACAGTTCAAACGATCTGTAGGAGCATCACAAGCAGTGGCTTGCCATAGAGCAGTTGCCTGAAAACATTGCTGAGAGACTTTTGCCAAATGCAAAGGCGTAACTTCTCATTCGACAAAACTTCAACGAATCTTAACAATCTATGCTCGCTGTCTAGTTTAGCAGGTTGTTATGGTCGTATTTGGTGGTGATCATCACAGGACTGTTGGTGGTTGCGGGCTAGGTGCCGATTGCAACGCTAGCCCCCAAGCCCTGCGCAGAATGCCCCCTTAATCTGGTAATACAACAGCAGACAGTTCAGACAGTTCACTGGCGGCCAGAGCTTGGGCGTCTAAACTGCGCAAATGCAAATCTTGGTAGAACTGTTCTTGGGCTAATTCCACCTTCGACTGAGACGATAGGTAGAGCAAGGCCCAAAAGACGCCGACGCGATCGCCCTGTTCGGAGTGAGCTTCACTACCGGAATCAGGCTTAACAAACTCAGAGAGCCCGTGGCCAGGCGGATCCATCCAATAGTCTAGTAGGCGTTCAAATTCGATCCATTCGTCATCTGCACTGAGCTGGGGCCAAAAGTCCGTCAAAAATTGTTCGAGAGCAGCGGCAATTTCCGAAAGATTTTCGTGGTGGGCAAGCTGGGCGATGGTCTTCACCGCCTTGCTGTGGGACTGGGGTCTGGGCCGACGCGATCGCCCCCGCCGAGACCGGGGTTCGTTCATGGTCTTGGCCATCACCTCAAGCTGGGCGATCAGTTCCTGGAGCGTCACCCGTCGCTGCTGCGGTGGGTTGACCGATGCCCGGCGGCGCAGTTGCTTTTCTAGGCGGCTGGGCAGAGGCGGCTGATCTAGATCGCTAGCACATTCAGACTCTGCCTCTAGGTCATCCGAGGTATCCTCAGTGGCACTAAGCCGGGCCAGGCTATCGGCCTTGAGCAGCACCAGCATGGCTGCATAGAGCAAGGCCTGCCCCGATTCCGATAAATCTGCCTCATAGGGCGCACGCCCCTCCACCACAGGCGTTTCCAAGGAGCGAATTTGCAGCAAGACGCGATCGATCACATCAATCACCTGCACATCCCAGGGATCGAGTTCTCCTTGCTCCGCCATTTCAATCAAAAGGGCGATCGCGTTATGGGCAATGGAACGGGCCATAGGCTCACGATAGATAGGGCACGGTAGATTCCAGGCTAAGCGCTTTGGGCAGCAGGATCGGTAGTGTCATCCTCTTGGTCGCCACTTGGGGGTGAGGCCGGTAGCTGCAACGGTTGATTCTCCAACTGCAGCTTGTACTGCTCTAAATCCTTTTCAAGCTGCTTGATTTGGGTATCTCGCTGTTTAATGGTTTGACGGTTAGCGACTAGGCTTTGCAGCCGTGACCAAACACTAAAGACCCAGGCCATCATCGCCCCAGCTCCCATGGCCACCAGCAGCTCAATGGCTAGGGGAGCCCGAAACTCAATTCCCTGCATGACGTGAATGGCAACGATGTCCGTATTTTGAATACTAAACAACATCAAGCCCAAACCCAGCACAAAAATGAGTACGGAGTTAATCTGACGCATGGGCTTCTCCTTTAGGCAGCGGTGTGGCGTAGCTGCAGTATGTACTATGCCGCCAAAAGTCTAACAGGTTATGGCCGAGAATGACGGCGATCGCTCAAAGTTAGACCAAGTTCACCCTGACTGGATATCGATCAGTCTTACTGGAGACCTCTCGGCCGATCGCTCTTGACATGGTGTGGGTCAATGGAGCTACGGATTAAACAAAGACCACCTGGCGATGATTCATACGTCATCATCTCGGTAGTCCAAAAAGCCTTTAAACAGAAAAGTTCTCGGGAGTCTTTCCGTGTTTCGACCCCGAGAACTTTTGCTTTCGCTTCGTTACTCCTCACACTGTACTTATCATACACCATCCTCATAGGGAGCGCTAGCTAGGATGACAGTTTGTAAAATGGCACACTTGCCTGGACACTTGCCTGGACACTTGCCTGGACACTTGCCTGGACACTCGCCCAGATACTGGCACAAATGTCCTCCAGCATGATGCCTCACGCTTCCAGAATGCAGACCTCTAGGCATCTGACAATTCTAGTTTCCAAAATTGTCACAAATCTTGTCAGAGTTTTTGCCAGAGGTGCTATGCTCCACTGTGAATAGCTCATCAACGTAGGTTGCCTTGCAGGTGGTTAGATACCCATGCAAGGGGTGTACCCGCGTTGAGCGGCAAGCCAGGCTGAGTGAGGGATAAAACAGGTCTGGAGGTTGGTACATGCGATACGTCTCTAGGTATGACGCTTGTCATCTATCAATGATCTCTAGATGGTCTCTGAAGATGGTCTCTGACATCAATGATCTCTGATGGGCAGGAGTCTGTAGCCTAGAATCCCTCAGTCTTAATGGTGTGATGTGTGGAGTGTGTAGCAATGGTTGTATCGGCTGTAATCAATGGTGCAGGGCATGAGCCCCCCCAAGCGGGATCGGCAGAATGGCAAGCGATCGCCCTGCCTGAGACTCAGTTATTTGGTACCGATGGTATTCGTGGGCGGGTGGGAGATGTCTTAACGGCTCCCCTAGCGCTCAAGGTCGGGTTCTGGGCGGGACAGGTGCTGCAAGCCTCGTCTCCCTCGGTGGGCCCAGTGCTGATTGGGCAAGATTCTCGCAATTCTGGCCCCATGTTGGCCATGGCGCTGTCCGCAGGGCTAACGGCGGCAGGGCTGGAGGTGTGGAACCTGGGCCTCTGTCCTACGCCCACGGTGGCCTATCTCACCCATGCCTTGGATGCTGTTGGCGGCGTGATGATTTCCGCGAGCCATAACCCGCCGGGAGATAACGGCATTAAGTTTTTTGGAGCCGGGGGCAGTAAGCTATCGCCTGATCTCCAGCGTCAGATTGAGGCCGGTCTGCGAGGTGGGCAAGATGGCCCTTCAGCGGCAACGGGATGGGGGCAGCATTACCACCGTCCTGAGTTGGTCAGTCAATATGCCGAGTCGCTCCAGGCTCCCCTGCGATCGCGGGTGAGTTTTTCGGGGTTGCGGGTCGTGTTAGATCTGGCTTGGGGCGCAGCAGCAGAGGTTGCCCCGCAGGTGTTCCGCCAACTGGGCGCTGAGGTGATCTGCCTGCACAATCGTCCCGACGGCGATCGCATTAATGTCAACTGTGGATCAACCCACCTAGGGCCCCTGCGAGCAGCCGTGCAAGAGCATCAAGCCGATCTAGGGTTTGCCTTCGATGGCGATGCCGATCGGGTGCTGGCGGTCGATCGCCAGGGTCGCGTCGTTGATGGCGACTATATTCTGTATTTCTGGGGACAACTGCTGCGTCAACAAAACCAGCTCCCTCAAAACCTGATTATCTCCACCGTGATGGCGAACCTAGGCTTTGAGCACGCTTGGCTGCAGCAGGGCGGCCAGTTGATTCGGACGGCCGTTGGCGATCAGCATGTCCATGCGGAAATGGTGCGCCAAGGGGCCATGCTGGGCGGTGAACAGTCGGGCCACATCCTCTGTCCCCACTACGGCGTCTCCGGAGATGGTCTGCTCACGGCGCTGCACTTGGCGGCATTGGTGCAGCAATCGGGTCTATCCTTGGCTGAATGGATGGATCAAAGCTTCCAAACCTATCCTCAACTGCTGAAAAATGTGCGCGTTGAAGATCGCGATCGCCGTCTGCAGTGGCACACCTCTGAGATGCTCCAGGAAGCGATCGCCCAAGCCGAAGCCGCCATGGTAGATCAGGGCCGCGTGCTCGTGCGGGCCTCGGGTACCGAACCGTTGATTCGGGTCATGGTCGAGGCGGCCAGCGAAGAGCTCACCCACTACTGGACGAACACGTTGGTCTCCGTAGTTGAGCAATACGCTGCCTGCTAATGGAGCCGCCTGTATCGACGCCCCCTCAAGTTTTGGATTGAGGGGGATTGCCAACGTGTTTCAGCCTTACACCAAAGCCGGAACTTGCGCTTGAGCTGCGGGATATCCCGATTCCACAGCAGAGCCGTAGACCTCACAAGAATTGTTTGGACTCTCAATCAACCGCACTTTATAGAGCGTTGCGCCAATATCGCGGATCGGGGCTTCTAGCACCTGGCGAATATACACAGCAATCTGTTCAGCCGTGGGCACAATCTCCTTAAAGTAGGGAATGTCGTAGTTGAGGAACGTGTGATCCAGGGGTTCCGTTACATAATCCTCGACGATCTGTTGAAAGGCACCGAGATCGGCAATCATGCCCGTGCGTTCATCCATCTCACCCGCGATCGTCACTTCTAGGTGATAGTTATGTCCGTGACCATGAACTCGGGCACATTTACCGTAGATCTCTAAATTTTCCTCTAGAGACAGATGGGGCAAGGCCAACCGGTGGGCGGCGCTGAAATGGGTGCTCAGGGTTAGATGTGCGTTCATAGATTGTCCGTGGTATTCTGCCCAAAGTTCAGGATGTTCGAAAAGCTGAATGCGTACCAGCGGCAGGTGAGGAGCAAGACGCTGCCAGATCACCCGCGCTAGATTCTCGGTTGTGGGTAGGCTTTGGCTAAATTCTGGCCAAGCTTGGTTGAGGGACGAAAAGTCGAGTTGGCTGGTCACCTCTCGCTTAATGACATGCTTCACATCCGATAGGTTCAGCACCATGCCGTATCGGTCAAGGTCTCCCTCCATCGAAACGTAGAGGACGTAGTTGTGACCATGGCCTGGAGCGTCAGCACAGCGACCAAAACGTTCGGCATTCTCCGCATCGCTTAGCTCTGGCAACCAATATCGATGACTCGCCGAGAACTGGGCTCGACGATTGATGATGCATTTCATAGGCTTAAGGGGCGGACTTGTGAAGTTCCGTAAAGTAGCTTCTTTCAGAATACCGAATTATCTGATAGATGACCCGATCGCCTCTTCAATCGTTTCAATTCAAACGTCCTGGAGATTGCATCCAGATCTTCACCTTCAGCTAGGGCGATCGCTGGTGATTAGGCTACCTCTGGAGCCTAGACAACCCATATACTATTGGGGAAGGTCGAGACTTTGCGCAGACGCCAGCCCTATTGTTGTTATTCGAGGATGTTCATGTCTAGAGTGATTTCGATCCACTCCTATCGGGGTGGAACCGGCAAGTCAAACTCCACCGCAAACTTAGCAGCATTAGTGGCCGCCGAAGGGAAACGCGTTGGGATTGTAGACACGGACATTCAGTCACCTGGCATTCATGTGTTGTTTGGGTTTGATGATCAAAAAATTGATCGATCGCTCAATGATTACCTCTGGGGGCGTTGTTCCATTGCTGAAGTCGCCTACGATGTCACCTACGCGATCGGTGAGAGTGCCAAGCCCAACAGCAAAATTTATTTGATCCCCGCCAGCGTCAAGGCAGGGGAAATTGCCCGAGTGCTGCGGGAAGGGTATGATGTCGGCTTACTCAATGAAGGCTTTCAAGACCTGATTGAAAATCTGGAGCTGGACTATCTCTTTATCGATACCCATCCGGGTCTCAACGAAGAAACCCTGCTGTCCATCACCATTTCTGATGTGCTGTTGCTCATCCTCCGGCCAGATTCCCAAGACTACCAAGGGACTGCCGTTACGGTGGATGTGGCCCGTAAGCTAGAGGTGCCCAGCTTGTTGATGGTCGTCAACAAGGCTCCCATGGTGTTTGACTTTGACGAACTAAAGCGTCGGGTAGAGCAAACCTATGGTGCAACCGTGGCGGGCGTTTTACCCCATTCCGATGAAATGATGGTGTTGGCCAGTAGCGGGCTCTTTTCGGTGAAATATCCAGACCACAGCTTTACCCAAGTGCTGCGCAATATTGCTGACCACCTTATGGCTTAGGTGTGGCATGTTGGGTCATCCACTGATGAGCGATCGCTTTTAAATCCGCGCGCTGCAGCTTTTCTTGAGCAGTGCGGGGCAAGTGATCCACGGGAATCCAATATTTAGGATGCTTAAAGCGACTGAGATGCGGGCGGAGGGCGATCGCCATCTGGGCCAGCATCTGATCCGTGGCGGGGGTCTCTGCAGCGGGCACATAGACCGCCGTCACTGCCTCTCCCCACTGGCGATCGGGCAGACCGACGACACCAATATCCGCCACGAGTCCAGTAGACCGAATAGCAGCTTCTATCTCCTCTGGAGCAACATTTTCGCCCCCCGTAATCAGGGTATGGCTCCTGCGTCCCACTAGGTGGAGATCACCGGCGGAGGTTAGATAGCCAAGATCCTCGGTGAGCAAGGGCTGTCCGGCGATCGCCTCCCGATCCGGCGATGCCGGTAGATAGCCAAGGCACTGGGATGAGCTATGCAACACCACGCGCCCAGGCTGGTTCCTAGGGAGAGGCTGCCCTTGATCATCGACGATGGCGATCGCGCTGTGGGGCAGGGCCGGGCCACAACTGCGATCGCCCTGCAAAAAACGGTGAGGCGATAGGGTGGCAACCTGGGCAGCGGTTTCCGTCATGCCGTAGGTCAGGGCAATGGGAATCTGGCGGCGCTGGGCATCATCCAGCAAGGTCGGCCAGGCTGGCGCACCGCCCAGTAAAACAGCACGAAACTGGGATAGCCACGGGGCAGACGAGGGTGAATCTAACAGGCGCTGGAGCTGGGTTGGTACCAGGGAGATAAAAAACTGTTGGGGATCAAACCCTTGGGGCCCATGCTCCATCAGGTCGGGCAGGGTGGCGATCGCTAGCTGTCCCTGGGATTGCCAGACTCGCATCGCCTGCATCAGACCACTGACATGGTAGAGCGGCAGTAGGCAACAGCTTTTGACGGACTGGCAGTGGAAATGCTGCTGAAACCCCACGGCGGCGGCCATGAGCGTTGCCCAGGTGTGGATGGCAAACCGCAACTGTCCTGAGGTTCCGCCAGTGGGAATCAAAATCCAGCCAGGGGGCAGGGGAGATGCCGTGGTAGGCAACGCTAAGGGTGGCGGTGATCCCCAAACATGCGTGGGTTGCGCGACGTCCAGCACCGTCTGCCATTCCGCGATCGCCCACTTGGGATTACCCAACACCACCGGACAACCTGCCTGGCAAGCCGCTAGAAAACTAGCCAGATAGGCGGCGGGGTTATCGTCTGCGATCGCCACCGTGGGCAGCACTCCTGCCTGGATCCATGGCTGAACGTCAGCGTGGCGAGCATCTAAGACCTGCTGAAACTGGATCTGCAGATCCGAGGCGCGATCGCCCAGCAACCACGATCGCCCTCGGCATTGCTGCTCTACGTCCTTAGGGGTGGGAGCGTTGCCCATAGATCCTCATCCTCCAATCCGTGACACCCTGCATCGACAAACCAATGGTTAATCCCAAAGCCTACGGCGCGATCGCCCGCCACGGGGGCAAGATGCTGGGCAATAAATCGCTGGGTCATGGGTGTTTCAAACACAGACGACCATACAACATCCAGCCCTACGTCGGTGCAAACCTGGCGAATCGTTTGGGGAAAACCGGCGATCGCTGGCTTGACGACTCCAATCCCCCGCCAGCCTTGCTGATGCCAATGCCGCACATGATGCATGGTAGCCAGCGACTCATCGAGGGCAATGGGCGTGGTGTAGCGATCGCCCAACTGCTGCATCTGCGGCACCTGATCCGCTGGCAGGGGCTGTTCCAAAAATTCAATCACCGGGGTGGACTGATTGAGGCGATCGCAGACCTGCAACCAAGCGATCGCCGCCGCCTGATCCAAGCCACCATTCGCGTCCAGCCGTAGTTTTGCGCCTAGGGGCCAATCCTGCAACCGTTCCTGTAGCCATTGCTGTTCCTGCTGCCGGGATTGCACCCCAATCTTCCACTTGTAGGTACCGCCCGGCACGAGGGGAACCTGCAGGGCCGCAACTCCCGTGGGCAGCAGGTGACTACAGTTCCAGGTGATCGGGGATCGCGCCCCATGGCCCAGCCGCTCTAGCGCCATGCCCAGGCCAAACTGAGTGGCTGGCAGCGTATCGGGGATTTGCATGATCTGCTCCGCCGTCACCATCGGCAAGCAGCGCCGACAAAACGCGATCGCCCTTTCCAACGACTCACTACCCAACCAAGACAGAGGCGCAATTTCCCCAAATCCCACCTGCCCCGCCCTGTTCTCCAGCCGCACGATTAAGCCATCCCGCACCTGCCAACGTCCATGACTCGTCTGCAAAGGCATTCGAAAGGGCCGTTGATAGATGCGCACCTCCAGCCGATAGCAGTCCACTGTCCCTCCTTCCTGATCTCGCCGCCTTGATCTGCCAGGGTTTACCTACCAAGCGATCGCGATCCAGCCTTGACATAGCTTCAACCCATCTGTCATGATAAATTGCTAACTATTTATCATGCTCGGATCAGGTGCGGCCCTGTCAACAACTGGTTGCGATCGCCGATCTATCGACCAGTGACCTGTACGGCATCCTACGGAGAATCCCATGGCATACGCAATTATTGAAGCTGGCGGCACTCAACTACGAGTTGAGCCAGGGCGGTTTTATGACCTCAATCGCTTCGACGTGGAAGATGACGGTAGCGTCACCCTCGACCAAGTGCTCTACATCGACAACGATGGAGACATTTCCGTTGGGCAGCCCACCGTTGCCGGTGCTACGGTAGAAGCAACCGTTCTCCGCCATTTGCGCGGACGCAAAATCATCGTCTACAAGATGCGTCCGAAGAAGAAAACGCGGAAAAAGCAAGGACACCGTCAAGAATTAACCCGCTTGATGATCAACTCGATCAATCTCAATGGCACCGTGCTAGCTGGAACAGAAGCAGCAGCGGCTCCTGCGGATGTAGATGGAGCAGATGAACCGCAGGACGCGGTGGTTGCAGATTAGTCCAACGACGTCCAAGGTTCGTTAGGCTAAAATAGAATGCTGAACAAACTTAGCGTCAGCGTTGTTGTGAATACGTGCATGGAGTTGAGAGAGAGCTATGGCTCATAAGAAAGGAACAGGTAGTACTCGGAACGGTCGGGACTCTAATGCTCAGCGACTCGGCGTTAAGCGCTTCGGTGGGCAAGTGGTTCGGGCTGGCAACATTTTGATCCGCCAACGAGGCACCAAGGTGCATCCTGGTGTTAATGTGGGCCGCGGCAGTGATGACACGCTGTTTGCCCTCGTTGATGGGGTTGTAACCTTCGAACGTAAAGGACGAAGCCGTAAGCGGGTCAGCGTTTACCCAGCTATGGCTGAAGCTTAGATCGCTTTCGTTATCTAACGATCGGTCATTGATATCCATGAAAACGGAGTCCTGCTAGGGGCTCCGTTTTTTCATGGGATCTCGTAGGCGGCGCAAGCAGTCCAGGATCAACACCATCCCAGGGGCGATGCTGATCTGAGCGAAGTCGTATCTAGCATCTAGCTCTGGTTCCCTTCAACTTCGCTCAGGGAACCAGAGATCAGGGAACGAAACTCAGGGAACGATGGCTGTAACTTCACGTAGGTCGCGATGACCGGACTTCTGTGGATGAATAGTCCAGGCTCAAGGGTTGGTTGAACAATGAGACACCAAGCAGCGGTTGCAGTGACTCCGGTGGCATAGGTTTTGCAAAGAGGAAGCCTTGACCACGAGCACAGTTCAGCCGCTGGAGATCCCGAAGCTGGGGCAAGGATTCAATCCCTTCTGCAATCACCTGAATCTTCAAGGTTTGGGCGATCGCCATGATGGCCGGCACTAGATTCACGGATTCACTAGAGGTGTGATCCAACCGCTGAATGAAGGATTTATCAATCTTGAGCAAATCAAACGGAAAGGCATGTAAATAGCTGAGGGACGAAAAGCCCGTGCCAAAATCGTCGAGGCTGAGGAGAATTTGCCGCGCTTTGATTTGGTGCAGCATATTCATGGTGGGCATCAGCCCTTCCATAATTACGCTTTCAGTAATTTCTAAGTCTAAGTTTTGAGGACGGACTTGGGTTGCCTGTAAAATCTGGTCGATGTGGTCAATCAAATGGGGATCATGGAACTGTTGCACCGACAAATTGATGCTCATGCTAAAGCTTTCATCAACCTGCTGATTGACTTGCCACTGCCGCAACTGTCGGCACCCTTCCAACAACACCCAATTGCCCAGGGGATGGATCAATCCTGTTTCTTCGGCAACCGGAATGAAGTCAACAGGGGAAATCATGCCATGGGCTTCATGGAACCACCGCACTAAGGCCTCCACGGCCACAATTCGCCCCGTTTTCAGACATACGATGGGTTGGTAGTATAGGGTGAGCCCTCCTTGTTCAATAGCTCGCCGTAGATCCACTTCGAGCTGTAGACGCTGCAGGGCCTCCTGATGCATGGATGCATCGAAGACATGATATCGATGATTTTTTGAAGCCTTAGCCCGATACATAGCATTATCGGCATCGCGCAGAATGTACTCGGGTTTGGAGTATGTTTTATTTCCCACCACAATGCCAACACTGGCATCTAAAAAGATTTCCCGTCCTTCAATTTGAAAGGGATGGCTAAAGGTTTGGAGCAAAGCCTCAGTGCGAGCGATCGCTTGATCGCTATGGAGAATATTGGGTAAGAGAACGGCAAATTCGTCACCGCCCAGTCGTGCTAGGAGGTCGGTCGGCTCTAGGTTGGAGCGCAGTCGCTGGCTGATGTGGATCAACACCGCATCGCCAAAGCAATGACCGAGGGAATCGTTGACGATTTTGAAGCGATCGCAGTCTAGAAACAAAACGGCAAAGGTTTCATTGCCTTGATGGTGAGCATCCAGGGCTCCTTGCAGCTCTTGCATGAAAAGGGCTCGATTAGGCAGCCCTGTGAGCATATCGTGGAGCGCCATGTCTAGGAGCTGCTGATTGGCAGACTGAAGCTGTTGGGTGCGCTCAATCACCCGTTCCTCTAACTCCGCATTGAGGTGGCGCATCCGCTCCTCCGATAGCTTGAGCATCACCTGGTTACGGATGCGGATCAAGACTTCTTCAATTTGAAACGGTTTAGTAATGTAGTCAGAACCACCTACATCAAATGCCTTGACCTTATCAAAGGCTTCGTTGAGAGCCGTGAGAAAAATAATTGGAATTTCAGTGGTATGAGGATTATCCTTCAACCGCTTGCATACTTCATACCCATCCAGACCAGGCATCATAATGTCTAGCAAAACTAGATCGGGGGAAAGGGTATTGATTGCAGTGATCGCCATTTCTCCATCAAGGGCCTTGCGAACGCTATAGCCTTCGCGTTCTAAAAGAGTGGATAGGAGACGTAGATTGTTGGGTTTGTCGTCCACAATCAAAATATCAATGGAGACGTGATCAAACGACTGGATAAAGTGACGATCAGGCATAGGGATAGGCGGCAAATGTGCAACGCTCATTGGGCGAGAGCCATAACCAAGCGATATGAATGGTAAGAAGAACTGGCAGCGTTCAGAATCGGTCTACGTTTTTTTCGGGGGGATGGGGTGATCGGTCTACGGTTTTTCGGGGGATGGGCTGAGTGGATGGAATGTTCCCACACAAATGAACCCTGTAACCTAGGATACCCAAAACAGCCGCGCTTGTTTGGGTGAGGACAGGGTTTATAACGAGTTTCCTCGTCCGTGGAGCGTTAGTTTAATTGTCGCTTTCTAAAAATGTTTGCACGGTTCCTGCGGGACTGAGAAGCAAACGGATTTGCAGCGATTGGCCAGGGGTCGGCGAAACAAAGGGCTGATCGCTGCTGGGCATGGCCGTGCTGTCCAGATAATCGCGCGAGGGTTGCCCCAGGGGAGTGACCGACTGTAGCACGCCGCTGCTGTCAATCGATAGTCGATATTCCAAGGACTGGGTTAAGTCTGACGGCGGTGTCCAGGTTTGTTGAAAATAGTCGCGAACTTCTGACACTTGAGGGAGCCGATCAAAGGCCGTACCGGGGGCGATCGGCGCGCGGGGCGTACCTCGTTCTTCTGGACTAAAGTCGTCAAGCTCAAAGGGTTCGATGATATCTGCCTGCTCTGCTTGCCCTGACGACTCTGCTGATGGCGACATCTCACGTTGCCCCGCATTAGGAACAGTCAAGGTAGAGGGGGCAGATTCGCTGGCGATCGCTGGCTCTTGGGGCAGATCAGTGGGCGATCTAGGAGACTCTCTAGATAAATCTCTAGGGGATGGCGTAGGCGGTACTTGCCTCCCCTGGCGCGATCGCCCTTCGCCCCGACGGGGAGCACCAGCAGGAGGCAGATCTAGACCGGGATCGTCGGCTAGGAGATCATCTGGTAAAGGATCGGCAGATTCATTAGCCTCATCCTCGGCCCGCTGGCGACGGTTGGGGCGCTGGTTGGGGCGCTGGCTGGCGGGGGCGCTGGCGCTGCTCTCGATCTCATCACCACGGGAGGCCGCATCCGATTCACTCACTGTTTCCATCGACATCTGCGATGGCAAAAACTGCACGGCAGACACCGTAGTTCCCATCACAAAAACAGCGATCGCCGCCACTTGCCACCACCCTTGGATAACGCCCAGGCCCTTGGGCTGAGCTAGGGTCGGGATCGCCACAGCATCCGCCTGATATGCATCTAACGCCGTCGATAAATCTGCCAGTTGGGTCACACTCAGAGCAATGGTCGGCCCCGATTCTGGGGTCGCCAAATGCCCCAACGATAGCTGATGGTAGAGCAACCCTTGGGGCGTAATCGCTATATCCGTCAACGGTGCCGGGGCTTGCCTTGCCAATGGCGGAGCGTCCAGCAACAACAGAGGACGGGGAGAGAGGGATGGCGGTGTATACAGCATCGTCTGCACATAGTCCGTCACCACTTGGCAGAGCGCCTCAAGCTGTTGGCGATCGCCACTGATGCTCTGCTGCTTATCCTTGGGAATACGCGGATCGTCAAAATGTAGACGAAATTTGACCTGTTTGAGCACCTGGCGATCGGTCCATCGGGACAGCGCAGACCCTTGGGCCATAATTTCCAGGGTGCAGGTGGGTGGAGTATATCGGCGGAGCACTGAAGGCATGGCGATTGGGCAGAAGAAGTAAACGGAGGATGAAGTTATGGATGATGAACGCGCGTGAATAATGCTAGCCAAAGCCGTTGAGAGCCATTCGGCAAACTATAAAACAGCAGATCAATCAACAGCTTCAGAGCCAGATAGGTTTGCTCATCGCTGGAGATCTGATGGGATTCATCCATCCGCTCTTCATAGGTATTGCCGAAGCGATCGAGGTAGTCACCCAGCAAAGCCGCCTGGTGGGGAGGACGACCTTGCTCCGTGAGTTGCTCCAAAAGAGAGACGCTGCGCCGAATTAACTCGGCATGCTGCTGGGCAAGGTGGCAGATGATCAGCACCAGCGATCGCGCTTCATCGACATCCAAGCGCTTCCGTCCCTGCCCCTTACGCAGAGGGCTAGATTGCCGCAATCGCCATAGGGCGACGCGATCGCCCACAACGTCAGACAAGCCCAAGTCTTGAGCCGCCTGCAGCATGGCATCTGACCCAATGGTGGCCAACGCCTCGATCGCCATCAAAATTAAGTCGAGTTGCGCTTTGATGTCATCGAGCTGGTCGGGGTCAGGCTGCTGGGCTAACGGAAAGCGGTCTTGAATCGATGGGGAGGGTTGAGCAATGGAGGGCATAGGGTCTACACCGATGGCGATAGGAGCTGGGTGGCGTCAGAGCCAACCTAGCCAACAAAGATGAAAGGTCTGCTCTAGTTAAGACTTGAGTGTGCCATGAAAAGTTCACCAGGATCAGCGATGAACCAGCGATCGCTAAGTTGACCATCGACATTGTTACGTTCATCCCGAGATCAAAGGCTGAATGTAACGGCATGTCACTTATATATTAAGAAAACATAAAATTCTTGTTTTTCTTCAAAACTGTTAAATACGATACAGATATGGAGCATTTTAAGAGACAGATGAAGTAGCTACTAAGCCTGCTTAGGTATTCTTCACGCTCCATCGTGTCATGGGACTGACGTCCAACGGGCTGACCTGAGACGATGGCATCTAGTCCATAGGTTTATTGCTGCACTAGGATCTGTTATTGAGAGGCCAAGTCATGAAATTACGGTATCGGGGTACGGACTATCTTCACAACCCCACTATTATCGATGATATAGAACATAGAGGCGTGGGTCACTATCGAGGACATCAGATCGAATTTGCCTATCCTCGCCATATCCCGGTTCCTCAGTCCCTAGATGGATTGACCTACCGCGGTGTGCAGTACAGCGTTAACGAGAGTGGACAGGTTGAGACAGCTCCTGCTGCACCTCGGGTTGTAGCCACCCCCGCTATGCAGGACAAGGTGACAACCAGGGTTTTTGCCAATGCTCGCAAGGCCCTGCCACGGGAGGTGGCGATGGTTCACCAGGAAAACATCCGCCGACGTCTACAGCAACGTCTAGACACGGCTCGCAATCAAGGCAATGATCAGCTGATCCACCAGCTTGAAGTTGAAATGCAGCAATTTGCCTAGGCTGAAGCTTCATATCGGTTGAGGGGCAGGAGATTGGCCTCTCAACCGTAGCCGATTAGCCGATCCATCTTGGGGGCTGGGATCATTCATGGGTTGCCCTCAGAGCATAATCCGGCAGGGTAGTGCTCTTAGCTGCACTTGCCACGTCAGCAATTCTTATGTTGACCCGTAGCTTTTCCAAGCAATCTATTCATCCTGTTTTCAAGCAGATCGGGGCATATCTATAGTGCCTACGCTGAGCGTGGGACTGCTCCCAGGGTTGCTCCTGCGCCCAGACCTTAAGTTGTGAGCTGCAGGAGGAAGAGTCGCAGGAGTGTCTAAGCCAGGCGTTAACGCGAGAGCGCTGGCACCCTACGACACAACTTTCAGCAAGCTCGGGCAAGATGTTCAACCTGAGAAGGGCGGTTGCCCCATGAAGGATGCCTGAGGAAATCTTGTTCGTGCTGTTGATGAAGGCATCGCTCTAAAAAGCCCTACGGTTCCTTGGCGCAAATCCTATCGCGAATAAACCAGCAGGAGCCGTGAGGGCAATCTCTAGAAGGCGATTCCCTAGGGTCGCGGATTGATCTGATGGGTGAGATGGGCTAGCTCGGGCAAAATGAGCTTCTGCATGGCAAGAACCACCGCATTCGTAGACCCTGGCAGGGAAAAAATTAGCGTATTGTTGCGGATGCCGGCGATCGCCCTTGATGCCATGGCCCGCGAGCCAATTTCTTGGTAGCTCAGGGAACGAAAAAGCTCACCAAAACCCGGCAGGGTTTTCTCCAGCAAACGTTCAATCGCATCATAGGTGGTGTCGCGAGGGGCAATGCCCGTGCCGCCATTCAAGATGATGGCGTAGAGATCGGGCTGCTGACACAGCAGGTCTACTTGGTGGTGGATCTCGTCGGGCTCATCGCGAATCAGGTCATAGTGCAAAATTGGGTGATGGGCTTCATCGAGCAGTTGCTGAATCATTTGCCCGCTGCGATCGCTGTCGGGGGTGCGAGTATCGCTGACGGTGATCACAGCACAGGTAATCGGATGATGGGGAATGTCAGGATGGGGAAGCACAGGCTGAGGGGGGTAAGTGGATCGGGAGCGATCGCCCATAGATATATCGCCCAGTATCGCCCACAGATGGGATGAGGGGTGATAAAAGGGGGTCGCCCACCCATGAAGGGAAGTGGGCGCTCATGGAGACTCGGGATAGAAGAGGTCTAGGTCTTGTTAAATCCTAGTTCATTCTCCTCTGCGTAGCGATTCATGAACCGGATAAAGCGATCCCATTCCTCAGCACTTTTCATGACATAAATGGCTTCAATGGCTTCCGGTTGCCCGTTGACAAACTTGGCCTTAACTTCACGAGTGACCAATTCACCCTCGCTATCCACCATATACATGCCCGTAATTTCATTGGTGCTATCTCTCGATAGGGCATCAGGATTTTCAAAATAAAAGATGGCTTGCCCATTACTACCGTCGCGTGCGCGGGTTAGGCGAACGTCGGGAATCACGGTCTCGGGTACACCCACAGAAAATTGAATTTGAGCCATAACTATATGTCCAGTCTTTTTTACAGGTGTGATTCGATGCAGAGTCAACGAAAGCGAACGATCTAAACTGATAAGAGAACATTAAGACGACCGTGCCGACAATACCCCAAGGGCGATCGCCGGCCAGTTTGTTTAAACCTCTGCCGAAGTACCATTGTCTCATCATCCCTTCACCCCGTCACCAGACGAATGGGCTAGCATAATTGACGAGGGATCAGCGGCTTCCATGGCGTCACTCAATCTACAGCCCGTGGTAGACATGGTCTATGTTGCAATTTATAAACCCCACTGCCTCCCTATTGCCCGTGCTTACACTGACGCAATAGGCAGCAAGAGACTGGTATGCCTAGCTTGAATCCGTACTTATGCTCTCTGATTTTCTGGTAGCGATCGCTACGATACCCCTAGAGGGCGATCGATCCCCAGTACAGAACAAGGCTGGAGACACGGTCGAGGCGACATGCCTATGGAGCAGGATCAGACATCTCTGGCAGGTGTGTAGCCCAAACGATCTAACCATCAGACAAGTAGGGGATGAGGGATGAAAATTATCAAGCAGACTGGCTCACGTCTAATTCTTAAAAATGGCTTAGGTAATTTTGCTTCCCTGCTGGGATGGGGAGGAGTGCTGGGAGGACTCCCCTTAGTGATGGCTGGGCTGATTGTGGCCAATGCTGGCGTAACGAAGCTTTCGTGTCAGCGGCAGATAGCTAACAGCGTCACCTGTGAGCAGACCCAGTCTCGTATGCTAGGGCTAGTGCAAGATAGCCGTCGCTCCATTGGCGATGTAACAGGCACTGAAGTCCGAACAGAACTGCATTCCCGCAGCGATGGCTACTTCGAGCCTCACTATCGGCTGTTGCTTGGGCAAGCCAGCCAGCAGATGGAAGTGCCGATTTCTGAACAGCACCATGAAGTGGCTGAACAAATTGACTTGTTTTTACAATCCACTGAACCGCTGCTGCTGATCGAACAAGATACCCGCATGGCTCAGTCCGTGGTGATTGGCGTGCCCCTCTTGCTCCTCGTCTCTGCCATGACCCTCGGCACCCTCCTCCGCCTCATTCGCTTGGAGGTGCTAGAGTTTGACCGACTCCACAATCGCTTCCATTCCCGTCAATGGCTCCTGTTTCGTTGGCGAGAACGATCGGGAACCTTAGCCGATGTAGCTGGCGTACAAATTCGAGACCTTGGCCGGGATGAACCCATTTACTCAGCAGAATTGCTGTTTGCGTCTGGGCAACGTCATAAGCTCGCCGCCAGCCTCAACCAAACTGAGATCGAACAATTTGTAGAACGCATCAAAGCCTTTCTCCAACTCGACGACGATAGCGACTCGGAGCGACTCGGCTCAAAGCTAGACCTGGTTGACTAACCCATTTTTTGCCTCGGCTTGCTATCGTTCCTATGCTAAGCGTGAGAATGCTCCTGCGCCCAGACCTCAAGAGTCGCAGGAGAGTGGTCGCAGGAGCGACCAAGACAGGTGTCAGAGCGGAGCGCTGGCACCATAAAAGGCAGGGAACACTGGCACCATAAGAGTCAAGGAGCGCTGGCACCATAAGAGGCAGGGAACGCTGGCACCATAAGAGCCCACGCGGGAGCACTGGTACCGTAACATTCCTTCTCAACCAGCTCGGGCAAGAGGTTCAACCTGAGAATTGCTGGTCAACATGCCAGATACTTGCATATTCGGCAACTCTACACTCACAATGAACGTAACCCCTCTAAAACATTCACCCGTTTAGAATGGGGCTACGTCTAGCGCAATATCCAGCAGGTGCCTGCGATTGCCATGTAGATTCAGCGATCTAGACGTTTGCTCGATCGTCGCGATTGAGCCCACTCTGACTCTGTCGCATCGAGGACGTAAGCTGCTCTTTGATTTCGCCTAATCTTGACCTCAGTAAACTCTATCCCTTTCCGTTAGACGATTTCCAAACCCAGGCGATCGCCGCGTTGGATGATGGCAAATCCGTCGTCGTCTGTGCGCCCACCGGGTCGGGGAAGACGTTGATTGGGGAATATGCCATCCATCGCGCCTTGGCCAGCAATCGACGGGTGTTCTACACCACGCCTCTGAAAGCCCTGTCGAACCAAAAGCTGCGAGACTTTCGCGATCGCTTTGGCGCAGACAATGTCGGTTTGCTCACCGGTGACGTCTCGATCAATCGCCACGCCCCGGTGCTGGTGATGACCACCGAAATTTTCCGCAACATGCTCTACGGTACCGCCATTGGCGCTGTGGGCACATCCTTGGTGGACGTGCAGGCGGTGGTGCTCGACGAATGCCACTATATGAACGATCGCCAACGGGGCACGGTCTGGGAAGAGTCGATTATCTACTGTCCCCCCGAGATTCAGCTTGTGGCCCTGTCAGCCACGGTGGACAACAGCGATCAGTTGACCGACTGGATTTGTCAGGTGCATGGCCCCACAGAGTTGATCTATTCTGACTTCCGGCCAGTACCCCTAGAATTTAATTTCTGCAAGCCCAACGGTCTGTTCCCGCTGCTCAATTCTACGAACACCAAGATCAATCCTCGCCTCAAGCCCAAGGGAGGCAAGAAACGCAGTCGCCAAGATTCTCCGGCCCTTGGCTACGTGATCAGCCAACTCAGCCAGCGGGATATGCTGCCGGCCATCTACTTCATCTTCAGCCGCAAGGGGTGCGATCGCGCCGTGGAGGAGGTGAGCCAGATGAGCTTGGTGACGGAGCAGGAGCAGGCGAAGCTCAAGCGTTATATTGACGAGTTCTTGTCCCACAACCCTGATGCTGCGAGGGTTGGTCAGGTAGAACCGCTCTACCAAGGCATTGCCGCCCACCATGCCGGGATTCTGCCCGCTTGGAAAAGCTTGGTGGAAGAGCTGTTTCAGATGGGGTTGATTAAGGTGGTGTTTGCCACCGAAACCCTAGCAGCAGGGATTAACATGCCTGCCCGCACCACGGTGATTTCCAGCCTATCAAAACGCACCGATCGCGGTCATCGCCTGCTGAACGCCTCCGAATTCCTGCAGATGGCCGGACGGGCGGGGCGGCGGGGGATGGATGAGCGCGGCTATGTGGTGACGGTGCAAACCCGGTTTGAGGGAGCCCAAGAGGCCTCCTACCTCGCCACCTCCCGCGCTGATCCGTTAATTAGCCAATTTACGCCGAGCTACGGCATGGTGCTGAATTTGCTGCAAACCCATTCCTTGGAGGAAGCCCAAGAGCTGATTGAACGTAGTTTTGGGCAATATTTGGCGACCCTGCATCTCCAGCCCCAGCAGCAGGCGATCGCTGACATCGAGGCTCTGATTGCCAAACACCAAGCCGACCTCGACCATGTCGATGTTGATGCCCTTGCCCACTACCAAAAGCTAAACGAGCGACTGAAGGAAGAGCGCCGCCTGCTGAAGGTGCTGAAACAGCAGGCCCAGCAAGCCCAGGCCCAAGACTTGGCGCTATCGGTGAATTTTGCGATCGCTGGCACCATCCTCAGCCTCAGGCAGCCAGAGATGACCGCTGTTTTGGTGATGAAGCTGCCCCGGGAGGGTCAAGATCCCTTCCTGGTTTGCCTGGGGCAAGACAACCTGCTGCGGGTGGTTACCCTAGCGGATGTGGCCCAACTCCATGCGGAACTGCCGCGACTGTCGGAGGTGGATACCTGGGCCCCACCCCGAGGCATCCAGCCCCGCCCTGGCTATACCTGCAAGGGCGATGACGACACCTTAGCGATCGCCCGTCGATTGCCGCAAGTGGAGCTTCCCCAGTCCTTTACCCCGGAGGTGAAGGAGTATCTGGAGCGGGTGGCGGACATTGAAGACCAAATTGCCCATCATCCCGCCCGCCAGTGGGGTAATCCAGGGCAGATGATCAAGCACCAAAAGCGCATTGCTAAACTGGAGGCTGACTTAAGCGATCGCCTCAACAAACTTGAAGCCCATACCCATCGCTACTGGCAAGAGTTTGTCAATCTCATGCGCATTCTTCAGCACTTCCAATGCTTAGAAGGATCCGAGCCTGCACCCATTGGTCAAATTGCAGCGGCCATTCGCGGTGATAACGAACTGTGGCTGGGGCTAGCCCTAGCGTCTGGAGAGCTCGACGCCCTAGATCCCCACCAGCTTGCCGCCACCTGCGCCGCCCTAGTCACCGAAGTGTCCCGCCCCGACATTTGGACACGCTACGACCACTCCGATGCCGTCGAACAAGCCCTAGCTGGTTTACGAGGACTGCGACGACAGTTATTTCAGCAGCAGCGGCGCTACCAGGTGGCGCTACCCGTCTGGCTGGAACAAGAATGGATTGCCTTGGTTGAGCAGTGGGCCATGGGCGAAGACTGGACAGACCTCTGTTCGAACACCAGCCTGGATGAAGGTGATTTGGTACGGATTTTGCGCCGCACCGTTGATTTTCTCTCCCAGATTCCCTACGTACCCTACCTATCCGGGGATCTACGGCAAAATGCACAACTGGCGATTCGGGCCATCGATCGCTTCCCGGTGAATGAAGCTGACTTGACCGACATCCTAGGCGATATGGGTGAGCCGGAGCCCGAGGACGAGTCCGAAGAATCCGAGGACGAGTCTGATGTCCCTTTGTTGACCTTAGATGAAGAGACGGGCAAGAAACCTTAAGAATCCCTGAACGAGTGGCTTAATTCAGAAGGTGTAAGTGACCTCACTTAGATCCTTGAATGAGAGCTCTATGATCAGTGAACTTCAGCAGCTTACCTGTTTTCTAGGTATTTTTACGGTGCCCATTCTCGCCTTTTTATTCAGTTCGGTGATAGTGTCGTGGATTCTCCAATCCCACCTGATTAGCCATCGGCGAGTTGCCTTCGATGATATTCCACGCCGTCAGCTTTCTAAGATTGCCACCCTGTCTACCCTAGCAGCGGTTCCCATCGCTATTTCCGTGGGCATGGCCTGGTTTTCCGGCATTTGCGTCGGCGAGTTGCGCTTCGACTTTATTGCCCCAGCGATGATCGCTCCCTTTTGGCTGATCGTGCGCCGTTAGGGGAGGACGACGAGGGGCCCAGTCTGCTATAGTTTGCTACACGTCGTTCCTAGTCAACGATGCTATAGCTGTGCGGACGAGATAGGTATGATGGGTTCTGCAACAACATCAGAGTCTTTAATTTCCATTGGTCAACGTACCCGAGAGGCTGCCCGTCGCTTGGCGGTACTACCAGGATCAGCGCGCAACCAGGCCCTAGAAGCGATCGCTCAAGCCCTAGAGGCCGCTGCCCCTACGATTACAGCGGCCAATGCTGCCGACTGTGAATCTGCCCTGGCGGATGGATTGGCGAAACCCCTCTACGGTCGCCTGAAACTCGATGCCGTCAAGCTAGCAGGGGCGATCGCTGGCGTGCGGGATGTTGCCAAGCTGCCGGATCCAGTAGGTGCGGTTGATCTGCATCGCGTCTTGGATGACGGTCTAGTCCTACAGCGCATCGGCTGTCCCCTGGGTGTTCTTGGGGTAATTTTTGAAGCCCGCCCCGATGCGGTGGTGCAAATTGCGTCCCTAGCAGTGAAATCCGGTAATGGGGTGATTCTCAAAGGGGGCCGGGAGGCCGTGCGTTCCTGCGAGGCGCTGGTGACCGCCATCCGAGCTGGTCTTGCCAAAACCGATGTGGATCCCGATGTCGTGCAGTTGCTGACCACGCGGGAAGAAACTCGGGCATTGCTCAACCTAGAGGGTTACGTCGATCTGATCATCCCCCGAGGTTCTAACTCCTTCGTCCAATTTGTCCAGCAGAATACCCAAATTCCAGTCCTGGGCCACGCCGACGGTATTTGCCATCTCTACATTGATGCCGCCGCCGACCTAAAGCAAGCCGTAGCGATCGCTGTGGATGCCAAAACCCAGTATCCCTCCGCCTGCAACGCCATTGAAACCCTCTTGGTTCATAGCCAGATTGCCGATCGCGCCCTGCCGCTGCTGGCAGAAGCCCTGCGATCGCAGCAGGTGACCTTGCGAGGGGATGATCGAGTGCGGGCGATCGTGCCCATGGAAGCAGCCACCGATCTAGATTGGGAAACCGAATATAGCGACTTGATCTTGGCGATCAAACTGGTGGATTCCCTAGAGGAAGCGATCGCCCATATCAACACCTACGGATCCCGCCATACAGACGCGATCGTCACCACCGACGACACCGCCGCCCGCACCTTCCTAGACCAAGTAGATGCGGCTGGCGTCTTCCACAATTGCTCCACTCGCTTTGCCGACGGCTTCCGCTATGGCTTTGGGGCCGAAGTCGGCATCAGCACGGCTAAACTTCCCCCTCGGGGGCCCGTGGGTCTGGATGGCCTGGTCACCTACAAGTATCAATTAGTGGGCGAGGGCCACATTGCCGCTCCCTATACCGGCGCAAATGCCAAGCCCTTCCTCCATCGTGATGTATGATTGCATCACAGGTAGAACATCAGCCAAATTCTAGGTATTGAAGGCTTGGATATTGAGTCTAAAAAAATGCCACGGTATTGTAAGACTAGAGTCTTGAGGGCATGTCCTCAGACCGTTTTGGGTGTGCAATCTTAATATTGGTACGAAGGAGAAGGGTGATGGTCTTGCCAAATGAGCCGCTACCGTGGCAGTCTAATGTCAACGAGACGTTTATTCCCCTCATGTTTGATCGTGAGGTGGTGGGGTTTTGCAAGCCCGAGTACGCCGCAAAGCTAGCTCATGTGATGAACGATGAGCAAAAAGCACGCAAGGCGCTTTATCTCGTCTGTGCAGATTTTGTGAAGCGCTCCCAGGGTCGGGTTGGCAATGTGGATGAACTGGTGGAGGAATACTTAGAGCGGGCAGCTATTCCTCGCACAGGAGCCAGGGCGATCGCGCTTCTGCTCAAGAATCGCCAAGAAGAATTAGGCGTAACGGATAAGGAATTTGTGACCTTCTGTGACTCCTATCGTCTATCTCCCGAGAAACTCAAAGACATCTATAGTGGTCAAGGCACCATTGAAAGCACTCTCTTTGCCCCCATTGCCCGCGTCTTAGGGCAGTCTGTGGAAGAAGTGGTGCAAATTATTCAAGGATAACTAGCATGGACTGTCTGCACGTGCGCGGCATCCGTGCTTATGGATATATCGGTGTATTTCCCGAGGAACAGGTTCTGGGGCAATGGTTTGAGGTTGACTTAACCCTCTGGCTCGATCTTGCCCCGGCAGGACAGAGCGATCGCCTGGATCAAACCTATGACTATTCCACCATGATTCCTCGGGTTCAACACCTTATCCAAACCAGTCGGGTAAAGCTCGTGGAAACCCTGGCAGAGACCATCGCTGCTGACATTCTTGAACAAGCTTCCCTGCACCAAGTACGGGTGATGCTCATCAAGCGACCATCCATCCCAAACTTCGATGGATCGATCGCCGTGGATATTACTCGTCCTCGTGGTTCTGACTAGCGGCTTGGGCGATCTGAGCTTTCACCTGCTGCCAGAGACGCTCAAATTCTGCCAAGCTATAGTCTTGCAGAGGGCGATCGCTGGCCGCTTCTAGCATCGAAAAGCGCTGTACAAAGCGGTGGTTCGTATCCGCCAAAGCCACGCTAGGATCCAGATCATACCAGCGGGCAAGGTTGATCAGCGTGAACAATACATCGCCGAGTTCATCCTGCTGATGGGCTTTATCTCCAGAGGCGATCGCTTCCTGGAATTCGTCCATCTCCTCCCGAAACTTATCCCAAACGCCGTCTACCGTATCCCACTCAAAGCCCACCGCCGCCGCTTTTTTAGAAATTTTCATGCCGGCGATAATTGGCGGCAGCGATCGCGCATAGCGAGATAGACGCGGCGACAGGCGAGCGATAGCACTATCAGACGTCGCCTGTTCTTCCGTCGTTTTAATCTGCTCCCAGTTGCGATGCACCTCATCCACCCCATCCACCTGCACCTCACCAAACACATGGGGATGGCGACGGATCAGCTTTTCGGTAATCGCTTGAGCCACATCGTTGAGATCAAACTGTCCATACTCCTGGGCAATCTGCGCCTGGAGCACCACCTGTAATAACAGATCCCCTAGCTCATCAGCGATCGCCTCGGGCTGACCCTGGCGGATCGCATCCACCGCTTCGTAGGCTTCTTCAATAATGTAGGGCGTCAGACTTTCTGGAGTTTGGGCCAAATCCCAAGGGCACCCCCCCTCAGGCGATCGCAACTGGGCAACGACCTCAATCAGGCGCTGCAAGGCTTCTAGAACGTCGGTGGATGCAGGTGCGTTGGACATAGTTCTCCCCAAAAACGACTGCTTTCAGTGTATCGGCTTCAGGCAGGATAGATAGATTCCAGGGGCGATCGCCTTTTGGGTCGTCTGAGCAACGTCGTTTGTCCTCAAGACAGGCTACGCCAACGTAAAACGTCTCCCAAAGCGAGAAAGCCACAACCCATTCAGCGTTCTGCAGGGGCGGATCTGCCTTCTAGGCTAGTGGTGGGGATGGCCGGGAGCGATCGCCCGGCCATCCACCATTGGGTTACCTAGATGCTTCTAGAGTCCGGTGGGTAGCCCGGTGGCCTTGCCACGCACGCTAGTGACAATGCGCCCCCAGCCCGATTCGCCTCCCTGATCCCAAAAAATTCGCTGCATGGTGTCGTAGGTGTATTCATCAAAAATTCCCCCAACGCCCACATCATAGGAATTGCTAGAACCATGGCGCGTGCCGTAGGGATCATGCACCAACCAAGCCTTCTTCACCGGATCATGGCCAACAATGACGCAAATATGGCCTGATCCCTTATAGGCAAAGCCCACCACAATGGGAACGCCCACCTTCAGCGAAGCAAGCACATCCTTAGCCGACAAAGAATAGCTGAAATAGGACTCAATGCCCAGGGCTCTCAACGCTTGCGTTTGCGCACCGTGATCGATGGTGTCGCCATACTTGCCAACAATGCGCATAAACACTGACTCCGGCTCCTGATATCCCGACTGCTTGGCCTTTTCCGTCAGGGCTCCCTTGAGCAAATAATCGGCCAGCATGGTGTTACTCGTGGTGTTGCACTGCCGCCAACCGGGGCCAAAGATCGCCGTGTCGTTATTGAGTTGGGAGCAATACTTCACCGGCAGCTTAATCAGTTGGTTGAGATCATTGACCTGGGGCGTTGCCCCCTCAAGCTTGATGTGGGGCTCATAGGCATAGACGACCTGTAGCTTATGCACCTTGTCTTGAGCGGTGAGCGGAGATGCAAGAACTAATCGCATATGCTGATTGCGATCGGGGGAATAGTCCGATACAAAAAATGCCTGTCCTTGGGGCACATAGATTTTTTCGGAGTCGGCTAGGTCACCGGATCCCAGCACTTCTTTCTTGAGCACAGTGTTCAGTTCAGCGATCGCTTTCGGCATACATCAATCTCCAAAAATCAAGGTAGAAGACCGCAGACAACGCCAGAATGTTGGATCAAGCTCCTGGGGCTGCATTACTTTATACATCCAGAATGCCTGATTTACTCAGAATTAGCACGGATCGTTTTGTTTTTTTTGCAGTCAGATTTTTTTCGTTGGCATACACCTATCCTTGCTCTACAGATCGTCTCTCAGGAAGATTGCTGATCGCCCTTGGCAACCATCGTTGAGGGGTAGCCAGTTGATAAACGGATGCGTATCTCTAGGAAGATCGTTACACTTAGCTAAACATTGCTCACCTTCAAACACAGGGCTGCCCATATGGCGCATGACAGAGAGGGCGATCGCCCCATCAGCAAAGATGACTTTCTATATCCTAGAAGCTCATATCACGGCGATTTCACGCCACAGAACCTGGCGTTCAATGCAAATTTACAAGAATTTGCTCAGCGTATCGGTATTTTGTGCAACTTAGAAACCGGCGGCAAGATTAGCTCCTCCGCTGCCTATGATGAAATTAAACAGATGTGGAAGAAGCTCAAGGCTTCCAAGAGTGAGCTGCTGGATGCACCACCGCCACAAAAACCCGATCTGCCTGAGAACTAATGGCCTCGTTTCCCCCAGCATCTAGCCCCTAACGGCAAGATATATCGTCTGGTAATCCCACGTCGGCAGTATGTCACACTAGTGGTAGGGAAGAGGAGGCGTAGGTGGTTGCGGGCGCAGGTCGTCCGAGGAAAGTCCGGGCTTCCGAAAGACCAAACTTGCTGGGTAACGCCCAGTGCGGGTGACCGTGAGGATAGTGCCACAGAAACATACCGCCGATGGAGCTTTGGCTCACAGGTAAGGGTGCAAGGGTGCGGTAAGAGCGCACCAGCAGCATCGAGAGGTGCTGGCTCGGTAAACCCCGGTTGGAAGCAAGGTCGTAGGAGCTATGGTTGGTCTTTTTCCAGCTCCGAGCGGGCTCGTCCCGCGTAATCCGCTAGAGGTGTTTGGCAACAAACATCCCAGATAGATAACCGCCCTCGCTGTGGGCAACCACAGATGAGAACAGAACCCGGCTTATGTCCTGCTCTTCCCTACCTTTTGATCGTGACTGCTCGTCGATGATAGCGGACAAAGACGGCATAGGCAGAGCAGGATGAGCATAGGAGGAACCATGACGCTTCAGAATCCTCGCCGGCAAAAAGAGCTAGGGCGGTTAATCAGCATATTAGGTCTTGAGTCTTCCCTGAAGCTCGACTGGCATCTGCTCGATCTAGCCCTCACCCATTCAACCTTCTCGAAAGACAACTATGAAGAGCTAGAGTTTGTGGGCGATGCGGTGCTGCGCTTGGCGGCGGCTGAGTTTTTGCTCGATCAACGGCCGCGTATGTCAGCGGGGGAGATGACGGCAATTCGTTCTATTCTGGTGAGCGATCGCAATCTCGCAAAAATTGCTGATGCCTATAATCTCCAGCGCTACCTCCTTGCTGACAACAGCGCCCTGAGCGATCCTCAAGGACAGGAAGCCCGCCTAGCAGCCTCCTTTGAAGCGGTTTTGGCGGCTCTCTACCTCAGCACCCATGACCTGACGTTGATTCGTCCTTGGCTCGATGGTCATCTCAAAACCTTGATGGATGAAATTCGCAGCGATCCAGCGTTGCAAAACTATAAAGGTGCGCTGCAGGAGTTGACCAATGCCCGCTACAAAACGCTGCCAGAGTATCGGGTGACGGAACTCAGCCAAGTGGATGGCGATATAGAACGCTTTGAGGCAGAAGTCTGGCTTCAGGAGCAGCGGCTGGGCGTGGGCCGTGGGCCATCCAAAAAAACGGCAGAACAGGCCGCGGCCCAGGTAGCATTTCTCACCCTCCGCCAAGGGGATGATTCGGCAACCCCTTCCAAGCCTCCGGCTTGATACCGCCCTCAGATAGTTCTCAGATCTTGTGCAGATCAGATCTTGTGCAGATCCACGCCCTCGCTCAGAGCTGGGCCAAGATCGCCTGCCAGACGAAAAAGACGGCCATGCCGACAGCGATGGTGAGCAGTAAATTTTTGCGCCATAGCCCTACCCCAATGGCAGCGATCGCCCCAATGAGCCGGGGATTGGTGTAGGTAAGGGCAATCTGTTGACCGTCCATGAGCACCGCCGGCACAATAATCGCGGTGAGCACCACCGGCGGCACGTAGCGCAACAGTTGCAGCATCCGGTCAGACAGAACAATGCGTCCACTCATAACGATGGGTACCGCACGAATGGCAAGGGTGGCGATCGCCATACTGCTAATTAACAGAACTTCTTGACTAGGCGTGAGCATGAATTCAGGTCGTTCCCAAAGGGTATACGTTGCTGGATGGAGAGGGAACAGCAAGTAGAACGTTCAGGCTAACCACTGGGCTAATCACTGGGCTAATCGCTAGACGAGGGACGAACGGTGGGGGGCTGCAAGGATTCGGCGATCGCCCCGGCCAAAATTCCCACCAGCGAGGCGACCATGAGCCCCAACTGATGGGGCAAGCCATGGGCCAGCAGCGCCACGCTACCCGCCACGCCCACCGCCACACCCATGGGGCGCGTCACTACGTAGGGAATCACCATACCGATAAAGGTTACGGCCATGGCAAAGTCTAAGCCTAGATTGGTAGGAATTTGCTGCCCCAGGGTAATGCCCAATCCGGTACAAAGCAGCCAGTTGCCATACATCAACACACCGGCCCCCAAACTATACCAATGTTTATGGGGCGAGGAATCAGCTTGGTTATAGCGGGCGATCGCTACCGCAAAGTTTTCATCGGTCAACCAAAAGCTCAGCAGCAGCTTCCAAGCTAGAGAATCGTGGCGCAGATGCGGCATCATGCTAATGGAATACAGCAGATGTCGCACGTTGACCACAATCGTCGTCACGATCACCAAGGGAATGGCCGTACCGCTCGCCAATAACCCTAAGGCAATAAACTGGGACGATCCGGCAAACACAAAGATCGACATCCCCATGGCTCCCGCTGCTGAAAGACCACTACCTGATGCTAGGGTGCCAAAAATGATACCAAAGGGTACAGCTCCAATCACGAGGGGTAGAATACCGCGCATTCCGCTCAAAACCTCATGCCTAGGAGACGGAACGCGATCGCTGGATGGGTTCATATATTCTCGGTGGGCAGACTAAATCTAGCCTAGCAGGGTCAGCCGACGGCTGCCCGAGCAGACCTAAGTTGAAGAGGGAATGAAGACTCCTCTAGTCATCCCCATGGATGGGCGATCGCTTGGCTATAATGCGAGATATTTAGCTCAGCTTTGAGGATGCAATCAACCTATGGCGGGTACTCGAAGATGGATTAAGGCGATCGCTGGTGTAGCGGTTATAGGTCTGTTACTACAGCTTTTCATCGAATCTCCCTGGAGTAAGCCTATCTTGACCTGGGGATTGATGGAATTCTTACCTGCCGATTCAGGGGCGGAGGTGGATGCCATTGTGGTGTTGGGGCGAGGTTCTTCTGGCTTCTTGATGGAAACTCGGACAGCGATCGCCACCCAGCTTTGGCAATCCGGTCGCGCACCGATGATTGTGGCTAGCGGTCGGCCGGAAGCACGAGCTATGATGGAGCACTTACAGAAGGAAGAGGGTGTTCCGACTACCGCACTCCTAGGGGAAGTTTGTTCAGAAACCACCGAAGAAAACGCGCTGTTTACGGCTGCCCTCTTGCAGCCCACCGAGACAAAGCGTATTTTGCTATTGACGGACTCTCCCCATATGCTGCGATCGTTCCTGACGTTTCGTAGTTTAGGGTTTGACGTCATTCCCTATCCCACGCCTTTTTCCAAGGGCGGGGATACGATCTTTTCTGGACGTGTCTTATCTAAAGAGTATCGGGGTCTCTTGGGCTACGCCGCGGTAGGGCGGTTCCTGCCCCGCTCCTTCGATAATTCTTGGTACTTAGATAGCGATCGCTTACAGGAGGCTCTAGAAGGCGATTGCACGGTTACGCTCGACGAGCCTTCCTAAGCGAGAGTCCAGATATTGTGATGCATTCTAAATCGGGAAAGATTGACCGATTAGGCTAGCAAATCTATCGTCCTAGTTGAACTACAACTCCTAGATATTCTCGATAGGAAGCAATTTTGTTATCTTTAACATCAAAGGCGATCGCTGCCTGGTTTTCGTAAGGCTGTCCGGATAAAACACCTTGAGAACGAACTTCAAAGACAACGGTTGTGGCATTGGATGTTACCTGTTGAACAGTTAGGGTTAGCCCTTCCGGAAACATAACAGAAACCAACGCAAAAAACGTCTCCGCTCTTTCTCGTCCATGGTTCCATCCTTGAAACGGGCCAGCGGGGAACCAGAATGTAAAATCTTCACTCAGGCGATCTAAAAATAAAGACCAGTCACCGCTAGATAAGCCATGGGAAAAGTCCTGAAAGGCTATCTTTGCGATAGTCAACGTATGGACACTTGCTTCACTCATGATGGAATTTTATTGACAGACTATATAGTACGCTTGTTTTATCGCGTAGTTTCTTAACCAAATGCGATAGGGTCAGATTGCAAACCAGATTGATTGTTCAGGGAAATAAGCTTATAGTTCCTGATGATTGACCAATTTGCCCATTGTAATAACTTCCACCGTAATAATACCAACTCAGCGCCTCCAACCTGGATTTAGCCTGATCAGCCGTTAAGACCGATAGCTGCTCCGCCGTGATCATGCCAAGGTACCACCTCCCGGAGGCCGTAAAAGCTTCATGGTCATAGAAGTATCGCAGCCAATGCTGACCGCATCTCTGGCAGACGAGGACGGAGACCTCAGCAAAATAGCTATCCATTCCAAGTTCTCTACAGGTTGAGAGGTTTTGATAAGGGATAGTAGAGCATGTACAAGGCTCGTCTGGCTTCAACTGCTGATGGTTTGCTTGCATACATATACACCTTGCAATGTCGAAATAGATTTTGGGAAAACGCTTGATTATTACATCAGAAATCACCCTTCATTTATACTGTTATGATAAAACGCTTACTCAAACAAGCTTTACTTATGTCCTACTCCTCTTGGGCTCATAAATGCTTATCTCGCATCGGCATACTGATCAGATAAAAGGGAGTCCCCTTTTTGTTGGACTGAGCAAATGTAAGTATAAAGCAACTCATCGGCACTCCTTGTAGGAGTGCAGGCCCCTTCGCCCCTATTCCACCTCATACCATTATTCATCAAAGTCCTTTTCACTATGGATTTGCAGGGATAACAGCCGATTGAAGATAGTCAGTAGATTCAAGAAACTTAGCATCGTAACAACCAACGCAGAAGGCGATCGCCCCCTAGGAATCTACGCAGCCTCTCTAGTGAAAACACGGAAATTGCTAAATGTTAAGGTTGCTTTCTCCCGAAATATACAGAGAGCTATGATGATAGTGAACGAGTTAACTATTGACTTCAGCATTTTATTCATTCTCTTCTCTAACGTCGTTTCAGGTCAGCGATGGGGTTTTGGCTTAAGTATGATTCCTATTTCGTCTCCTTTCTTAGTACATCGAATTCTTCGATTCAGTCATTGATTTTGGTCTGGTCTGACTTGAACAAGTCGATATACTGAAGAACAAGGTAAAGAGGATATCTTGCTTAGCTCATAAACCTGCTTTTATTCTTGTTTATTCCTTCACCTTGCAGAATCATTATGGCTACTTATTCACTTGGAACACTGTCTAGCACCCCTGTTAGCCGCAATAACTATAGCGTCACGACGTTTGATAGCACAGATGTTTTTGCCTTTCAAGTAGTTGGAAGTCGCAGAATCGGACTTTTTTTGCATGATTTGTCGGCAGATGCAGACATTCGTCTCTATCGAGATGTCAACAATAATGGCTTTCTAGATTCTAGCGACACGCTGCTAGCTTCATCAACACGAGGTGGCACAAGCAATGATGTCATTGACTTTGGAGTATCTAGCGGGCGATACCTAGCCCAAGTCTCTCGCTTTTCTAACGTTTCTTCTATCTCCTACGATTTGGATTTGTCTGCTGTGTACGATGTGGGCACTGTCAGCACAAACATCGTTTCTCGGAATAGGTATTCACTCACTACCAGTGATCCAACCGATACATTTGAGTTTCGCCTTTCCAGCACTCGCAATATCAACTTGAGCTTGCATAACATTAGCCTCGGTGATGATGCTGATTTACGCCTTTATCGAGACAGCAACGTCAATGGAATATTTGATGCAAGTGATGCTCTGCTAACGAGTGCTTCCGCAGGGAGTAATCGCGATGACATCCTTAATTACAACGCTACAGCTGGAACCTATTTTGCCCAAGCCGTTCGGTATGCCCCAGGCAGCAATGGAAATGTATCGTATGATCTAGATATCTCTACAACTCCTTCAAGAACAGCCAGTAATTTATTAGCGAAAGAAGTGATAGTCGGCAATCTAACACGCGATCGCATCCTAAGTGGTGGTGTCGGCAGTACTGATACCACAGATACCTACTACTTCTCTCTCAGCACCTACAGAGGCGTCAATATCCGACTGGATGGCTTGTCGGCTGATGCAGACATTCGTCTGATACGCGATAGGAATAATAACGGTGTTGTAGATGCGGGAGAAGTTCTTAGATCCTCTAGCCGGGGTGGGACTAACGCTGATACCATCAACGGATATGACTTATCAGGCAACTATTTCCTTCAAGTCTATCAATACAGCGGAAACACATCCTACAGGGTAACTTTCGACCAATACGCAACGAGCTATGTCTAGAGCTTGCTAGAAGCTCTGTGAAGCTACTAGACAGTAATATCGCTCATCTTGGTTTATAGCTAAGATGGGCGATCGCTTCTTTAACAAGGCGCTTCTTTAACAAGGCGCTTCTTTAACAAGGCGATCGCTACACTATCAATTTTGATCCCCCGCTTCGCTGTCCCCTTGACAAGGTGGCTACAGACCTATGGGTAATGCCTAAGCTTTGAATGTATGGCGTGTCTCACCAGATTTAACATTATCAACTAACATCAAGTTATCTGATTTATAACGTAATTCCTAAAGCCGCCAATCACCGTACTGTGCTGAATAGCAGCATGATTCAGGATGTTGCTTAGATGAGGAATGAATTCACTGAACCAAGCCTTGCATCATGGGCTGTTCAGAAACGGATTCATCTCAGAAATCAGCAACGCCTGATTCTGCAACATGTTGCATGAAGTTTTAAATCTGGTAGCTAGAGGTTCATCACCTGGTTCAGCTACCCCAGAATCTGCAATACCTACCGTTGATTGCGCCTTTTGACCTAACTTCCTTCGCAGGTCTGCTCACATCTGGTCACGCATCTGCTGCTAAATGCTTTTGCATTGTCACGTCTGGAAGTAGACGATAACGGTGCTGTATGGGAGTAGGTCAGGGCATCATCTCCCCTACAGCACCTCGTTCGCTCCAATGCCTACCTTTTGCCCGCAATCGGTGGGCAGCAAGTCTAGGTCATTCCATCAAAAGCCACAGGGTGTCGCTAAATTAGAGGCTGACTTAGAGTATGAAGCTCTGGCTAGAAATCCTAAAGCTCCATGCAAAATGTTGCGGAACCATCCTACTATTCAGCACCCCCAGCCGCAGCCAACTCCGGGGAATTCCACTCAAAGAGATTAAAATCCAAGCAAGGGAAGCGATCGCCCCCACCCAACCTCACCACCCAACCTCACCGTCGAGCCTCAGCGGGACAAGCATTGTAACAACACGTTAAGAGATTTCGCTCTTTTTTTTAGCTCACCCAAAGCCTGAAAAAGCTTGCCTCTACTGACGTTCAAGAGATCGCAACCCACATCCACACCAGAAATATTGAATGAGGGGTTTGACCCCTCACCCCTTAGGTGCCATACTTTGTTATGTAGATGCACCCTGATGGTAGGGAGAGCCGATTGTCGCTCTCTCTTTTTTTCTAGGGCGGCAAAACTAGCTGGAGAGCCTTCTGCTCCAGGTTAGCTAAATAAGCTGCAGGGGAACGTCGAAAATGCCGTTGTTGATTG